>CAYJHJ010000034.1:2198-19723 GCA_964370095.1 uncultured Desulfovibrionaceae bacterium | reverse complement strand
TTCCAAGAAATTCTGTTTGCCGCCTATATGTTTATAGGCTTTCGCTGTTGCCATGCGGCCGCGAGGAGTTCTTTTGAGATAGCCGCATTGTATAAGATATGGTTCATAAATATCTTCAATAGTTCGCAATTCTTCTGAAACAGCCACCGCAAGTGTTTTTGCCCCCACAGGGCCGCCATCGTAATGATCGATAATCACAGAAAGAATATGCCTATCCATAGAATCAAGCCCCTCTTCATCAATATCAAGACGAACCAAAGCTGACTTTGCTATATCCAAGGTGATGCGTGCCTCTTCATCAGAGCCTTTCACTGCAGCAAAAGCAAAGTCTCTCACCCTACGAAGCAGCCTGTTTGCAATTCGTGGCGTGCCCCTTGAGCGTTTGCCAATTTCAAGGCAAGCTTTTTCTTCTATCATTATATTAAAAATCCGTGCAGCCCTTGCCACAACAAGCTTTAATTCATTTGGAGTATAAAATTCAAGCCTTGAAATAATGCCAAATCTATCACGAAGAGGTGAAGACAAAAGCCCAAGCCTTGTTGTTGCACCCACCAAAGTAAATGGCTCAATATCAAGTTTTACTGTTCTTGCGGCAGGCCCTTGCCCTATTACCAGATCAAGCTTAAAATCTTCCATTGCAGGATAGAGAATTTCTTCAATGGTTATGGGCATGCGGTGAATTTCGTCCACAAATAAAATATCATTTCTGCTTAAATTTGTAAGGATTGCCGCCAAATCACCGGAGCGTTCTAAAACAGGGCCTGAAGTTGTAACTAAATTCACGCCAAGCTCAGAGGCAATAATGCGTGCTAAAGTGGTTTTGCCAAGTCCGGGATTTCCGTAAAACAGCAAATGGTCGATAGCTGTATTTCTATCTTTAGCAGCATCGATATACACACGCAAGTTTTTACGAAGATCTTCTTGCCCAATAAAGTCTTCAAGCCTTTGTGGGCGTATATGCTCATCAGAAAAGTCTGTATGGTTGGCAAAATCACTCATAATTATGCCCTTTTATTTTGTGCTAATTTTTTAAGGCTTGCCCTTATCGCTTCTGTTACGTCAAAGTCAGCGTTTTCATTCAAAACTTCCTTGACAATAGGGCGAATTTCCTCTTCTTGATAGCCAAGATTTACAAGTGCCGCAATAGTATCAATCAAAACTTTATTTGATTCTGAAGCAGGCAAATCAAGCCCCGCACTTGCACTGCCCTGTAGTTTATACTGTAAATCCAAAAAGATTTGCTGAGCTGATTTTTTGCCTATACCTGAAACTTGTGTTAATGCAAGGCTATTATTATCTGCAACTATCTGCCGAAGTTCATCAGGATTGAAGGTTGAAAGAATAGATAAAGCAGTTCTTGCACCAACTCGGTTAATAGAAGTAAGCACCAAGAAAGTTTGCCTTTCATCCCAAGTGGGAAAACCAAAAAGCTCCGCTGCATCTTCACGCACCACATGCACTGTGAAAAAAACAACAATTTCACCCTTTTGGGGCAAACGAGCAAGAGCATGGCTTGGGGCAAAAATTTCATAACCCACACCACCTTCTGTAAGCACAATCACAGAATTTTCTGTTTGCTCTAAAAATCTTCCTTCAATGTATGCTATCATATTTTCAACTTAATTATGAATTTTTGCGAAGTAAAAGCCCCTTATCTGTTTTTAAAACCTCAACTTTATATTGGTGCATAAGCCCAAGAAGAGGTCTGCCAAACAAGAAAGGAAGCAAATCTTCTGTGATATCGGTTTTTTCCAAAACCAATTCCCTGAAAGAATTATCAAAGGCAATCATCTCCACAAGTGCTTGTTTTGACCCTTCTTCCTCAATTTTTACAATATATTCTGCAACTTTTGCTAAATCGCAGTTTTCTGCATGCGTGTTAATAAGCTCAAGCCACCAAGAAGGTGATTTTGTGTGCTCAATAATTTGCTTGCGTGTTTGCCTTCCATCGGCAGGAAGTGCCAATAAAAATTCTGGGTTTTTGCAATATAAAGCCCTACATTCAGCAGGGTGCTTGCCGTGTAAAGCACAGGAAAAATTCCTATCTTTTTCAAAAAGAAAACGGCAAGTCCAATCATGCTCTTCATTATTAATGGCAGGGGCAATCTTCACAAGGTCAACTTCCAAGGGCACAACTTTTTGCATAGATTCATCAAGCACAAATTCACCGGGGCGAAAAGTCATTAAATCAGCAATACGAATTGTGCTGCTTGACAATAAATCTAAATCTTTATCATGTATTGCAGGCCCGCCTTTTCTACAGCAGGTTCCGCATTGATCGCAATTTTTATCTTCTGACATAGTCCGTTAGAGTTAAAACTCTTCTCCTTATATATTAAAATAATACTTTTAATGATGTATTTTTATAAAGTAACAAAAAAGGAAAAGCTTATCAAGGAAAGATTGTAAGCATAAAAATATAATTATTTAAGCCCTGTGAAGGGGCACTTGCTCAAAAGCAAATAATACTGTATAGCTATTAAAAATTCCTTTAATATTATGAGGTTTTAGCATGGATATACAAAAAATACTTTTGGAAATGGGCAAAGATGCAAAAAAATCAGCACAAATTCTTTCAAGGGCACAAGGGAAGGATATTTCTTATGCACTTGAAATTCTTGCTTCTTTATTAAGAAAGAACAATGCAAAACTTTTAGAAGCCTCACAAAAAGATATTGAAAAAGCCATTGAAAAAAATATGAGCGTGCATGATAGACAGCGTTTGCAACTAACAAATGAAATCATCGAAGAAATGGCAGAAGCTTGCCTTTATGCCGCACAATATCCGCACCCCATCAATATAACAGAAGAACAATGGCAAAGACCAAATGGTTTAACAGTTGGAAAAATGCGTGTGCCCCTTGGTGTTATTGCTATTATTTACGAATCACGCCCTAATGTTACTATAGACGCTGCAATTCTTTGCCTTAGAGCAGGAAATGCAGTTATCTTACGTGGCGGGTCAGAGGCAATTCATGCAAACACAGCTTTAGCTGAACTTCTCAGCCAAGCTTTAAAAGAAGCAAAACTTCCTGAAAAAGCTGTGCAAATCGTTCCTACAACAGACAGAGAAGCAGTGCAAATTATGTGCAAATTGCATGAATACATTGATGTGCTTATCCCACGTGGCGGCGAAAACCTTATCCGTGCTGTTGTTGAACAAGCCACCATGCCTGTTTTAAAGCATTTTAAAGGCGTTTGCCATATGTATATTGAAAAAAGCGCAAAACTACTTGAAAGCCTTCCACTTGTTATTAATGCAAAAGTTCAAAGACCTTCGGCTTGTAATGCACTTGAATGTTTGCTTATTGAAGAAAGTATTGCTCAAGAATTTCTGAAATTAATTGTGCCGGCACTTGAAAAAGAAGGTGTTGAAATGCGTTTATGTGCACGCTCACTCACTCTCGTGGAAGCATTAAAACTTTCTTCAGCAAAAACAATCAAAGCACAGCAAGGAGATTTTGGCCAAGAATTTCATAACCTTACACTTGCCATCCGCATAGTTGACAATTATGAAGAAGCATTAGAGCATATTTCTTTATACGGCTCAAATCACACTGAATGCATCTGCACACAAAACCTTGATATGGCAAGAAATTTCCAAAAAGATGTTGATGCTTCCTTGGTGCTTGTCAATGCCTCCACTCGTTTTAATGACGGCGGACAATTAGGGCTTGGGGCTGAAATTGGAATTTGCACTTCAAAACTTCATTCTTACGGAGTTATGGGCATAAAGGAATTAACTACAACAAAATATGTTGCAAGCTCTGAATATCTTATAAGAAGTTAATATGAATAAACAAAAAGCAGTTTTTTTTGATAGGGATGGCGTTCTTAATCACGACTTAGGCTATATACATAAATTTCAAGATTTTTTTTGGGTAGATGGAGCAAAAAAAGCCATTGCACTTTGCAAAGAAAAGAATTATAATATTTATATTGTAACCAATCAATCAGGAGTTGCAAGGGGCTTATATAAAGAAGAAGACGTGCGCATTTTGCACAAACATATAGAAAATGAACTGGCTCAAGAAGGAATTGTTATTGATGATTTCTCCTTCTGCCCTCATCACCCTGAAGGAATTATTGAAGAATATAGAAAAAATTGTGATTGCAGAAAGCCACTTCCGGGAATGATTTTGGCTTTGGCTGAAAAACACAATATAGATTTAGAAAACTCTTTTATTATTGGCGATCATATACGTGATGTTCAAGCAGGTGAAAATGCCGGAATGAAAGGATATTTATTCAAAGAACAAAATTTATTTGAATTTATAAAAAAAATTTTTAAACAAAGAGATGAAGACAATAAATAATTTTAAAATTTTTTTAGGAGATTGAAATGGCTATACAAAATATCGGAATAGTTGGTTATGGAAAAATGGGCAGTGCCATTGCAACAGGGCTTGCAAGTCATGGCAAAACAATTTATGCTTATAACCCACACAAAGAAATTGTTCCTGAAAAATATTATACAGAAATTGAAGAGCTTGTAAAAAAATCAGATTTAATCATACTTGCAGCAAAGCCACATCGCATTTCAGGAATCATTGAAGGCATGGTAGATTACCTTTCTTCAGATAAAATTTTACTTTCAATTGCTGCCGGAGTTGAAATACACAGCATGAAAAAAGATTCACGCGGAAAATGCCCTGTGGTTCGCACCATGCCAAACTTACCCGCAGCTGTTGGCAAAGGCGTGTTTGCACTTTGCTTTGATGACCCCAAGCTTCCCGAAGAAGCAAAAAAAGAGATTGCAGAACTTTTTGACCTTGTTGGTGAAATTTATATCTTACCCGAAGATAAAATCGATGCTTTTTCAGGATTAGTAGGAAGTGGGCCCGGCTTTATTTTCCACATTATGGAAGCTTTCTATGAAGCCGCTGTTACCATGGGCTTTAGCCATAAAGATGCAAGAAAAGTTACTGTTCAAACCTTTGCAGGCACAATTTCTTTGGCTGCAAGAACTCCTTTATCTTTCTATGATTTAAAACAGCAAGTGTGCTCACCAAAAGGAATTACAATAAAAGGCGTTAACTATTTGGAAAAAAATGCCGCTAAATCTCATATAGTCAATGCAATTCTTAAAGCTGCAAAATACGAAAACTAAGATAATTTTATAGAATTTAAAACCTATATTCTTCTAAAAAACTGGAGGAGTATAGGTTTTTTTATTTTCTTTATAGCCTCATTGTATCTGAATTTTTATTTTAGGCCTTGTAATTTAAGTTGACCATACATCTCTTTTCCCTTATTATCGCACAAATTTTATAACTAAATTAATAAAAGTTTGAGAAAAATTATGAAAAGTTATTCAGCAAAAGAAATCCGTTCCTTATTTTTGGAATATTTTAACAAACAAGGGCACACTATTGTTGACTCTGCCCCTCTTATTCCTCGTGATGATGCAACCTTGCTCTTTACAAATGCCGGAATGGTGCCATTCAAAAAACTTTTTCAAGGTGAAGAAACACGCTCATATAAAAGAGCCACCACTTCACAAAAATGCTTGCGTGTAAGCGGAAAGCACAATGATCTTGAAAATGTGGGCAGAACAGCAAGGCACCACACTTTTTTTGAAATGCTCGGTAATTTTTCTTTTGGCGACTACTTTAAACAAGATGCAATAAAATTTGCATGGGAATTTATAACAGATGTTTTGGAATTACCCAAAGAAAAACTCTATGTAACTGTTTTTGAAGAAGATGATGAAGCTGCAAAACTTTGGGAAGAAGTGGCTAAAGTTCAAAAAGAAAGAATTTTCCGCATAGGTGCAAAAGATAACTTTTGGAGCATGGGCGAAACAGGGCCTTGTGGGCCTTGTTCTGAAATCTTTGTCGATCAAGGCGAAGACATGAAGTGTGGCCCTGATTGTGGCATAGGGTCTTGCGATTGCGACAGGTTTTTAGAAATTTGGAATCTTGTATTCATGCAATTCAACCAAACAGAAAATGGCCGTGAAAATCTTCCAAAGCCTTCTATTGATACAGGCATGGGCTTAGAGCGTATGGCAGCTGTTTCTCAAGGCAAACGCTCAAACTTTGACTGTGATCTTTTTCAAGAAATCATTCAATATTCAGCACAATTAGCAAGTGTAACTTATTCTTTCAGCGACCCTGATACTAATGATATTGACACAGCTCTTCGCGTTATTGCAGACCATTCACGCTCAGCCGCCTTTTTGATTGCAGATGGTGTTTTGCCAGGCAATGAAGGCCGCTCATACGTTTTGAGAAGACTTTTGCGCCGTGCTTTACGCTTTGCAACTCTTATTAATGTTGAAGAAGCATTTTTATATAAAGTTACAACAAAAGTATGCGATGTTATGGGAGATGTTTATCCTGAACTTCTCAATTCAAAGGATTTCATTTCTCGTGTTGTGAAAGAAGAAGAAGAACGCTTTGCAAAAACCTTGAACCAAGGCCTTGTGATGCTTGACGAGGAATTTGAAAAGCTTTCAAAAGATAATAAAGATACCATAAGCGGGCAAATTGCTTTCACGCTTTATGACACTTATGGTTTCCCCCTTGATATTGTTGATGATATTTCAAGAAAACGCGGCTTTTTTATAGATACTGCTTCTTATGAAGCCTGTATGCTTGAGCAAAAAAATCGTTCACGCAATGCGCAAAAAGGAAAAGGCTTGCTTGGTTCTGACGGGGCAAATGCTGGCGATATTTTCAAGAAATTTATTGATGATGGGCTTATCACTTCCTTTATTGGTTATGATTGCCTTGAAGCAAAAGCAAGAATTGTTGCTTTACTTGACAGCGATGGAATAAGCGTAGACAAGCTTGAAGAGAATGAGCAAGGTTATATTCTTACAAATCAAACGCCGTTTTATGGTGAATCAGGCGGGCAAATTGGCGATCAAGGCATAATTTCTGCCCCGCAAGGCAAAGCTTTTGTGCTTGACACGCAAAAACCTTTGCCTGACTGCTTTGCACACATTATTAAAGTTGAAGCAGGCACAATTTATGCTGATCAAGAAGTTGATATGCAGGTAACCGAAAGTGTTCGCATTGCTACAGCAAGAAATCACACTGCAACACATATTTTACATTCAGCACTTCGCACAGTTTTAGGAACACACGTTCAACAAAAAGGTTCTTTAGTTACAGCAGAAAGATTGCGTTTTGACTTCACACATATCACAGGTATGACACAAGAGGAATTGAAAGCTGTTGAGAATGAAGTAAACCGTATCATCTTAGCAAACGGCACAATTGAAACACATGAAATGAGCCCAAAAGAAGCTAATGAATACGGTGCTATAGGCTTGTTTGGTGAAAAATACGGCGATATCGTTCGTGTTGTAAATATTGGTGATAAAGACAGTGTTGAGCTTTGTGGCGGCACACATTTAAAAGCAAGCGGGCAAATAGGTTCATTTGTTCTTCTTTCAGAATCAGGCATTGCAGCAGGTATACGCAGAATTGAAGCACTTACAGGATTTAATGCACTCATCCACGTGCAACAAGAAAGGCAAGAGCTTGCTCATATTGCCCAAGCACTAAAAGTGAAATCAAGTGAAGTTGTGCCGCGTATTCAAGCTTTACAAGCAGATATTAAAAATCTCAAAAAAGATTTGGAAAAAGCAAAAATTGCATCTGCTCAAAGTGGAGGAAGCCAAAGTTCGCAAAACGGAACATCTGAAAGCATTGAAGAAATCAATGGTATTAAACTTGTCAGCAATGTTCTAAATGAAATTCCGGTCAAACTTCTTCGTGAAATGATGGATGATGTTAAATCAAAACTTCCTTCCGGCATTGCCTGCCTTACAAGTATTGTTGAAGGAAAAGCACAAATGATTGTTTATGTTTCAAAAGATTTACATTCAAAAGTAAACGCACCTGATATTATTAAAAAAATTGCTGTGCATATTGAAGGTTCAGGTGGCGGCCGCCCCGATCAAGCACAGGCAGGTGGCACGAAAGTTGATGGAGTTCAAGCTGCATTTAACGAATTAAAGGAACTCATTAAAGCTTTATAAGCTTTATTCCCAAAAATAAAAGGCTGAGTAAAATAAAAATTTCTCAGCCTTATTCTTTTAAAAAATAGAAATATATTAGCAATACATTCTAAGCCTCATCTTCACCCAAATATTTTTTCAACTTATTATGCAGAGTTGCCCTTGTAATGCCAAGCCTTCTTGCAGTTTCACTTTTATTATCATTGGTTTCTTGCAAGGTTTTTATAATCAATTCTTTTTCCATGTCGTCAAGTGAAAGTGCTTGCTTTTCTTTAACTTGCAGATTTTCTTCTTCCAAAAATTGTTGCAAAGCAAGTGGAAGAGCTTTGACTTGCAGCATTTCACCAAGATTGAGGATTACTGCTCTTTCAATAGCATTTTCTAACTCACGTATATTTCCTTTCCATGAATATTTTAATAAAACGTGCATAGCTTGTGCCGTGAAGCCATGAATTTGCTTTCTGTTTGACTTTGAAAACTTTTTAAGAAACATTTCAGCAAGGTAAGGTATGTCATCTCTTCTTTCTTTTAAAGGAGGAATATGTAAAGAAATGACATTCAGCCTATAATATAAATCTTCACGAAATTTATTTTCTTGCACCTCTTTTGCTAAATCCCTGTTTGTTGCAGCAATCACACGAACATCAGTATGAATTATTTTATCTGAACCAAGCCTTTGCACTTCACCTTCTTGCAAAAATCTAAGAAGTTTTGCTTGAAGACTTAAAGGCATTTCGCCGATTTCATCTAGAAATAAAGTGCCTGTGTGTGCTTGAAGAAATTTTCCATCCCTTGCTTTATCTGCACCTGTAAAAGCACCTTTTTCATGCCCAAAAAGTTCAGATTCTAAAAGATTTTCAGGCAAAGCCGCACAATTTACTGTAATAAAAGGATTATTTTTTCTTGTGCTGTGGTTTTGGATTGTGCGTGCAACAACTTCTTTACCCGTGCCCGATTCCCCGGTGATAAGAATAGTAGCCTCTGTTGGGGCAACAAGTGAGATCATTTGTGAAAGCTCCTGCATAGCAGTACTTTTACCAAGCACAATTTCACTCTCATTATGTTCTTTATCTATTTCTTTGTGTGAAGATATCAATTTTTCTAAAGCAAAACGAAGCACATCAAAATCTAAAGGTTTCGTTAGATATTCAGATGCACCTTCTTGCAATGCCTGCATTGCTTTATCTACTGTTGACCAAGCCGTCATAATAATAACCGGAATTGCAGGATTAAAGGCCTTAATCTCTCTCAAAGCTGTAATCCCGTCAACTTCAGCCATTCTAACATCACTAAGCACAAGATCGAAACTTTCTTTTTTCACCATTTCAATGGCAACTTTACCGTCATCAGCTTCTTTGGTTTGATAGCCCCAACCTGAAATTAAAGTTTGAAGCATAAAGCGATGGGCATGATCGTCATCTACTATTAATATTGTCGGCATATATTTTCCTTTATTATTTTTATGATCTTAGGCTTTGTTTTCATCAAACTTCTTTTTACGCCACACACTTTCTTCATTCTTGGCCAAGCGCATTATGTTTTGCCTATGCGTCCAAAAAATAATAAGAAAAATTGCTAGTGCAAGCGGAATATAAGCAAACTCACCCAAAAGCAAACAAAAGATAGGAAGAGTGCTTGCCATGGTTAAAGCCCCTAAAGAAACATATTCAGAACGCCATATTACAAAAACACATAAAAGCACGGCACATAAAAGAGGAAGAAAAATCAAAGGAAGTAAAACCCCAACCAAAGTTGCAACCCCTTTACCTCCATCAAAATTAAGAAAAAAGGATTTAAGGTGCCCAAAAATTGCCATAAGTGCGATCAAGGAGAGAAAGTATGTATTATCAAAAAGATAAGTTGATACAAACACAGGTAAAAAGCCCTTTAAAATATCGCACACCAAAGTAAGAACGCCATATTTAAATCCACAAAGTCTTGCTACATTTGTTGTACCGGGATTGTTTGATCCTGCTGTTCTTGGGTCAATCCCTTTTGCCCATTTTGCAATAACAACTCCTGATGGAATTGAGCCTAAAAAATAGGACACTGCAAGCATTATAAGCATAAGAACATTTTCTGACATAGATTTTTCCTTTCTTAAAGCGACAAATCGCTGGCGTTTTCGTCAATATAGGGTTCATAGGGAATAGGTGTATCAAGAAGATCTTGATACGGAGTTATTATTTCACTATCATTTTGTTTTGGCATAGGCAGTTCATTGTCTGCCATATATACACTAACAGATGGTATTACCGTAAAATAAGCAAGAAAAGCCATTGCACAAGAAAGCGTTGTAAAAACATGCAAAACCCTTTGAGGATAATTCTTTTGCATAAAAAATAGTACAAGGGCAAAGATAATAAAGCCAATTCCAACAAAACTTAATGTTGGGGCTATAGTATAGAGGGCAATTATCAATTCCGGCACAGATTCAACTATTGTAGGAAAATACTGCCTTATATAAGCCATTGCCATTGAAGGAAGCAGTAAAAAACCTGCCAATAAAAGTAATACTGCCCAATAAATTGTATAAGCCTTCACTGTTTTGGGCTTAAATTTCATAAAGCTTTTTGAAAGCAATAAAGAAACTGAAGGCATAAGGATAATAATTGGTGTAAAGTCTGAACTATCCTTGATAATAAACAGGCATAAACCCACTATCAAAACACAGTAATAAAACATCATTGCACTTGCCTGCACATATTCGGCAAATCTTTCTTTTGAGTCTTGAATAATTTGTGGATCATTTGTTTTTTCAATCGCATTATTTTCTATAAACGAAAGATTTGAAGCCCTTCCCAATTTAAATTTTATAATCAGATTCTTAAAATAGCCTTTCCACTCAGAGAAAATAGGAATAGGCAAAAAGAAAAGAAAAATAATACAAAAAATTGAAAGATACAGATGAATACTATGCAAAGAAAAAATATTTTTAATTTTAGCAAAAATTTCTGAAAATTCAAATTTTACAGAACTAAAATCACCCAAAGCAAAAAGTTCAATAAAGTATTTTGTTTTTCCGCTTCCATAAATAACTGCAAACCAAATCAGAAGTATAAATAAAAAGAGAAAAAGCCCCGCTATACCATCTTTATCGTTTATTCTTCTAAAGTTTCCGTGCAGTATTAAAAAAGTAATGCTTACGCATAAAGGCAATAAAATTGCCAAACTTCCTTTCGTCAAAAAAGCCAAAGCCATAAAGAAAAAAGCAAAAAGAAGAAAGAAAAATGAACTTCTTTTTATCCATGCCTTATAAAAAAACAATAAAGAAAGATTACAGAATGAAGCAAAAAGCAAATCTATAAAAAGCAGACTTTTGTAAGTAAAAAGTGCATACAAATACAACGAAATCAAAGAAATACACACTGCTCCAAGGCTTGCTCTACTTGAAAGACGCATTGTTATGCCACATAAGAAAATTGTGCATACAAATAAAATTTGTGAGATTGCTGTTCCTACTGGCAAAAGCATAGAATATGAAGTGTATGGCAGATAATCCACAAGTGCCATAAAGGAAAATGGCAAAGGATACATTAGAAGATATTGCCCTTTATCTAAAATAGGCACAAGGTAAGACAAACCCGGAATAAAAGAAAGCAAGTAAAGTTTTGAAAAAGCAAATTGTACTTTCATTTCACTTGCATATTCGCCATCAGGGTTCATATAGTTTAATGCTTCCATAAATTGCATTTCAAAAAGATACAAAAAGCTTGTTTCTTCAAAAAGGCTTACAAAATATGGCAAGGAAAAAAAGACTGATAAAGCAATCGCAATAAAAAAAGAGAAAAAATAAGAGCTAAAAGAGTATGATTCGGCAGTATTTGGCAGAATTTCTTTTATAATTTTAGGCTTTCCAATTTTCTTATTTGCTGGAATAATTTCTTGCTTAGTTTCAGCTTCCACTTCTTCTATAGCAGTTTCAATAGAATCAACTTCTTCATTTTCTTCGATTATAATTTCTTCGGCTTCAAGATTTTCAGCATTTTTATTTATATTATTTTCATTTTCAGAAACTAATTCAATTTCTTCATCAAATGAAGTTTTTTCTTCAATTTCAAATTTCTCATCAAGATTTTGCCCAAGTTCATTACTTTCTTTGCTTTTTTCGCTTGTGCTCATAACTCTCCTTGAATATTTATAAAACTTAAAATTTTGAGCGTATTGTGGCTGACTGATTATTCGCTGCAAAAAACAGCAATAATCTCCTCTTGATTTACTGTTGCAGAGCCAACTTTTCCAACCACAACTCCTGCTGCACAGTTTGCAAGCATGCACGCTTCTTTTTCAGATAAACCTACAGAAACTCCTAAAGCCAAACTTGCGATAACAGTATCGCCTGCACCGGTTACATCAAAAACCTGCTGTGCACTTGTGGGAAAATGTAAAACTTCTTCATTTTTAGAAAACAATGCCATTCCCTCAGCCCCTAAAGTTGTCAAAAGAAAATCCAAATTCAATTCTTTGCGTAGTTCTTTGCCTGCTTTTTCAACAGCTTCAAGTGAATCAAGTTTTTTATGGCTTAGTTCCGCACTTTCTTTTAAATTTGGAGTTAAAAGGAAAAAATCTTTATATAAAAATTTGTTTTCTGGCTTTGGATCGGCAAAAATTTTAATGTTTCTATTCTTTTCTTTATATTTGCGAAGAAAATTTGTTAGCTCTTCGGTTACAAAGCCCTTTGCATAATCCGAAACAATTATAACATCATGTCGCCCAAGCTCTTCTTCCAATAGTTTATAAACTTCTTTATGTTCAGTGCTGTTTAAAGCAAAACTTGTTTCTGTATCCATGCGAAGCATTTGTTGGCCACGTGCAAGGACACGAGTTTTAATTGTGGTTTGCCTTAAAGATGAGGAAACAAGATGGCTTTTTACACCGTCTTTTATAAAAAGATCTTTCATTTGACTAGCTTGCAAATCCTCACCCACAACCCCAATAATTGTTGCCATTCCGCCCAAAGCAGTTATAGCTCTTGCAACATTTCCGGCACCCCCCAAAACCTGTTTGGTTTCTTCAATTTTTACCACAGGCACAGGCGCTTCGGGAGATATTCTTGTTGAATCGCCTATTAAATATGTATCTAGCATAAGATCGCCAACAACTAAAACCTTGCCTTTATTTAACAATGAAAGATTTTCAATGAATGATTTATAAGATTTTGTGTCGCTTTGTATAGTTTTCATAAAAGCTCTTTTAATATTATTTGAGTTTTTTATTAGCTCATGTCTTTAAATTTTATATAAAGTTTGAAAGTAAGTTAAAACATTCAAAACATACTATAATATTCTTGAAAAAAAGTAAAAGTATTTTTCTTATGAATTAATTCTTAAATAATTTCTTCTTTTATCGATTTAATTAGATAACTGTTTGTAATTCATTTAAAAAAACAAAAAATAAATTATATAAATACAAAAAAATGTTTGTTGACTATTCTTTAAAATAGTTTTATTTATTGTGTTTACAGCATAAAACCATTATGGTATGGAGACAATACTTGTGAGTCAAAAAGAAGCAAAAACAGTGAAAGCTATAAAATTGGCATCAAAATCAAAGCATGTTGAATATTTTCAACCTCTTTTGCAAAACCTTGCAAAAAATAACGAACTTAATGAAGTTATCAAAAACTCAGTAAGTAAATCATGCGACCTTCTTGATAAGGGAATTCCGCTTTTCCCCAATAATTTCAAGAAGCAAGATGATGCTGCTTTTATTCACGCAGAGTTTGAAGCTTTAAGCGCCGAAGAACTTAATGACATTGACGAAAGTTTCACATTAGCAGGCCGTATGGTAAGTCATCGTTCTTTTGGTAAAGTTATCTTCTTTCACATTCAAGATAAATCAGGCAAACTTCAATGCTATGCAGACAAAGAAAAAATCGATGAAGAAGTTTTTGCTGTATTCAAAAAACTTGATATAGGCGATATTCTTGGGGTTGAAGGCACACTTTTCCGAACCAAAACCGGTGAGCTTACTTTATTGTGCAAAAACATTCAACTTCTTACAAAATCTTTTCGTCCCTTGCCTGAAAAACATTCAGGGCTTACAGACACTGAAATGCGTTATCGTCAACGCTATGTTGACTTAATTGTTAATGCTAAAACAAGAGATATTTTCCGCAAACGCTCAAAGATTGTTCGAGAATTCAGGTCTTTTATGGAACAATATGGCTTTATTGAAGTGGAAACTCCTATGCTTCAATCTATTGCAGGCGGTGCTACTGCAAGGCCTTTTGAAACACATCACAATGCTTTTGACATTCCGCTTTTTATGCGTATCGCACCGGAATTATTTCTCAAACGTATGCTAGTGGGCGGCTTTGAAAAAGTTTTTGAAATCAACAGAAACTTTAGAAATGAAGGTGTTTCCACTCGCCATAACCCTGAATTCACAATGTGCGAATTCTATTGGGCTTATGCAACCTTTGAAGACTTGATGGATTTAATTGAAGAATTATACCAACATATTGCTTTAGAAGTATGTAATACAACAACAATACAGTATCAAGAACATGAAATCAGCCTTGCAGTAGGCACTTGGACTCGCATGACTTTCTATGATTCCCTCAAACATTTTGGAGGGCATAGCGAAGAATTTTTAGCTGACAAAGAAAAAATACGAAATTATATACGTGAACGCGGCGAAAAAGCTTCTGAATCAGAATCCTTAGGCAAATTACACGCAAAAGTTTTTGATATTGATGTTGAGCATAAGCTTATTCAGCCAACTTTTATCTATGATTACCCTATTGAAATTTCACCTCTTTCAAGAAGAAATGATGAAAGGCCAGAAATTGCTGACCGCTTTGAACTTTTCATCACAGGAAGAGAAATGGGTAATGCTTTTTCTGAATTAAACGATCCTGTTGATCAGCGCCTTAGATTTGAAGAGCAAATGCAAGCAAAAAATGAAGGCGACCATGAAGCACATCCACTTGATGAAGACTATCTAAGAGCTTTAGAATATGGCATGCCTCCTGCGGCTGGCTGTGGTATCGGGATTGATCGCCTTGTTATGCTCTTGACGGATTCACCAAGCATACGTGAAGTTATTCTCTTCCCTCTATTAAAGCCTGAAGCTTAGCCGGATTCTACGAGAACCAAAAATGAACTTTCCTCTTCGCATAGCAACACGCTATCTATTTGCAAAAGCAAGCCAAGCTTTTATTTCAATTATCTCAGTTATGTCTATTTTAAGTGTTGGCATTGGAGTTGCTGCGCTGATTGTTACTATGAGCGTATATGCAGGCTTTTCAAATGACATAAGAGAAAAAGTTCTTGGTGCAAACGCGCATATCATGCTTTTATCGCAAAACATTTCTTTATTTGATAATGTTGAGCCGATTTTAGAAACTTTAAAAGAAGTTGAAGAAGTGAAGGCAAGCCACCCTTTTCTTTATTCAGAGGTTATGCTTTCTTCCACAAATGGTGTAAAAGGGCTTATTTTGCGTGGGGTTGACCCAAGCGAAACCGAAGAACCCATTAGTATCTTAAAAAATTTAGAAAAAGGAAATATTTCTGACCTAATTCAGGAAGAAGGCAAAACGCAAGGAATTATTATCGGCGCTGAACTTGCTGAAATGCTTAGACTTGATATAGGTTCAAGAGTAAACCTTCTTTCCCCATCAGGGCAAGCCACTGCAACAGGCTTCACCCCTAAGCTCACACCATTTAAAGTTGTGGGTATTTTTAAATCAGGAATGTTTGAATATGACTCTTCTTTAGCTTATTTAAGCTTAAACGCAGGGCAAGACCTTTTAGGAATTCCACGAGGTCGTATTTCAGGCGTTGAAATATTAGTAAAAGACCCATACAAAGCACCCGAAATTGCAGCTGAAATTGCTGAAAAATTTCCTGCTTCTTTTTATTTAAGGGATTGGACAAGCATGAACGCAAATCTTTTTGCGGCTCTTGAACTTGAAAAAATCGGAATGTATCTTGTGCTTATCATGATAGTTTTAGTTGCATCTTTTTCTATTGTTATTGCCCTTGTTATGCTGGTTATGGAAAAAACAAAAGATATTGCTATTCTTATGAGCATGGGTGCTACTCGCCAAAGCATACGCAAAATATTTATGCTTCAAGGCACAATTATAGGCTTTTTTGGCGTTGCTTTAGGCACAAGTTTGGGGCTTTTTATTTGTTATATACTCAAAAATTATGAAATTATTGAACTGCCTAAAGGAGTTTATCCCACTGATACTTTGCCTGTACTTGTTTTACCCTATGATGTTTTGCTTATTGTTTGTTCAGCACTTTTGCTCTCCTTCTTGGCAACTATCTATCCGGCAAATCAGGCCGCCAAGCTTGAACCTACTAAAGCATTAAGGTATGAGTAGGAACAAAGATATGGAAAAAATTCTTTATAAAATTGAAAACCTTTCAAAAATAATCCCCACTCACAGCGAAGAATTGACTATACTTAAAGATATCAATTTAGAATTGCATGAAGGGCAAAGCATTGCTTTATTAGGCTCTTCAGGTTCAGGCAAATCGACTCTGCTTCACATTATGGGCACATTAGACCACCCTACCGGCGGCAACCTTTTTTTTAGAGGAAAAGATTTGCTAAAACTTTCCCCAAAAGAAAAAGCTTTTTTCAGGAATAAAGAATTAGGTTTTATCTTTCAATTTCATCACTTGTTGCCGGAATTTACAACTCTTGAAAATGTTGCCATGCAAGCTTTAATTTCAGGAATGTCTGAAAAAAAAGCTTTAGAGCTTGCAAAAGAGGCCCTTTTTCAAGTGGGCTTAGAGCATCGCTTCAATCATAAAGCCCCAACTTTATCAGGCGGCGAAAGGCAAAGAGCCGGCATTGCAAGAGCTTTATTGCTCAACCCCAAAGTTTTATTGGCTGATGAACCCACCGGCAACCTTGACGAAAAAAGCGGTAATCAAATTGTTGATTTGCTTTTAAAATTAAATTATGATAAGAAAATAGCACTTATCATGGTTACACATAATACAATATTAGCTTCTAAAATGGAGCATAGGTACGAATTAAAATCAGGAGAATTATATGAAGTCTAATTTCTATTGCAAGATTATCACTTTTATTTTTGCAGTAATTTTTTTAGGGAATGCCTCAATTACCAAATCTTTTGCAAATGAAAGCACAATCTTACTTACACCTATTGCTGTAAATGTGAGCGATGCATTTAATCAAGTGAAAACAAGCTTTGAAAACGAACTTACTAGCCATCTTCAAAATAGAGGCTATACAGTAAAAAAGACTTCAACAACACCAAGAACATCGCAAAGTGCTCAAGCATTGGCAAGCACTAACAATTCAGGTGCAATTCTTTATGGTAACATTTCACAAATCGGTAATACTTTTTCTGTAAATATTAGCTATACAAATATAGCAGGAAAAAGTAAAATTATTCAACTAGAATTGCCTGCAACTACTTCTGCACAATCCATTGCTAATGAAGTTGCCCTTCAAACCACACAAACTGCTGATATAGCACCTATTGTTTATGGCGGCATCAGTGATATTTTGGTGGAAGGTACAAGAGCTTTAGATCCTGAAGTTGTAATTTCACGTATGGATCTTA
>CAYJHJ010000034.1:0-2188 GCA_964370095.1 uncultured Desulfovibrionaceae bacterium | reverse complement strand
ACAAGAGGTGATGTGCCTACAAGTGAAGATCTTAACAATGATGTTCGTAAAATTTGGGATACAGGCTATTTTGATGATGTTCAAGCTGAAATGATTGACCAAGACGGCGAACATGTTCTTCTTATCACAGTAAAAGAACGTCCACGTATTGATGAAGTTGTTGTTGATGGTTCAAGTGCAGTATCTCTTTCAACTATTTTAGAAACTATGACTTCACGAACAGGTTCAGTTTTAAACGATAAAATTCTTGTTGATGATATACAAAGAGTTACAGAACTTTATAGATCTAAAGGCTATTATAATGCAAAAGTAAGTTATGAAGTTATAAGCAGAGCAAACGGAACAGCAGCCCTTGCTTTCAATGTTGATGAAGGTAATAAACTATATATTGAAGAAATAGTATTTAATGGTTTAAATAGCTTAGACAAAGATGAATTAGAAAAATATTTATCTTTAAAAAAACGCGGCTTCTTATCATTTATTACAGGAACAGGTGTTTTGAAAGAAGAAGATTTAGAACGTGATGCACAAACCATTGCTGCTTTTGCTGTAAATGAAGGTTATATCAATGCTCAAGTTGGAACACCTGAAGTTACTTATAGTGATACAGGCATTATTATCACTTATACTATCCAAGAAGGCAGTCGCTATGCTTTAGGAAACATCTCCTTTAGCGGTGAACTTATTGCAGATCCAAGCGTATTTTATGAAATTGCACAACTTGATGAATGGAAAGAAGAAAACACATATTTTTCATTAAATACCATGCAAGATGATATACGTAATCTCACAACCTATTACAATGATCAAGGCTATGCTTTCACTCAAATTATTCCGCAAGACAATTTAGATCATGAAAACAGTATAATCAATATCAATTTCCATATACAACCCGGTTCTAAAGTTCATATCAACAGGGTTGACGTTTCAGGTAACTATGAAACAAGAGATAATGTTATCTTGCGTGAAATGCGTTTGGCTGATGGCGATCAATTCTCCGGCTCAGACATTGCTCGTTCAAGGGAACGTCTTATAAAAACAGATTATTTTGAAGACGTAACTATTGATGTTATCCCAACAGAAGATCCCACTTTGGTAGACTTAAATGTTGATGTAATTGAGGGAAGCACAGGAACATTAACAGGTGGTGTTGGCTATTCAACTTATGATGGTGTTGGTGTTTCTGCAGGTATTTCGCAAAACAACCTCTTCGGCAGGGGATATAATGTTGGACTTAATGGCTACATCTCAGGAAAAGAAATGAATATGACAGGCCATATTTGGAACCCAAGACTTTATAATACTAATATAGGCGTAGGAATAAGCTTATACGGTGTAACCTATGAATGGCTTGATTATGACAAAGATACTATTGGTGGCCGCTTAAGCTTTGCCTATCCTTTAGGAGAATATACAAGTATAAACTGGGGTTATCGTTTAGAAAATTATAATATCTATAATATCCAGCCGGATGCTGCCGCAAGTATTAAAGACTATGAAGGCGACAACTGGGCAAGTGTTGCCTCAATGGGTTTCACTCGTGATACAACAGATGCAAACTTCTTTGCCACAAGAGGAACAAAAGCTTCTATTGATTTTGAATACGGTGGCGACTTCTTGGGCGGCGATGATAACTTCTTCAAAGTTGAATTAAGCTTAGGCGGTTATTATCAAATAGCTGAAAACCATGTTCTTCATGCAAGAGGAACAATAGGCGGTATTTTTGAAAACACTTCTAAAATTGTTCCTGCATTTGAACGCTACTATATTGGTGGCATGAACTCAATACGCGGGTATGAATACGAAGAAATTTCACCTTTTGACCAAAGAACAGGCGAAAGTATCGGTGCTGACAGAGTTGCCTATGCTTCAATTGAATATATTTGGACTTTCCAAGATGAATTGGGGCTTCAACTTGTGCCTTTCTTTGATGCCGCTGTTGCTACTGACTCTGCCTATGAAAGCTTCTTTGATCGCCAATACTTCTCAACAGGTTTAGAACTTCGTTGGCGTTCACCAATGGGTGATTTACGCTTTGCATATGGTTTTCCTTTAAGTGAAAACGTGTATGGTGAAAAACGCACTTCAGGTCGTCTTGAATTTACTATTGGGCATGCTTTCTAAAAAACTAATTTCCAACATATATAGGTATAATAATGGCAGAAGACAATAAAATCATTTACTCTAT
>CAYJHJ010000033.1:0-22975 GCA_964370095.1 uncultured Desulfovibrionaceae bacterium | reverse complement strand
CCTGTTATCCGTAGTGATGCCAATGGTGATGGTGAAACCGAAGGCACAGTGGTTAGCGGCAAAGTTGTAGCAACAATTGAAGTTGACTTTGGTGCTGACGGGCCTAAACAAATATTCTTTGAGAATAATGCTACTACTCCTCCTAGCATATTGTGGAATGAAGCAACTCAAGAATGGTATCCTGCGAATGCTGTTCAAGAAGCTGACGGAACATGGCGTCCAATGGGTGCTATGTGGGATGAAGCTCAAGGCACATGGATAAATAATCCAGCTGAAAGTCCTGAGTTTAATCAATGGTCTGACCAGTCTGCTGTAAACTTCAAATCTCATAGCAGTGAAAAAGTTTCTGATAATCCAGAAGTTTATGAGCATACAATAGTTGTTGGAGATGTAACACTTACTTACAGAACTGATTCTGATGTTTGGACTGTAACAAGTGATTCTATCAAAGATACTGAGTTGACTTTTGTTGACTCTGATGGCGATGAAGTTTCGCACACTGTAACAGCTGATGATAGCGTTCCAACACCTACTGAAGTAGAGCGTACTATAGTAGAAGATGCACCTCAAATTACAGGTACAGTTTCTGTTGACTTTGGTGCTGACGGTAAAGCTAGCAGTGATGCTTATGATGTAGTAACTCCTAGTGGTTGGACAAGAAGTGTGAATGGTGATGTTGTAACCCTTCAAAACGTTGCAACAGGTAGCACATTTACACTTAACCAAGAAACAGGTGCATATAGCTTTGTAACCACTGATATTGCAGTAGATAAAGACTTTGTCTTCACTTACACAGCAACAGATGGTAATGGTACAGTTGTCGATTCAACAATCACTATTGAGGCAACAGCTCTTCAAGGTGATACACCTACAGGTACTGAAACAACAAGCGAGCAAAATGTAACTCCAATTCCGCTTAATATTGCTCTTCTTGTAGATAGTTCCGGTAGCTATAGCGGTAGCGAAATGAATGCTATTGAAACTGCCTTGAAAAATATTGGTATGAAGCTTGATGACTTAAGAGAAGGTAATGTTGAAGTCAATCTGTGCTTTATCGACTATGATAGTGGTGTAAGTGTTACAACCATGAATAGCTCAACTCTTGATTTTACTAATCCTAAAGCTTTAGAAAGCGCACTTGATGCAATCAACTGGCCTAACAATAACAATAGTGGTGGTTCAACAAATACAGACCTTGCTATTTCAGCAGCAGAGGGTTGGTTTAATACTCTTGAACAAGATTCAAATGGTAACCCAGCAGGTAAAAATGTTACTATCTTACTTACTGATGGTGTTCCAACACTTAGAACAGCAGAAACAGTAAGTAATACTGGTTTGGTAATGAATGACCAAGTGATGTATAATGGTAAGGTTTATGTAAGGACTACTGACCGACTTCCTGACTATAGCGATGGTGGTGGTTACGATACTGACTACTATACTGTCTATAAAGCCTCTGACGGCACAACAATCATGAAGTATGAAGAATATGTCAAAGACTCGGGCTTCTTTAGTGGCGATCATGCAGATCATGCGTGGACACGTTGGTTTAATGCCACAGATAACGGAAATGGCACTTATACAAGAATTGGAAATGAACACCAAGATATCTCAACCCCAAGTAGCGTAAGAGTTTCATTCAATGTTGACATCTCCGGGCAAGACTTTAATGGTACACCATGGACACACGATGGATACACTTACCGCTTACTTGATGATGACAGTAGATCTGAAAATGATGCACCAATCTTACAAGTCTGGACAGGTAAACAATGGCAAAATGTAGGCTCTCCTGCTATTGACGGTACTGGCTATAGCAATGATGGAAATGAGGCAGACAAAACATTAAATAAAAATGAAGCTATAGCTTCTGCGAAAGACTTGCAAGCTGCTATGGGACCAAATGGCGACTTTTATGCTCTTGGTTATGGTGAAAGTGTAGATAGTGCTTTCCTAAATGCATTAATATTTGGTAAAGGTACAGCTCAAAATGGCCTTAATGTAAATAACCTTGCTGTGTTTGATGAAGTTTTTGAAGATGTAGAAGTTGCTGTGCAAGCAATGAAACTTTTAGGAACAGTAATTGATACAGCAGATAATGTTACAGGTGTTGATATTGCTGGCACAACTCTTGAAGAAAGAACTGCAAGCTTTGTTGATGAAATGCTTACTCTTGCCGATAAAGGTGAGTTTGAAACACTTCAAGATGTAAGCGATGCCATTGAAAGCAAAGTTGACGACCTCACTCAAGGAGCTGACGTTCCAAGCACTGATGCTTCAGCGAACGTTCTTACAGGCACAGGCGAAGACGATGTTATTGTTGGCTTCCGTGATGCTGAAACCATCAATGCAGGCAAAGGACACGACATTGTGTTCGGCGGTGCAGGCAATGACAAAATCAATGGTGAAGAAGGTAATGATGTTCTCTTCGGCGGTGCAGGTGATGACTTCATCTATGGCGGTGCAGGCGATGATGTCCTCTTTGGTGGAATAGGTTCTGATCATCTCTATGGCGGAGCTGCTGATAACAATTCAACACACACACTTGCTGACGGAACTGAAATCTCAGGTGTAGGTAATGTAATAAACGGCGGTGCAGGCAATGACTATATGTTTGCAAGCGACGGTGCAGTAGATTACTTCGTATTTGATACAATCGAAACAAATACAACAGATACTATTATTGACTTTGAAGTTGGCGAAGACTTTATTGATCTTACAAGCATCAGTATGGATCAAAATAGCTTCCAAGTATCTAAAGTTGGTAATGATATTGAAATCGACTATGCAGTTGGTGGAAAAACTCAAAAAATTACATTGCAAGATGTTGGTGATGATAATCCTGACCTTGATGCAGTTATTGCTGACTTAGACAGCTTCATCAAATTATAATCTTAGCTTATAAGCTAAACTAACAATCTAAATACTTCACGGCACTTTGCAAAAGCAGGGTGCCGTGATTTTTATTTAAAAAAGTTGATTTTATAAAAAGATAATTTAATAAATAAATCAAAGTAGATAAACAAATTCTTGACTCTTGTCTAAAAGAATAATAGTATAACTTCAAACTTTTATAGGAGATATTTTATGGCAGCACAAAGAGAAGTTTTTGCTTCAAGACTTGGTTTTTTACTTATTTCAGCAGGCTGTGCTATCGGGCTTGGTAATGTTTGGCGTTTTCCTTATATTACAGGTGCTTATGGTGGTGCTGCCTTTGTTCTGATATATCTTGCTTTTTTAATTTTACTTGGCTTACCTATACTGATTATGGAACTATCCGTTGGGCGTGCCTCAAAATTAAATATTGGTGCTTCATTCAAAAAGCTTGAACCAAAAGGAACTTTTTGGCATGTGTATGGCCATTTTGGCATATTGGGCAACTATCTTTTGATGATGTTTTACACAACTATTTGTGGTTGGATGCTTGCCTATACTTATCATACAATTACAGGAAGCTTTTCCGGACTTACACCTGAAGGGGTTGGGCAGTTTTTTGGAACTTTCACCTCAGAGCCTAAAACTCAAATTTTTTGGATGTTTTTATCCGTCTTTTTTGGCTGTGCTGTTTGTGCTTTAGGTGTTAGAAACGGTGTTGAAAGAGTTACAAAAGTTATGATGGGCGGTATGTTCGTTATTATGGTGGCCTTAGCCTTTCGTGCTATCACTCTTGAAAATGCTAGTGAAGGCTTGAAATTCTATCTTATGCCGGATTTTAGTAAAATAGCTGAAAAAGGTTTGTGGAATACTGTATATGCAGCTATGGGACAAGCTTTTTTCACTTTGAGTGTTGGAATTGGCTCTATGGCAATATTTGGTTCATATATTGATAAAGATCGTTCCCTAACAGGTGAAGGGCTTTCAATCTTAGGGCTTGACACAATGGCGGCCTTGCTTGCAGGTTGTATAATATTCCCTGCTTGTTTTGCTTTTGGAGTGAACCCGGGGCAAGGGCCTGGGCTTATATTTGTAACTTTACCTAATATTTTTAACAGCATGGCAGCAGGGCAAATTTGGGGAATTTTGTTCTTCACCTTTATGTCTTTTGCGGCCTTATCAACTGTGGTGGCTGTTTTTGAAAATATTATTTCCTATGGTGTTGATGTATGGGGATTAAAGCGCTCAACTTCTGCAGGCTTGAATTTCATTTTAATCTTTGTGCTTTCTATTCCTTGTATTTTAGGCTTTAACCTTTGGGCTGATTTTCAGCCTCTTGGAGCCGGAACAGGCGTTCTTGACTTAGAAGATTTTATAGTAAGTAATAATCTGTTGCCTTTAGGTTCGCTTATCTACTTATTATTTTGTGTAACACGTTATGGATGGGGCTGGGATAACTTTATCAAAGAAGTTGATACTGGGGTTGGCATAAAATTCCCTAAAGTAACAAGAATTTATCTTGTATATGTTTTGCCGATAATCATTCTTTTTGTTTTCATTCAAGGATATATTGATAAATTCCGCAATTTATTTGCCTAAATATATATCTAAAATATTATCTTGAAATTTGCTGAAGCGTGTGTGATACAATAAAATCTCACACGCTTTAGTTAATCTGTTTTCTTTATGTTTATGAAAGCACTCTTTTTTTATCTTCAGCTAAAAGCACAAACACAGTGCATAAAATCAGCAAAGCCCCAAACCAGCCCCATAAAGAAAAAGTTTCACCAAAGATAAAATAAGCCGCAATAGTAGCAACAACGGGTTCTAGGTTTGCAATTACAGCAGCTTTTGTGGGCAATAGCAGTTTTATGCCTTCACAATATGACCAAAAGGCGATATAGGTGCTGAAAAAAGCAATCCCGAGTAATGAAAACCAAACAGAAAGCTCTAGGTTTAAATTTATTTTAATGAGTGGAAAAATGCATACAGCCGCAACAAGCGAACCATAGCCGTATAAAGTAAAAGGTGTGTAAATTGTAAGATATTTTTTTGTTACAATATAATGAGTTGCATATAAAAAGCCAGACAAAAGTCCAAAAAATATTCCTGACATTGGGAGTGATTTGCCTATACCCACACTACTTCCTTGTGAAAAGCTTATACACACAACGCCTACGAGTGCAATTAAAATGCCTATGCACGTGATTTTACTGAGCGGTAATCCAAAAAATATACGTGAAAATAAAGCCACCCAAACAGGTGCAGTATAAAGTAAAACCGAAGAAAGGGCAACGCCGCCATCTAACACCGCGTATTGATAAGAAATAAATAAAGATGCAATAGAAAAAATCCCAAAAAGGCAAAAAACCAGAAAATCTTTTTTTGCTCTAACATACACATCTTTGATGATAAAGGCATGTATAAGCATGAAAAGTCCGCCCAAAAAAGCTCGCCAAAAAGCAACTTCTAAAGGCCCTACTCCTGCTGTCATGGCAACACTTCCTAAAATGCCCAAAAAGCCCCAACAAAGAGCAGCAATAAAAATAAAAATATAGCCTAAAGTCGTGGGGGAAAATTTAAAGTTATTATTTAACATATTTCAATATATCGATAGGTTGTAGTATCTTTTGTGTGCTTGGCACATTTCCAAAACCATAATGTACCGGCAGAAAAGAAATTTCATTTATTCGTGCACCCTCTTGGTCAATAAACGTATCTCCAATCATAAGGGCTCTTGATTTATTTGTTATTTTCATATCATCTAAGCACTTTTTTATAAGATCGCCTTTGTCCTGATCACCATTAGCGTTAGGCCCCCAAATAGTTTCAAAGTATTTTTCTATATCAAAGCGCTTGCACACTTCTATAGCAAGATCTCTTCTTTTATTTGTAGCAACAGCTTGCTTGTAGCCACGCTTTTGAAATTCTGCTAAAACTTCAATAATTCCTTCATATAAAGTTGCATTGTGCATTTGTGTTTTGTAAAATTCTCTAAAAACATCAGTAGCTTTTTGTGCATCTTCTTCACTGGCGTTAAAATAGTCTATAAAAATATTTTGAGGCTTTAGGCCTATGAATCTATCATAATTATTATCTTCCGGCGGTGAAAGCTGCAATTTCTCTATAGTATATTCAAATGTGGCGTGTAAGCCTTTTGAGGAATTTAATAAAGTGCCGTCAACATCCCAAATAATTGCTTTCATATATTATTCCTTGTTGTTAGGTGTTTATAATATTCTAACATCCTAAATTGCTTGACAGAAACCTTCTGTGATTAGCATGGCAAATGGCCAAGGCTAAAGCATCGGTAGTATCAAGCGGCTTTGAGAGTGTATGCTGATTTAAAATAGTTTTTACCATAAAGGCAACTTGATCTTTTTCTGCCCTGCCGGAGCCAACTAAGGCTTGCTTTACTTTTGTAGGTTCATAGTCAAATATTTCAATATGATACTGTAAGCAGCAGGCAATAGCAATTCCTCTTGCTTGCCCTAATTTCAGTGCTGAGTTTGCATTTTTTGCAA
The DNA here is from genome assembly GCA_964370095.1 of uncultured Desulfovibrionaceae bacterium. Taxonomy (GTDB): domain Bacteria; phylum Desulfobacterota; class Desulfovibrionia; order Desulfovibrionales; family Desulfovibrionaceae; genus CAYJAZ01. The sequence goes on along the minus strand of CAYJHJ010000033.1, from coordinate 16,577 downwards.
CAAAAACTTGTTCAATGCCGGCTTCTTGCGGTTTGTATTCTTTACAAATAGCCTGTAATTCCTGATAAATAAAAGCAAGTCTTTGATTAAATTCTTTTGATTTTGGCTTTATAGCCCCGCAGTTTACCATAGATAGAACACCGGATTTTTCTTCAATAATTCCCCAGCCCATTACAGTTGAACCCGGATCTATTCCAAGTATTCTAATATTGTTATTATCTGGCATTTTAATACTTATGCTTTTTTTGCTCTGCTAGCATCTTCAGCATGCCAAGCATCTAATTTATTTTTAATAAAATCAAGGCAATATTGATGTTCTTCTTTGCCGTTTCCTTCGATCATAAGGGCTTTACCAAAGTGGAAATATACTGTTTTAGAAAGGTCAACAGCACCTAAATCTTTAAAGATTACAGCATTTTTAAATGTTTTGCCTTTTTGAAGCAGATCAGTTTTTAATGCTATAGGAACAACAGGAACATTTGCTTTTTTTGCTAATTTTACACCTAAAGAGTTGAAATCTTGCTCGTTAAAAACATCTTTGCGTGTGCCTTGAGGGAAAATTATGAGTGAGCGACCACTTTCTAAAATTTTCTGACCTTCAGAAAGCGACTTAACCAAGTCTTCACGAGGATTTACACGATCAAGTAAGATAGGATTTCTTGTTCTCATCACATGCCCAAAAACAGGATAACTTGCAAGGCTTGATTTGACTATATAGGTAACATCTTTATATGGTTGAATAAAAATTGGCAGGCAAAAAGTTTCTAAAGTGCTCATATGATTTGCCACAAACACACAAGGGCCTTGTGTAGCAGTAAAATGTTCCATGCCGTCCACATCAACTTTTCCGCCTGCAATTTCAACACTTTTCACTGTGTCATAAGAATCTTGAACCCAGCGTTCAGTTGGATAATTACCTTTTTTCGCTGCATGCCCTGCTTTAAGAATTATCAGTAATAAAGTGTAGTAAAAAACAAGAGTAGGAAATAATCTTGTAAATAAAGGTAATTTAGTTTGGCTTGTTTTATAGTTTAAAGGTAAACTTGGCATTTTCATGTTTATACTCTCTTTAAGATTCCTTAGTAGACTTTTCTATAATATTTTGAAATTTATTGTATAATTCTTCTTCTTTGCCTTCTGCTTTGGGATAATAAAATTTTTTATTTTTTAAACTTTCAGGCAAGTAATCTTGTTTTACATAAGCATGTGGAAAGTTATGCGGATATTTATAATCAATACCATAGCCCCAATCCTTTTGCAAGCGTGTAACAGGGTTACGCAAATGAAGGGGAACAGCTTGAATGCCATTTTCTCTAACTTCTTGAGCAGCAAGTTTATAAGCTGCATAGCTTGAGTTGCTTTTAGGTGCAAGTGCAAGATAGACAACTGTTTCGGCAAGAGGGATAAATCCTTCAGGCATTCCAATAAATTCAACAGCTTGCTGACATGCAACAGCTAAGGGCAAAGCCTGAGGGTCAGCAAGGCCAACATCTTCTGAGGCTGAAAGAATAAGCCTGCGGCAGATAAATCTTGGGTCTTCTCCTGCTTCCAGAAGCGAGGCAAGGTAATAAAGTGCAGCATCAGGGTCAGAACCTCGGATAGATTTAATTAAAGCAGAAATCCTTTCGTAATGATTGTCGCCTTTCTTATCGTGGTGTGCGATAATTTCAGGCAGGGTTTTTTTGATTTCTTCAATATTTCTTTTTTCTTCAGGAAGTTCTGAAACAAATTCAATAAGATTAAGTAAAGCCCTTGCATCTCCATAAGCAAGATGAGCAAGTAAAGAAATAATTTCATCTTTAAGTTGAATTTCTAATTTTGCAAGGCTGTTATGAGCCAAACTTTTCAGGTCATCATCTTCAAGAGGGTTTAGGCGAAGTAAATGCAGCCTTGAAAGAAGTTGCTTTGTTATGCAAAAAGAAGGGTTTTCTGTTGTAGTGGCAATTAATATAATATTGCCTTCTTCTAAAATTGGCAAAAAAAAGTCTTGCTGAGCTTTTGAAAACCTGTGCAATTCATCTAAAATAAGGCAGTGCCCAGTTTTGAGTGATTTACGTAAGGTTGCTAAACTTGCCTCAGGTGCTGAAATTCGTGAAAAAGGTAGGTTGTGCTTCTTGGCAAGAAGTAGGGCTAGGCTTGATTTTCCGCAGCCGGGAGGCCCAAAAAGCAAAAGTGAAGGCAAACGTTTTGCTTGTATAAGTGCAGAAATTTTATCTTTTAGATGACTTTGCCCCACATAATCTTTTTCAGTATGAGGCCGCATTTTTTCTGCAAGTGGTGTTTGATATAGTAAGTTTGTTATCATTATTGGTTATTCTATAATATTTGATTTTATCTGGAAACAGATAATAATTTATTTATTATCCTGTGAAGCAGTTTTATACCAAAAATGTAGTCCTAATGCAAGTATAGAGGCAGTTTCATAGCGTAAAACCCTATCTCCCATTGTGAAGAATTGTGCTTTGTTTTGTGCAAAATAGTCAATTTCTTTTGGCGAAAATCCACCTTCAGGGCCTATAGTCAAAACAGTAGTTCCTGTTTGATTCAGATAAGCTGGAGTATATGGCAATGTGTTTGGGGCTTCATCAGTGGTTAACACATGAAAATGCTCATGCTCAATTGCATGTTTAACCATTTCTTCTTGGGAGGAAAAAAGTCTAAGTTCTGGAAGAAAAGGATTGTGGCACTGCTTAAGGCCGGCAATAAGCTGCATGAACCATGATTGCACAGTAGCAGATTTTTCTTCAGGCAAAGGAAATTGACTGTATTCTGATTTCCAAATCCAAAGCTCTGAGGCCTCAAGCTCAACAACTTTTTCAAGCAAGAAACCACGCCTTGCAGCTTTTGTCCATGCTGCAGCCAAAATTACGGAAGATTTTGCTTTTTGATGTTTTTTTTCTTCAATGATTTCAAAAGATAAAGATTTTTTTTGAATTTCAATAATCTTGCAAACAGCTTCTTTACCTTCGCCATTAAAAAGAAGAAAATTATCATTCTTTTTTAAGCGTAAAACCTGTGATGCATGGCGAAATTCAGCATCAACAAGTGTTTTTTTATTCCAACTATCTTCTTCTAAATAAAATGCGTTCATAAGTATTTGGGGGGTTAATTCTGTAATATATTAACTTTATCGGTATTCTTCACTTTTTTGACTTTTTTGAATACTTTTCAAGTCGTCATGCAATTGTACAAGTAGGCCGTATTTTCTTTTTATTTCAATGCCTTTTGCTGTTAGCTGGCTTTCTTTTTTCTTAATGTATGTGCGTTGAATATAACGATCATTAAGTATAAGTGAGGTTAGAGTGATAGCTGAAGTAAGTAAATCCTCAAAATAAATAAACAAATCAAATTTATATTCGCGTAGAACCTTCACAGCTTCAGTAAGCATTGCTTCATATGAAAGATTAACATTTCTAAGGCTTCTTTGGGCTATGTCTTCTAAATCTCTTAGTTTTCTGGCTTGTTGAATATAATAAAATCTTGAACGAAGTTCTGATTTCAGAACATAAAGGCTATTTCCGGCATCTATGTCTTGTATTGTGTCAAAATAATTGTCAAAAAGCTTCAAGAAATTTGCATATGTTTCATCGCTATAGCTTATAATTCGCCTTTGATGTTTCAAAAGCCAGGCATAAAAAACTTTAAGTCTTTTTTCTTCGTTATCAGAGCCTTCAATTACTTCTGTTCTTTTATATATTGTTTTTCCTACATATTCACCTTTTGAAATATCGTTTAATGAAAGAAGCAGTGAAGCTGTATCACGCAAGAAATTCAAGTCTGGAATATCCATGCCAGAATCCGGGTGGATAATTGTTTGAGAAAGAACCGATAAAGCTCTGTCTTGTCGGACGTTTGTTGGTGAATAATCGTGTTGATGATACGTTACTCTTGCAATTGCAACATGATGTTTAGGGTCTAGGAAGGCGTTCAAATTTTTAAGAGCTTGAATATTGTCTTGATCTTCAATTTTCACCAAAGCAATTTTTTCAACTTTGGGATATTTATTGTTTTTATTGTCATTCCAAATAGTTGTAATAGTTCTATCTGATTGCCCCAAAACTCTAATAATAAAGTTTTCACCGGCTTTATGCAAACGGCGTGCAAACAAAGCAGAAGAAGTTCTTCTTTCAGATGCAATGGGAAAGCCATAAAGTTCCATAAGAAACTGCAAGGTAAATAACCGATTTCTAAGATAAAGTTCTGAGTTTCCGCTTATAAATTTTCCAATTCTCAGGCCATAGCGTTTAAGCTCTCCATCAAGGTCAGAAGGAAATGATGCAAAAATACCGGAAAGTTGATAATGCCCTGTTTTTGCTTTTGACATAACATGAGCTCTGTCTAATTTGAGTAAATAGGGGAGTAATTTATTGTAATTTTCATTTAAAGTAGTGTCAATGTTTTTGAATTTAGGGCGAAATTCTTCGTGTAAATATCTTGGCAAACGAGCAAGAAAGGTTTGCATGTTTGCTGAAAAGACGCGGGTTTCTAAGGGGCAGCATGGGCCATCTGAAGCAATAATAACATCTGAAACCGGCAAAAGTGGATCGTATTGAAAAAACTCACTAAAACTATGAAGTTCACGGTCAAGCACAAGCATAGAAAACCCAGGTAAGTGAGTATATTCAAAAGGATCTTGGTCAAAGGAAGGAAGTAAAGCCCTCGGGTCAATCAGTGGATAATTCTTCCTGTGCTCATTATAAGGAGTTATAAGACATTCACGTATGTGCATAATGTCAAGATAATTTTTCATATCTTGAAGGTTTTCAATACTTTCAAGTTCATAATCATCTTTTTCCACAGGGCAAGGATACTTTGAACTAAGAAAACAATTACGAGCTTCTAACATACATTTCTCCTTGTTATTATATTGATTATATTATACTAAATTTATAAAAATTGCAAGTTTTATAAAAAAAGTTTGTAATGGCAATCTTTTAGAAAATGATACTTTCCTAAAAGATTGAAATTATATAATTTTATAAGATTATTTTGACTTGCAAAAAATAAAAAAAGTTGATAATCATAAAAAAGTCTTTAAAAATGTTAAAGAAAATTTATAAATTTATGATTAAAACAAAAATTTATATATAACATAGGAAAGTTTATGAATAAATTGCACCCATATCAAACTTTACTGGCAATTATTGGAAATGTTTTTGACGCACATGCTGCTTTACTTTTTATGCCCGAAGCAGAAAATAGAGAGCAGGGCAGGCTGTTAGCTTCTTGGTGCCCAAATTTGGTGCTTTCAGATAATTCTTTACATGACTCAAAAGATGGTTATGTGGGCTGGGTTATGCGTAATGCAAGCCCACTTTTGGTTGATGGTGCAGAACTTCTTCTTTCTAATATCAATTATTATTCTGATGAAAAACCACAAATAAAGTCCTTTCTTGCTTCGCCAATAGCCGGTGGAGGGCTTGTTGTGATTGATAGCCTTGAAGAAAATGCTTTTGATGAAGACACACAAAAAATGCTTGCTTTGTTTGCAAGGCTTTTCCCTCAAATTCAAAGTGTGAATGCAATGACTTCACTTTCCTTAGAAATTTCAACTTATTATTATGCTCTTGAAGCTTTAAGTCTTTTGAATGAGCATTATTCTTCGTGGCGAAAATATTTAAAAGACTCATTAAAAATTATTTCGGAAGCAAGTGGTTTTGAGTATGTTGCTTTTGCTTCAAGGCCGGAAGAATCTGAGGTGTATCTTGTTGAATGTGAAAATGTTCCATTGGTTTTAGAAGACGAAAAAGCAGTTGAATTTTCTGTGCAAGCAGGCATGGTTGGTTGGGTTTTACGTAATGACGAAAGCATTTTCAATGATGGTTTTTCGCAGGCAGCTACGCCTTTATACGGTAAAGTTAAAAACTTACCTGAATTTATTTCAAATGTAACTATTGCAATAAAAATTGATAAGATAACTTTTGCAACTTTGTCTTTTGCTTCGCGAACACCCACAGCAATCACACCTGAATTAAAGTCTTTTGTAAAAATGGTGAGTGCAAATATTGCTCATGTGCTTGAAAAAGTATACTTAAAGCACAAAATATATTCTATGCTTAAAAAAGCAAATTAATATTTGTTACCAGATAATTGTATCTAAAATTAGATTATTCTAACATGTCTTCTAAAAAAGAAAAAACTTTATTATAGCTTTCAAAAGAATAAATATTATTTTCTAGATAGAGTTGAATGAAATTTGTTAATTGCCTCATATAAACAGGTTGTTCAAGCCAATAATTTTTAGATAGCTTTTCTTTTTTTCTTAAATTTTGTTTGAGAGTTTTAAAAATTTCAAGATGAGCCTTGCGCATATAAGGAATAAAAGAAGGAATAAATTCAGATAAATAATCAATACCTAAGATTTTCTTTTCAAAATGATTTGGGCTTATGCGCAAAAAATAATCTTGCCAAAAATGGCTGAAATAAAAACGAGCCTGCTCTTCTTTTGTTTGTGTTGATGAGATTGTTTTGAGTTTGTGCAAACCATCTTCTCTTCTTGTTTGAAAAAAACTGAGTTGTGAAACTTGAGGAATCTGGTTTTTTTGAAGAATTGCTTTTGCAAAAACAGCAACTTTTGAAGGTGTAAAGCATTGTTTACACTGATAATTTCTTGTGCATTCCCAGCAAGAAGTGCAAGACATATTAGCTTGCAAAGTATAATGCATAGGGTTTGCAACTGAAGTTTCAAATGGATTTACATTCCCCATAGAAAGTGTGAGTGTGGGAACGGAGAATGCAGCGGCTATATGCATAGGGCCTGTGTCTGAAGTAATAAGAAAGTCGAGGTCTTGCATAAAAAGCACTAATTCTTTGAGGTTGAAGTGATCAACCAAATTCAAGCTGTGAAGCTTTGTTTGCCTATTGATATAGTTACCTAATTCTCTTTCATTTTTGCCGCCAAGAAAAACAGGTTTATAGCCAAAGTGAATAAATTTTATGGCAAGTGAAGCAAAAAAATCGGGATCCGGTCTTTTATAAGGGCTGCTTGCACCAAGAAAAAGCCCAATTTTGCCTTTATTTTCTATAGGTTTAGGAAGGGCAAACTGTTGTGATGCCATATCTGCTTGTGATAAAATATCAAGACAGTTTAAATCAGCCCAATGAAAAAGATTGTGCCTTGAATTATTTGTTAGTGAAGCCCTATATAATTGCCAGAAACCATTGATAAAAAGTTCATTATTTTCTTCATAATAGCCAATTTTCTTTTCCGCTTTAATTTTTCCTGTAAGCTTGGCACTTTCCCTTCTGTGGCTTAGATTGATGAGAGTTTTAAACTCAGTTTTCAAGAGGATACTTGCATTTGGAGGGATAAAAACAACTTTTGGAGCTAATTGCAACAGGGCACTGTAAAAGTGCTCTTCAGCGACAATCCATAAAGGGGTGTCCGGCTCTTTTTGTAAAAGCTTGAGAGCTAAGGGAAAGCTAAGAATAAGATCGCCAATTCTTTGCATTTGAATAATAAGATTTGGTTTCATGGCTTTAGAATGTTTTTTTAGGTAAAAAGATATTTATCAATCAATTTCAATAAGTTGTGCTATGTCAGCTAATTTGGTAAATTTTGTCTTGTCTAATGCAATGGGCTTATCATTATCAATCACAAGTAAGGGAGTTTTATTGAGAGTGTGAGCTGTGTGCGGATTACCTTCTTTATCTAGCATTTCTTCAACATTTCCATGATCTGAGGTGAGAATGACTTTCCATCCACTTTCTTTTGCGGCAAAAAGAATTTTTTCTAAACAATTATCAACCACTTCAATAGCCTTGATAGCCGCTTCAAGCACGCCTGTGTGGCCTACCATGTCAGGATTAGCAAGGTTACAAACAATAAACTTATATTTATCACAGCAAATAGCATCAAGCAGTTTATCTGTTACCTTATGGGCAGACATTTCAGGCTTTAGGTCATAGGTTTCCACCTCTTTAGGGGAGGGGATAAGCATACGATCTTCTAGATTAAAAGGCTCTTCTCTTCCCCCATTGAAAAAATAAGTTACATGTGCGTATTTTTCAGTTTCAGCAAGATGAAGTTGTGGAATATGATTTTCAGACAGTTTTTGCCCTATAGTATTTTTGATATTCTTTTTTTCAAAAGCAACATTAAGGTTGAGCTTTGTGTCATAAAGGGTCATGCCGGCAATATCAGAAAGTTTTATAACTTTATTTCTTTCAAAGCCATCAAAGTTTTTTGCACTTAAAGCAAAGGCAATTTCTCTTGCTCTGTCTGCTCTGAAATTAAAAATGAATACAGCGTCATTGTCTTTGATAATACCATTTTTATCAAGCAATCTTGGTTTTATAAATTCGTCGTGTTCGCCATCTTCATAGGCCTTTTCCAGTGCTATAAGAGGGTTTGAAATTTTTTCACCTTTGCCTTCTATTAAAAGTTCATAAGCTTCTTGAACTCTTTCCCAACGGTTATCTCTGTCCATGGCATAAAATCTGCCGCAAATAGTGGCAAGTGTTGCATTATATTCCAAAAGTTTTGAATTTAGTTCTTCAATATAATGTTTAGCAGAGGTAGGGGCAGTATCTCTTCCATCTAAAAAAGCATGCACATATGCCGGAACATTTTTTTCTTGAGCAATCTTTAGAAGGGCAAAAAGGTGAGAGATATGGCTGTGCACACCACCGTCAGACAAAAGTCCCAAAAAGTGCACCCTACCATTATTTATTTTTGCATTATTTAAAAGTTCGCTGATAACGGGATTTTCAAAAAAAGTGCCATCTTCTATTGCAACATCAATCTTTGTCATATCTTGATAGACAACAGAGCCTGCGCCAATATTTAAATGACCTACTTCTGAGTTGCCAATAAAGCCTTTTGGCAGCCCAACCGCTCTTCCGCTGGCCTCAATTTCAACAAGCTCAGGAAGGGCTAAAAGTCTTTGGATAAGGGGAGCATTCGCTTGATAGATTGCATTTCCGGCATTTTTAGGGGCTATGCCAAAGCCGTCTAAAATAAGAAGAAGTGTAGGTTTCATTTGAGCATTCCTTTATAATACCCTATAAATTTGTAAGGGGAAATTAAACGTATAATGCTTAAATTTCCCCTTTGAGTTTTTATTGTTATTTTAACCGATTAATCTCTGCTTACACCCATAAAACGCAATAAGAAAAGAAAGAGGTTAAGAAAATCAAGATAAAGAGTTAAAGCACCAAGAATTGAGCCACGACGAATAGCAAGGCTGTCATCTAAAGGTGCAGATTCACCCATTTCTTTTATTTTTTGGTTGTCATAGGCTGTAAGGCCTGCAAAGATAATAACGCCAAGCACGTTGATAACAAATTGCATAGCTGAACTTTGGAAGAAAATATTCACTAAAGAAGCAATAATGATACCGATAAGGCCCATAAAGAGAAAAGAACCCATTGCTGATAAATCACGTTTTGTTACCACACCATAAAGGGCAAGTGCTCCAAACATACATGCTGTAACAATAAATGTCATGAAGATTGAGCTTGTTGTATAGACAAGAAGAATGGGTGATAAAAGAGCGCCATTTAGCCCTGCAAAAAGCATGAAGAAACCTGAAGCTTGAGTGGCTGAAAGGTTGCCCATGCGTGAAGGAAGGTAAAAAGCTAAGCCAATCATACCTATTGCCAAAGCAATCATTCCTATTGGGTTTGTGATTAAAGTGATTAAGGTTTGTGAAGAAGCAACAACATAAGCGATGAATGCAGTGAACAAAAGTCCAAAAAACATCCACGTGTATACTTGTTGCATAAAAATTCCGGCTTTTGATAAGCCTATACTTTGTTGTTTTGAATTATCCATAATTAATCCTTTTTTTATATTATTATAGCCATCTGAAATAATCGTGCCAAGAGCCATGAATTTTTCTTCTTTCTTCTTCTGAAAGATCTTCAGTATATTTTAGGAAAGAAGCTTTGGCTTGTTGTTCAGCAAAGGCATGAATTTCAGGAAGTTCAGGGAAGTTTTCATATACATACATATATCTTTTGTATGCAGCACCGCTATTGCCCATATTCCAGAAAACACTTGCTATATACAATTCTCTTTCTGCAAGAATTTCTTTACATGCAATAATTTCAGCAGGTGCTTGCAAGGCATAAGGGCTTGCTGGATAGCTTGCTATAAGCCTTTCAAAGAATAGAATAGCTTCTTGAGCTTCTGTTGCTGTTCTGTCTGCTGAGACATTTGTATTTTTTAAAGACATACCAATTTGATATAAGACATATGGTATGGCTTGGTTTCTTGGGTGCAATTCTTCAAATGCCTTATAAGCATGTGCAGCTTCAAGGTATTTTTCTTGCATAAACAAGGCATCGCCAAGGTTTAGTTCTGCTTCAAAAGCATAGGGTGAAAATGGAAATTCAGCTTGCAATTTTCCATATAATTCTTCTGCTTTTACGTATTGCTTAGCTTGCATAGCAATATTTGCCGAATCAAAAAGTTCACTGGCTGTGTCTTCTGATGGAGGAAGATAGACTGCATCTATAAGACCGCATGCTGTGATTTGACTAAGTAAAAGAAGTAAACAAGCCAAACGAGAAAAATTCTTAAGCATTTAATTGCTCCAAATAGCTTATTGCAGCAGTTGCAGCGGTTGCGCCATCGCCAACAGCACTAGCCACTTGCCTGCAATTTTTTTGTCTTATATCGCCGGCAGCAAATACGCCGGGAATGTTTGTATTCATTTCAGTATCTGTGATAATGAACTTTGCTTCACTTGTGTTTAGTTTTTCAGGAAGGAAGCCGGCATTGGCTTTTGTTCCCACAAATAAAAATACACCATCAACTCTGATACTTTGGTTTTGGTTGCTTTCAAGATTTTTTATGATAACCTCTTCAACACCATTATTGCCTGTAATTTCTTCAAGCACACTAGGAGTGATGATGGTTATGTTTTCTGCTGCTTTTACTTTATCTTGATAAACTTTTGCTGCACGAAATTCATTTCTTCTGTGAATAATGAAGACATGCTTCACAATTCTTGAAAGATATAAAGCTTCTTCAAGTGCTGAATTTCCGCCACCAACAACGGCAACATCTTTACCTTTATAGAAATTTCCGTCACAAACAGCACAATAAGAAACACCTTTACCTGCATAAGCAGCTTCTGATGGAATGCCTAAATTCTTATACGAAGCCCCTGAAGCAATAATAATAGTCTTTGCTTTAAGAGGGCCGCGAGAAGTATTCACAGTATGCACGCCACCAACTTCTTCGCTCATTTCAATGTCTTTAACGTCAGACTGTATGCGGCGTGGCATGTATTTCATGAGTTGAGCATCAAGCAAGTCAGCAAATTCCCAGCCCTTAATAGGGCGAGGAAAACCGGGATAGTTTTCAATTTCATCAGTAGAAAGAACTTGCCCGCCTATAGCCGCTTTTTCTATAAGTGCAATATTTAATCCTGCTCGAATAAGATATAAAGCTGATGTAAAGCCGGCAGGGCCTGCTCCTATAACGAGTGAGTCATAAATGGTATCGCTCATAAGCTATGCCAAAACCTTGTTGATAGCTTCTTGCAATTGTTCTTTTGCAACACCGCCTACAATAGTTTCTTGTAATTCACCTTTATTGAAAATCATAAGAGTAGGAATTGCTCTGATAGCATATTTTGCAGGAGTTGCTGTGTTTTCGTCAACATTCATTTTATAAATGTCAATTTTTCCGTTATATTCTTCTGATAATTCATCAATTATTGGTGCAATAGCACGGCAAGGGCCACACCAAGGAGCCCAAAAGTCAATAAGTACAGGACGTTCTGCTTGAATTACGCTTGCTTGAAAAGTTGAATCTGATAATTGATTAGCCATTATAAATCTCCTTGTATTTTTAATACTGGTTAATAATAAAATCTGAATGAATGATATTTACTTTAATCATAAGTTTAACAAAAGTCAAGGAATGTTAGAGGATATTCATATTTTAATTCTTTATAAAAAATAAGATAATTTAGTTTTGATTGTTTTGTAAAATATTGTGTTTACAGTCAATTAGTCTTTGTTTTCTTTTTTAACAGAAAAAAAGTCAGAAATATCCACACAATTTACAAGGCAAGCTTTTTGATTGCTTGTCCAATTATGAAGCGAAGCTTTCACTGCTTGCCCCATGCCTAAAGCTTCTGTCATATTAAGGCGTTTATACTGTGGGTTTTCATCTGTAAGAAAAGGAATAAAGCAATGTTTGCAAGGTTCATCGCTTCCTGTATAGACTTGATAGCAGATATTACCTAAGTTTGAACCCCCAAAAGTTTTTTCAAGTGAAGGGGTTTCGTAAAGAATGGTATAATTGTCTTTATCAATAATATAGGAATAACCGTCTAAATTATTGATAAGTTCTGCAAGCAGGTTTTCTTTTTCTTTTGCTTGCTTGATAAGATAATCTTTTATATAAAAAGTTGCCAAAATATTGCAAATTGTGCTCAATTCGTCAAATTCATTTTTTTTGAGCTGTGATTCAGTGTTGGCGTTTTCAAAAACAACATATCCCAAAGGCTTTTTATCTTTTAAAATAGGATAAACAAGCATAGATTTTATATTTCTGCTTTTAAAGTATTTTAATACTTCCTTGGGGTATTTTTTAAATTTACGCGAGTCATAAATTCTTCCTTCTGTAATAATACTCCGAAAATACTGTAGATTTTTCATTGAAATTTTGTGGTAAATCTTTTCATTTTTTTCTGCATTTGTTGTATCTGTTTTGTCATATTCAAAAGAATTTATAAAAAACATCCCACTGTCATCAAGTTCACCAATATAGGCACTTGAAAATTTAAAGTGTTCAAGAATAAGGCCTAAAGTAGTTTTAAGGGCATCGAAAGCATATTCAGAAGTAAATAAAAGCCTGAAAATATATTCAACTCTATTTGATAAAAATGAAGTAACAACAGATTCTTTGGTTTCAATTTCAGTTCTTGTGCTTTGATAGTGTGTGTGTTCGCCACCTTCATAAAATTCAAAACGATTTTTACCTTTTTCTTTTGCTGAATAGAGTGCAATATCGGCATTTTTATAAAGACTTTCAAATTCTTTGCCATGTTCAGGGCATAGTGCAATACCTATGCTTGCAGAAATTTCAACACTGATATTGCCTTCGTGGAAAGTTTTATTAAAGGCTTCACAAATATTTTCTGCTTTTTTTATAATAAGTTCTCTTGAGGGCATGTGGCAGATGAAAACAAAAAACTCATCACCACCTATTCTACCTATGATATCGTTTGAACGAAACTGCTGTGAAAGATGTTCTGCCAATTGAGCAAGAACAATATCACCAAAAAGATGCCCAAGCTTATCATTAACGCTTTTAAAATTATCAACATCAATAATCATAAGGGCAAATTTTTCATTGGCTTTATTTTCTCTGAGAGTTTTGTCGATAAGAGCTTCGGTAGTGGCTTTGTTGTAAAGGCTTGTAAGGTGATCTCTTTCTGCTTTTTCACGCAATAAGCCCATTTTTTCTTTGTGGCTTGTGATGTCATTCATCTTACCGATTACACGAATAGGTTGATGGTTTATATTTGTTTCAATTTTATAATATGTACTAAACCACCATTCAGTTCCGTCAGGAGCAACAAGACTTACTTCACCAACATGAATATCATCACTGTCATCTTTTGGAGTGCTATTAAAGTCAATAAAATTACTTTCTATAATTCCTGCATCTATAAAAGATTTAGGAAAGTTTTGGCTTACTTCGTTAATAGCAAATTTTTCAGCAAAATGCTTTGAAAAGCGAATTTCTTTTGAGTCAACATTGTATTCAAAAAAAGTATCATCAGTAAGATTGTCAATAAGGTTGTTGAATCTTTTTTCTTTTTCAAGGCCTTCAAAAAGCTTGATTTGTGAAGTTATGTCTATAAGTAATATAAATACTTTTTGAAGTCCGTCATCATCAGTAAAAATAGTGCCACTGAAATGTATGTTTTTATATTTGTTTTTTTTGTTAACTAGTCTTGAAACAACATTAAAAATATTTTCTTCTGAGCGTTCAATTTGGTGTTGTAAGGAAAAAAGTGCAAGCTGCAAATCATCTGGGTGCAGGGTTTCAAGGCCTTTGTTTTTAAACAGTGTTCTTGTTTCTTCCCTTGAATAGCCCGTAAGATTAAAATAAGCTGAATTTGCCTCAACTATAGTGAAATGCTCATCATAAAGAGCAACAACTGCAGCAGCCGGAATAAGCGTGCTGAGAGCATGTTTATCTGAAATATCTTGTATAAGACTAACTTTTGGTGGCATTTTATAAGATCCTATATATAGAGTTCTTCTTGGCAATCTTCTGTTATTAAATATCAAGGAAGCTTTAACTTGTCAAGAATTTGATAGCATTACAATTTATTGCTTTGATAAAAGAAAATTTTTTTTCAGCATATTATTTTTGTTTACACCTTGTTTTAATCATGCTAAAAAGGCAACACTTGATTGTGAGTAATAACCTTTATAAAAAATAACTTTATGAAAAATAATACTATTGAAATTTTAGCTCCGGCTGGCGACTTACCCTCATTTTTAGCGGCAATGGCTGCTGGGGCAGATGCTGTATATCTTGGTTTGAAGCATTTTTCGGCTAGGGCAAATGCTGACAATTTTTCCACTTCCGAATTGGCAAAAATGAATGAATTAGCACAAAAAGAAAACCGCAGAATTTATATTGCATTCAATTCTTTACTAAAGCCTAATGATGTTCACGCTGCAGCAAGGCTTGTTGCCCGCCTTGAAAGAGATGTAAAGCCACATGCTTTGATTGTGCAAGATATCGGTATGATCGAACTTGCTAGGCAAGCAGGCTTTAGCGGTGAATTGCATTTATCAACTTTATCAAATATAACACATTCAAAAGGGCTTGAAATTGCAAAAAATATTGGTGCAAGCCGTGTTATTTTGCCGCGTGAAATTTCTATTGATGAAATTCGTGATATTTCAAAAAAATGCCCCGATGAAATTGACTTAGAGCTTTTTGTGCATGGTGCTTTATGTTTTTGCGTGTCAGGGCGCTGCTATTGGTCAAGCTATATGGGCGGGAAAAGCGGTCTTAGGGGGCGTTGCGTTCAGCCTTGCAGAAGAGTTTATACACAAGGAAAGCGCAAAGGCAGATATTTTTCAAGCCTAGATTTATCCTTAGATGTGCTTACACAAACTCTTATTGATATTCCTAAACTTCGCTCTTGGAAAATTGAAGGCAGAAAAAAGGGTAGCCACTACGTTTATCATGCTGTTTCAGCGTATAGAATGTTAAGGGATAATGGCTCTGATCCACGTGTGAAAAAAGATGTGGAAGAACTTTTGGAAATGGCACTTGGAAGACCAAGAACGCATGCCGGCTTCTTGCCGCAAAAAAACACAAAAATTGTTTCTGTGAATGAGCAAACTTCATCAGGCATGCTTGTTGGGCATGTGCAATACACTCCGCCTGAAAAAAAACAAAAAGAACAGCCACTTCCATTTATTAAACCACGCATAGAATTGCAAAATCAAGATTATTTGCGTGTGGGCTATGAAGATGAAATGTGGCACCAAACTCTTTCTGTAACAAGAAAAGTGCCAAAAGCAGGAAATTTTCCATTAAGAGTGTCTTATAAAAGGCTTCCAAAGCCGGGCACTCCTGTTTTTCTTATAGACAGAAAAGAAGCAGAATTGCAAAAAATTCTTCAAGAATGGCAGTCAAAGCTCAATAAATGTAAAGGTTTAGGTTCTAAAGGCTCTGAGTTGGCAGAAGTTGGGCTTATGCTCCCTGAAATCAAAAGAGCTAAAAAACAACTTAATATTCATCTTCGTGCAAGCATGCCACAAGGAAAGCAAACAAGGCTTGCTCGCTCATCAGTTATGGGTATGTGGTTGAGCATAGGCACTTTAAGGGCTTTATCAAAAACTGTTATTCCAAGGGTTTCTTGGTGGCTTCCGCCTGTTATTTGGCAAAATGAAGAAGAACAATATCAACGACTTATCAAAGAAGCTATCAAAAAAGGCGCCTATATGTTTGTTTTGAACTCGCCTTGGCAAAGAGCTTTTTTTGATAATGAAAAAGTAAAAATCACAGCAGGGCCTTTTTGTAATACCACAAACGGGGCCTCGATATTGCTTTTGGAAGAATTGGGATTTGAAGCGGCAATAGTAAGCCCTGAAATGGGTGGAGATGACTTTTTATCTCTTCCAAAGCAATCGGTTTTGCCATTAGGTGTTGTGATTTCAGGTTGCTGGCCAATGGGATTGGCAAGGCATGGATTAAATGGGTTAAAAGCAAATGAAACCTTTCAAAGCCCTATGCGTGAACAGTTTTGGGCAAGGCATTATGGCCAGAATTTATGGATCTATCCAAACTGGCTTTTAGATTTGACAAAACGTGCCCCTGAGCTTGAGAATGCAGGTTATTCTTTCCTTGTTCGCATGGAAGAAGCGTATCCGCATGACTTAGAATTAGCAAAAAGAACAACAGAATTTAACTGGAGTAATACTTTATTATAACAGTTTAGGTTTTTGATCTATAAAAATAAAAATATTAAAAAAGAAAAGCAAGATAGAAATCTTGCTTTTTTTGTGCTCATTTGTACTTTTCTAAAGTGGAGCGGGAGACGGGATTTGAACCCGCGACGTCAACCTTGGCAAGGTTGCAC
>CAYJHJ010000032.1:6194-24247 GCA_964370095.1 uncultured Desulfovibrionaceae bacterium | reverse complement strand
ATGGTACTGGATTCTAAGTCCAGCGCGTCTACCAATTCCACCACCTCGGCACACTAAGACTTTGAGAAAGTGCCACAATTTTTTATAAAGGTCAAGCCAAATTTTATATTTATTAAAAAATTAAAAAATTGAAGCAAATTTCTATGCTAGTCTGATATTTTTTACTATACCCTTACAAAAATATATTTTGCCACAAATATAATTGCAAGTATAATGGCTAAAGGTGAAACTTCTTCTGTTCTTTTTGAAACTATGGCAAGAAAAACAAAGCTTATCATTCCAAAGATAATACCTTCTGATATGCTATAAGCCAAAGGCATCATAACAATAGCGAAAAAGGCTGGAATTCCATACACATAATCTGTGAAATCAATGGTGCTTATAGGTGAAATCATGAAGATACCAACCATGACAAGAGCTGCTGCTGTGGCTTGCCCAGGAACAAGCAAGAAAATTGGGGCAAAAAGCAAAGAAAGAAGAAACATAACAGCAACTGTTAAAGCTGTAAGCCCTGTTCTGCCACCCTCAGCCACACCGCTTGAGCTTTCAACAAAAGAAGTTACTGTTGATGTGCCAAGCATTGCGCCTAAAGTTGTGCCCAAAGCATCTGCCATAAAGGCATTTTTTACTTTTGGCAATTTGCCATTTTCATCAAGTAAATTACCTTTTGTTGCCACACCGATAAGTGTGCCTACTGTATCAAACAAGTCAACAAACAAGAAGGTTAAAACAACAATAAACATATCGTAAGATAAAATACTATTCCACTCAAATTGTAAGAAAGTAGGAGAAAGTGATGGAACTGAAAAAAGTCTTGAAGCATCAAAATTTGCCAAAGAAGTAACGCCTAAAGGAATTCCTATTAAGGTAGTAATGATAATTCCTAAAAGCAAAGCACCTTTAACATTATAGGCAAGCATTATGCCTATAAACAAAATTCCGATGATAGTGAGAAAAGTTGAAGGAGAAGTGATGTTGCCAAGTTTTACCAAGGGGGCTGGATCATCAATGATAATACCGGCTGATTGCAAACCAATAAAAGCAATAAATAAACCGATACCGGCTGAAATTGCTTTTTTCAAAGCAGGTGGAATACAGTTGATAATTGCTTCGCGAACATTTGTCAAAGTAAGAATTATAAAAATAATACCTTCAATAAAAACAGCAGTTAAAGCAAATTGCCATGTGTGCCCCATGTGCCCACAAACAACAAAAGCAAAAAATGCATTCAAGCCCATTCCAGGTGCTAGTGCAACAGGTAAGTTGGCTGACAATGCCATAATAACGGTTGCAACTGCAGCACTTAATGCTGTTGCTGTGAACACAGAAAACATGTCCATGCCACTTGCTGACAAAATGCTTGGATTAACAACCAAGATATATGCCATTGTCATGAAAGTGGTTAAACCTGCAATGATTTCTGTTCTCACATTCGTATTGTGCTCTTTTAGATGAAACAATTTTTCAAACATAAACTCCTCCGCTTAAATCAATTAATAAATAAGTAAAAAGCTTATATACTATAATTAGGTTCATGAAAAGCAATATTTTTTTATTTTTTATTTCAGCTAGTTGAAAATTATTAAAACAAACAGTTCAAATCCATTATATTGATGCTTATATTAAAGCTTTGACTTTAACTTTATTAAAATTTGACTTATTGTGATAAAAGTATATACTTTTTATAAATATAGTCGATAGAGTTTTCGGAGGTTATTATGCACAGATATAAACATTTAATTCTGCTTATTCTTGTAACTTTCTTTTTATTTTCACCAAGCTTTGTTTATGCAAACAGCATTGCAAAAGTTATTGCTATAACAGGTGATGTTACTTTAGAAAGAGCAGATTCAAAAACTAAGATTACTTTAAAAGATGATATCTTTTTGCATGATATTATCCACACTTCTTCTGATGGGAAAGTTCAACTTTTCTTTAATGATGACAGTATAATCAATATCGGCTCAAACACACACTATACTATTGAAGCCTTTAGCGATAAGGGCAACACTTCTTTTGCTTCAAGAGTAAGCTCCGGTTTTGTACGTTTTGCAACAGGAAAGATTGTTGAATCAAACCCTGAAGCTTTTAAGGTGCGCACACCTGAAGCCACGGTTGGAATTAGAGGAACCACTTTTTCTGTTCTAAGGCAAAATGGTGTAACACAAGTTGCAACCGAAAACAGCCTCAATCAGCAAAGCGTTGTGGTTGGTAATACTATTATTCCACCGGGGCAAATTGCTTCTTTCGGTATTGATGAAACTTTGCTTTCACCACCTATTCCAATGACGCTTATTCAAAGGCAAAACCTTGTCAACCAAAGCAGTATTTCTTCAGCTCTTGACGACTTTGACGACTTGGATGACGATTTTGACGATTTGGATGATTTGGATGACTTTGACGATTCAAATGATCTTGATGATTTAAATGAAAATTTTGAGTCTTCAAATCCTAACAACCTAAATGGCAACTTCGGCGGCGGTTTTGGTGATGATGATGACAGCCCATTTGGTGATGACAGATTTGATGATGATTTTGATAATGACAATCTATTGAATGACGATCTTGATGATGACGATGACTTCTCAAGCATTTTAAATGCAGATGCTCTTGCTCGTTATGATTCTGACTTTGAAACTGAAGGCCTTGGCACTATTGAACCTTTACAAGAAATTTCAGCTGTAGGAACAGGAGATTTTTCCTTTAATGATCAACAAGGTAGGCCCCACAGCGGTGTTTTTGAATTTCAAGCAAACCTAACAAAAGGATTGATTTCAAATGCAAACTTTGACACCACAAGCCTAAGTGCTTATGATTTTAATGTAATTAATGGCACAGGCACAATAGAAAGTGATGAATTTGAAATTTCAGGTGGCACAGCAACCTTAAATGGCAGCCCCGTAAACAGCTGGGAAGCCGAAGGCAGCAAGCTTACTGTTGGAAACACTTTTAACGGCAATCTAGATTTTGAAGATCAATTTGGTTTAGGTTATAATGGAACTTTAACAGGCGACCCTTTACAAAGGAAATAAAATTTTTCAAATTTTTGAATAAAAAAATCCCACAAAGCAAGTTTTATAAAGCTTTGTGGGATTTTTATTATTGATTTTATGTACTTTACAATAATTTTTCAACAAACACAATCAAATCAGAATTTCTGATTTGTGTATATATTAAAAGATTGCAAGTGCTAAAGGAATTCCTACAGCTACTGTAACTATGCTTATCACAATAGTGAAGAAAACAGCGTATGACATGGCAGCTTTGCCTGGCAACCATTCTTTATTACCATGAAGCATTGCCCCTGGAACGCCCGCAGCCGGTGTAAGCATTGCCGACATAAGAATGAACAAGAATAAAACAACAATAGGTAATGCAGGAAAGCCATAATTAAGTGCTACACTGGCAATAATTGGCGAACCTATAATACCTGTTACTATTGAATTCATAAGGTTTGTTGCAACAATAGCAAGAAGCATGGTTAGAAGAAGGAATGGAATAAAATCAAGCCCTTGAAGAGCATTTGAAATAAGCATTTCTAAGAGAATAGGTATATTTGTTTTTGGATTTGTTAAAATTCCGCCAAAATAAAGGGCCGCAGCAAGCAAGAAGTATAAGCCCCAAGGCACTGCTGCTGCAACTTCCGGCAATTTTATAAGTGGTTCATTTTTACGTTTAATAATAATCATAACAGCAAATAAAGCCATTGAACCGGCAAAAGCTTTTGACTTGCAATAAGCGATAAAAGGAATTGTTTGTGGCAGCAAGCTTGGAATAACCATCCAAGCAATATAAATAGCAAATAAATAAAGAAGTGTTTTTTGCTTCCAATTCATTGGGGGCAAAGGTTTATTTTTCAATTTTTCAGTATCGAAGTTCTTAATAGCTTCAACATCAAGCTTCAAGATAAAACGAGCACCAAGGAACAATAAAATAGTTGTAATAACACAAAGTATTGCAGTAAAAAGTGTCCAAGAAGCTACGTTAATATGCTCTAAACCCAAATTTGGGTTATTGGAAACATAGTTTGTATACCCGCTTGACATAAACAAAACAGGGCCTTTAATAATATTTGTCAAAAGTGCAAAAACAAGACCGGCAATAACATTGCCCACCATGAATGTTGAAACTTTATCACCTGGCTTATAGCCCGCTTCTGTTAAAATAAGATATGTTACAGGCCAGATAAGAAAAACCGTTCCCAGTCCACCATCAAACCAAGCACCGGCATATGCAGCAATTAATATTGCTAGCATCAACATATAAGGTCTACCTTGAAGATATTTTCTTGTAAGCAAATAATTTGAAATATAAACAACTACATTTGATTTAGTAAGTGCTGCCGAAAAGAAAAGAATAAAAAAGATAAGAAAAGTTGTTGGATTTCCCATATATTGAGCCATAAACTGCGGCAATGGAAAATGTGGGCTAAAGGCAATAAGCAATACACCTATAAGGCTTGACCAAAAAGTTTCCACAAAAACCCAAAGCCAAAGCATACCTATAAAAACTGTTGCGGCAGTCCAGCCTGCTGCTGACATTGCAATAATAGCATTACCATCAATAATTGGAATTCCCATTGCTTCTAAACGAGGGTTTGCAGGGAAATAAAATTCAGGCGATGCCATTAAAGGCCCTAAAAGCATAATAGCTAAGCCAATTAATGTATGAATCAACTTAGATACAGAAAAAGGTGGAAGCGGTGCTTGCGCTGATGCTTGAGACATAAAAACTCCTAAGATAAATTAATAAAATAAATGTGTTAGCATCAATTTTGGTTAGTTCTATTCACCTTCAAGCGATAGCTTACACAATTTTATAATTTGTTGACATTATCATAAAAACTCTCTACAAAATGTAATGTTTGTTACATTTTCTTTTTTTAACTCTTTTAATATTGGATAATACATTGTCAGCCGAAACACATAAAAAAAAATTGGCTGCTTTATGGGAAAATGTTTTACATGAAGCAGTAAAGATTGAAAAAAATAAAGGCCATGTTCTTCTTGAATATATGCAAAATAATAAATTTCTTTACTATTTGCATAAAGGCGAAGTTAGTTTTAAATATTTATATTTAGATGGGCAGGAAAATTTAATAAGCAAGGCAAAAGCTCCTGCATTAATAGGTGATGCAACTTTTTTTCTTGATAAAACACAAATTATTGCCTCTATTCATCTAGAAACTGATTGTGTTATTTATGCCTTCCCTGAAGATTGGGTCTATACAAAACTTTTGCATGAATATCCTGAGCTTACGCTTTCAATAATTGAAAGCCTTTCCATAAAAACGCTTAAGCTTATCAAGCAAAAAGTACTAATAAAATCAAATAATACTGAAGGGCAGATTTGTAGATTTTTGCAATATCACATGAAAAAAGAAGGGGCTATGCTTTATGCCACAACAAATCTGAACCAAAACGAATTGGCAAATTTTCTGAATGTGCACAGGGTTACATTAAATAAAGCATTAAGAAAACTTGAACTGGAAGGGATTATAAGTCCATATAAAAAAAATGAAACCTATATACTTGATATTGAAAGATTTAATAAAATCCTTAAGCACGATAGACACGCTGAAATTTTTCATTGCAGTTTAGATTAGACTTAATAAAGCCTAGGCAAAAAGCATAATTTCAAAAGCTTTCTTGCTTGTTTTAAGAAAATAATCTTTATCTAAAATGACCAAGACACACCAAGATTCACTAAATGCCTGTCATAATCATAAAGTTCACTGTTGGAATTATTATAAAGGTATTGATAGCCCAAATTCAAATCCCAGTCCACAGCTATAGGAACAAGCAAATTCAAACCTGCTCTTAGCTGATAGTCTTTTCTGTCTTTATCTTCAAATGAAGTTGCCGGGCCTTTGTAAAATTCAGCACTATACGCAAAATAAGGCGTGAGGCTTATATCGTAATAAGGCAAGATAAATTTAAAATCTACACTTGCTTCAAAACCATCAAGTGAATAGTTTGAAATATCTGCATTTGCATTGAAATATCTGCCGCCAAAAGTAAGTGCATGCCCTGCTTCACCCATAATAAATCTTACATATTGCCCTAAAGAGCTATACCAACCATTATAATCACTATTGTCAGAATAGGCACGATTATCAAGGCTTAGCCTTGAAATAAAGAAAACTTTGCTATTGAGTGCATAGATAAAATTAGCCCCAATTCCTGCTGCAAAAATATTTTCTTTAAAGGAAGAATCATAGAACTGTGCTCTTGCTTTAAGCTCAAACATAGTTTTTACACCAAGGTGGCGTATTCCAAAAGAAGCATTTAAAGATTCTGAACTTGAAAGATCAAGGTCATGCACTTTTTCGCCAAAATTATATTTTGCAAAAACATTTGCATTGCTTATAAGCCACCATGGGCTTGTTTGTGCAAATCTATGGGTAATGTCAAGCTTTGCGCCGGCATAAAGAGCCAATGCATCTTCTGCCTTTCCGTCAATAAGCCTTAAATCCCAATTCCCTAAAGTGATATCATTTGATGCAGGGCCTGCGTTCACATTGCTATCATAAATAACACCTGCATTCACTTTTCCTGAAATTTTTGTGCGGCTTTGCTGCTTTTCGAGGTTTTCAGAAGCATTGCCTTTAGCTTTTGAACTTTTAGAAAGCTCCATCTGTGCACGCTGATTATCATTTTGCATGCTTAAAGCATATGCCAATTCTTTCAGCAATATTGGTTCATTAGGGTACTTTTGCAAAAGCCTTTCATATGACATTACTGCTTGCCCAAGCTTACCCGCTTGTAAGGCTGAACGTGCATAACCAAGATTTATTGCATCATCAGCGGGATCAATGCGTAGAAGTTTTGAATATAAATCATACGCTTTTTGATATTCGCCTTTTGTGTATAATTCTAAAGCCATTGTCTTTTCATGGGAAACTTCAGAAACACTTTGGGCATATATTTGCCCGCAAGCAGAAATCATAATAAATGCAGACAAGGTGATAGAATAAATAAGTTTTTTCATAATATACTTCCTTAGTAATTATACATAAATAAATATAGCATTTTTTTACAAAGTCAGTCAAGCATAAGAAATTTGAAAATTTATGTAAGATTTTCTTGCCAAATCAAAAATTTTAGAGCATAGTCCCATTAAAGGTCATATCGACAAATATGAATATGAAGGAAGTTGATTTATGAAAAACAACAAAACACTTAAAACAATAATTCCCTTATTAATTTTCACTGTAATTATAGGTCTCTGGGTTATCAAAAACCTTCCAAGTGAAGAAATAGCTTATGATCAAGAAGGTTTGAAATTTCCGCTTACTGTTCAAGCAATAAATATAGAAGAAATGCAAAAAAACAAGTTGCCAATTATTGTTGATTTTGGGGCAGATTCTTGTGTTCCTTGTAAAGAAATGGCACCTGTTTTGGCTTTACTTAATAAAGAAATGCAGGAAAAAGCCATCATACAATTTGTTGATGTTTGGAAAAACCCTGAGGGTGCAAATGGCTTTCCTGTGCAGGTTATCCCAACACAGTTCTTCTATACGGCTGACAACAAGCCCTATGTTCCCACAAAAGATTTAGGAATTGAATTTACCATGTATTCGCATAAAGATACTGATGAACATCTTTTCACTGTACACCAAGGCGGCTTAACAGAAAGTCAAATGCGTGCTATTTTGGCTGATATGGGTGTGATGTAATGGACGCACTTTTAGTTGACCTTTCAAAAATGCTCACCGAAAGTTTTTGGCTTGCTCCACTTATTGCTTTATTGGCAGGAATTCTTACTTCTTTCACCCCTTGTTCACTCTCTTCAATTCCTCTTATTATCGGCTATGTGGGCGGAAGCAGCATGCTAAACACAAAAGAAGCACAAAATATGAAAAAAGCTTTTATTCTTTCTTTGATTTTTGCCTTAGGTTCTGCCCTCACTTTCACAGTTTTGGGTGTGCTTGCGGCTTTAGCAGGAAACCTTATAGGCACACACATGAGCTCATGGTATATTTTCTTGGGCATAATTATGGTGCTGATGGCTTTACAAACATGGGAAATCTATAACTTTATTCCTTCAAGCTATCTTCTTTCAAAAAACACAAAAAAAGGGCAATTAGGTGCTTTTATAGCAGGCATTTTAGGCGGCATTTTTTCCTCTCCCTGCTCTACGCCCATTCTTATTGCTTTATTGACAATTGTTGCCTCAAAAGGAAGCCTTTTGTATGGCATTGTTCTTTTATTGCTCTATTCTGTAGGGCATGGAATTTTGGCTGTTCTTGCAGGCACTTCTGTAGGTTTTGTGCAAAAAATTTCAGCTAATCCTACTTATAGCAAGGCAAGCTCTATTATAAAAATAATTATGGGCTTTCTTATCTTACTTATTGGTTTTTATATGTTTTATCTTGGTTTTTAAAGTTTTACTTCATACAATTTCACAAAAAAACCGCCCAAAATTTGAGCGGTTTTTTATATGCAAAACAAAAAATACAATTATAAACTACTACATACCAAGTGCTTTTTTTACGCCTTCCCCATATGCAGGATCAGCTTTTGAGCAATTATCAATATGTCTTTGTTTGATATAATCAGGTGCATCGCCCATTGCACGAGCTGTATTTTCAAATAAAACTTGCTTTTGCTCATCTGTCATAAGCTGGAATAATAGTCGAGGTTGCTCAAAGTAATTATCATCGTCATCACGATAATTATAATTCATTGCATCGCCTTCAAGTTTTAATGGTGGCTCTTGAAGTTCGGGTGAATCTTGCCATTCTTGCTCACTGTTTGGCTCATAATGAATTCTTGCCCCATAATTGCCATCAGTTCTCATCTGCCCATCTCTGTGGAAAGCATTTACAGGCACTTTTGGTGCATTCACAGGAATAAGGTGGTGGTTCACACCAAGGCGATAGCGCTGAGCATCAGCGTATGAGAAAAGCCTTCCTTGCAACATTCTATCCGGTGAAAAACCTATACCGGGAACGATTGATGCAGGATTGAAAGCAGCTTGCTCAACATCTGCAAAATAATATTCAGGATTTCTATTTAATTCCATAACACCCACTTCGATAAGCGGATATTCTTTTTTACGCCAAACTTTTGTCAAATCAAATGGATGATATTCATAGCTTTCTGCATCTTTTTCAGGCATAATTTGCACAAATAATTTCCATTTTGGATATTCGCCTTTTTCAATAGCTTCAAAAAGATCTTTTTGATGACTTTCCCTGTCTTTTGCAATGATTGCTTCTGCTTCTTGATCAGTAAGGTTTACAATGCCTTGCTGTGTTACAAAGTGGAATTTCACCCAAAATCTTTCATTATTTGCATTAATAAAGCTGAAAGTATGGCTTCCAAAGCCGTGCATATGCCTGTATGAAGCTGGGATACCCCTATCACTCATAACTACAGTTACTTGGTGCAAAGCTTCCGGCAGCAAAGTCCAGAAATCCCAGTTATTTTTTGCTGAACGCATATTGGTTTTCGGATCACGCTTTACGGCGTGGTTCAGATCAGGGAATTTTAAAGGATCGCGGAAGAAAAATACAGGAGTATTATTTCCAACCAAATCCCAGTTGCCTTCATCTGTATAAAATTTTACTGCAAAGCCACGGATATCTCTTTCTGCATCTGCTGCTCCGCGTTCACCGGCAACAGTTGAAAAGCGTGCAAACATAGGGGTTTTTTTGCCGATTTCACTAAAAATACTTGCTTTTGTATATTTTGTAATATCATGTGTTACTGTGAAAGTTCCAAATGCACCCGAGCCTTTTGCGTGCATACGTCTTTCAGGGATAAGTTCACGGTCAAAGTGTGCCAACTTCTCAATAAGCCAAATATCTTGCAAGAGGATAGGGCCTCTTTTGCCAGCTGTTAAAGAATCCTGATTATTTGCAACAGGAGCACCGTTTACGTTTGTCAATTTTTTATTAGCCATTTTCTTCTCCTTCAGTTAAATGTTCTCAAAACAATAAATCATTTAAATCAATGAAACTGTAAATCAATAAAACTAAAATACCAAAGAAATGCAATTATCTTAATGATAATCTATATCAATAAAAAAGTCAATAGTATTTTCAAAGTTGGTATTTAAAAAATAATCATATATAAAAATAAGATAGAATATTATTTGTAGTTATTTAATTATTTGTATATTATTTTTAATTTTCTTTTCCATCATTACTTTATATAAAGTTGACATCTAAGGAAAATATCTTTATCTTTTATTTATAGATATTAACTATTGAAAATTTTGAGGAATATTTTATGGCAACACTCAATCTTTCAAAACCTCTTGAAAAAAATCAACAGGTTATAAAACTTTCTGAAGAAATCAGTGAAATTTCTTTTGAATTTGATATTTCAAATGCCCTTTTTGAAAGAAAGGGAAATAATTTGATCATCTTCCTTGACGATGAAGAAACTTCAATTATTTTAGAAGATTTTTACCTTCTTTATTCTGCAAATTCACCTTCTGATTTACCAAATTTCTGGATTGACGGAGAGCTTGCACTAGGCATTGATTTTTTTATGGCTTTAGATCCAAGCCTTCTTCCCCCTCCCGGAATTATGAAAGAAATGAATGAAGCTAAAGTTGAACTTGCTGAAAATATTTTCCCTCCCGAAAATTTTTCCGCTGAAAAAATAATACTTCTAGATGATAATGAAAGCCATTTTTTAGAAAATTGGGCTGAGCTGGAAGAGAATACAGATTATTTAAAAAATATTCAAAAACCGCTTCTCATATCAAATGAATTTGTTGATAAGGCTGAAACATTGCTCGCCGATGCCAAAGCAGATGAGGTTTTAGACCTTACCACACTAAAAAAAGAAGAATTAGCTTCTGTTAAAGCACACACTCATGAAAACAAAGAAGAAGAAGTTGACCTTGATTCATTAAGTCTTGAAGAATTAAAGTATGCACAAAATGAATTGGAAGACTTAAGCAATGCTTTCAATGAGGACAGTGCACTAAATATGAAAACATAAAATTTATACAAATTAATAATATATCATAAAAGAGAAAAGTATGAGCATAAAAATAACGATAATAGGTGCCGGGCCCGGTGGCTATATTGCGGCCTTTGAAGCAGCAAAAAAAGGGGCTGATGTTACGCTTGTTGAGAGTGATCATCTTGGTGGCACTTGCCTAAACTATGGTTGTATTCCCACAAAAACCTTAAAATCATCTGCTGATCTTTTAGAAAAAGTGCACAAACTTTCAAGTTATGGCATAAGTGGAATTGGTGAAGCAAAGGCCGATATGCCTGCGATTGTTCAAAGAAAAACAAAGGTTACAGAAATTTTGCGTGGCGGAATTGAAAAAAGTTGCAAGAAACTTAATGTAAAAATTATCAAAGGAAAAGGGCAAATTATAAATGCCGGCCTTGTAAAAGTGCAAACAAACGAAAATGAAATTATCGAGCTAATAAGCGATAAAATTATTATTGCAACAGGTTCAAAAAGCCTTGAATTGCCAAGCCTTCCCATTGACCATAAGCATATTCTTTCTTCCGATGATGCACTTGAATTACAATATGTTCCTGAAAATATAATTATTGTCGGCGGCGGAGTGATAGGTTCTGAACTTGCGGGAATTTTTTCAAGCTTTGGTGCAAAAATCACAATAGTTGAGGGGCTTACAAGGCTTTTGCCCGTGCCTTCAGTTGATGAAGAAATGTCAAAACTTTTACAACGTGAAATGAAAAAAGCAGGAATAAAACAAGAACTTTGCCGTATTGTTTCTTCCTGTAAAATTGAAAATAATAAAGTATATGCAACACTTGCCCCCTCACCTTTTTTAGACGAAACACAAATTCCCGAACCTGCAAAAAAAGAAAGCACTCTTGAAGCAGACATTGTTATTGTTGCAGCAGGGCGTGTGCCAAATATTAATGGTTTAGGCTTAGAAAAAGCAGGAATTGAAACAAATGCAAGAGGTTTTGTTAAAACCAACGAATTTTATGAAACAAATATTGCAAATATTTATGCTATTGGCGATATTTTAGGGCCTGAAAAAATAATGCTTGCACATATGGCTTCTGCCGAAGGCATTAAAGCTATTGAAAATATTATGGATAATACTAAGCAGAGTGCAAACTATGAGGTTGTGCCCTCAGCTATTTTCACTTCACCTGAAATTGCTTGTGTTGGTATAAGTGAAGCACAAGCTCATGAAAAAAATATTGAAGTTGAATGCCCTATCTTTCAGTTTAGAGAGTTAGGTAAAGCACAGGCTATGAATGAATTGCCGGGTTGCTTTAAATTTATCATAGAAAAATCAAGTTCAAAAATTTTAGGCTGCCATATAGCAGGCGCTCATGCAACAGATCTTATTGCCGAAGCTGCACTTGCCATGAACTTAGATGCCAAAGTTTCTGATATTGCACACACTATTCATGCACACCCCACACTTGCAGAGGGTTTGTTTGAATTGGCACATAATTGGATGACAAGTATAAAAGATTAATTTATCTTAGAAACTAAAACTTTTAAAAACAAGCCTTATTGAAAAATAGGGCTTAGTTTTTTTAATAACCTATTATCTTTTCTTTATTTTCCATATAAAATTTCACTTCCTCGTCCATCTTTAAATACATCATTCTTTTTTCAGGTTCAGTTGTATACTTTTCAACTGTATTTCCCATTTTTTGCTTTTTTTCCTTTTCTTCCAAAAAGTCTTTGATTATGCGTGCCAAACTTGGATTTATTTCTTCTATCTTTGCAAAAGTTTCCTCCAAGCCATCATAATTCAAAGATTTTTCATAAAGGTGCTTGAGCTTTATCAAAGGGGATTTTTGTGCCAATAAATAAAGCGGAGCCGTTGTTATATTTCTATGCTTAAAAGTTTTATCAAAAAAAGCTTCATTAGGGGGATAATCAATGTAAACAGAGCTCTCAAAGCCAGCTTTTTGCAAAACAGAATTCAAAAGTAATTCATACTTCAAAATTACTTTTGAACGCGATATTTCTTTTTTTACATCTTTAAAATACTCAGTAAAGCAGTTGTGATTTATTACTTTATTATTGAAAACCATAAAATAAGACTGTAAGTGCGGAAAAACTTCGGGGCTTGCCGTTAGTCCCCAAAAATCTACATTTCTTTTTTCCATTGTGTCAAACATTTCTTCCATAGGAAAAATAGGGCCTATGCAGGAATCATTGCATAAAATTAATTCCTCAATATTTTCAAGGCCTACTTGTTTATATAAATATTCAAGCCCTCTTTTATAAGAACCGAAATCATATTCTTCATGCCTATGAAAAGATGCATGATAAACTGAATTTGAAAGCTTTTTTATTTCTTTTTCTAAAATAGGATTATCTCCTATCAAGATTATGGCATCACAAACCTTCTTCAACTTTGTCAATAAATACGCAAGGTGTGCAGAAATTTGCCCATTTCCGATGAATGAGGCCACAATAATCACGCGTTTATATTTTTTATTTTTATCAAAACTTTTAAATTCATGGCTTGTTTCAACACATTCTGTAGGAAAAGAAATTTTTGACATTACAGAATTATTGTAAGTAAAAGCAATATGCAAAAAAGGATTCATTTCAATGGGAAGAATTTCGGGGTTTTTTTCAATATATTGTTGCACATCAAAATGCTTGCTTGGATTAAGCCCTTCCTTCCAGCCAATCTCAATAAAATGCTTGAAAGGATCAATCTGCTTTGCTTTCAATTCAGGATTTTGTTCAAGATACCACAATGGGTCGAAATAGAAAAAATCATTTTCTTGATTATCATGAAAACTAGACATTAAACCTCCACATTTTTATAAAACCGAATTAAAAATAAATTTTTTATCAATCAAGGTTAAGCTTACTTTCCAAAACATTTAATTCTACCAGTAAAGTGGCATTTAGGATTTTTTCAAATAACATTTGTGGGTCTTGCCCTTTTGGAGTTATGGTTGTAATTAGGCTAAAAAGATTTAAAATAGAAAATGTTCTTGAAGTCAAAGTATTGTTTTCCTTGCAAATTCTATAAACAATTTCTTTCCATTCTTCGTCTATTTCTTCAATATTTAAAATTTCTTCTTTAATTTCTTCATCAAGTTTTGCCAAGGCAAATTTCTTTGCTGTTTGTTCATTCCAAAGTTTATAATTAGGTTCAAGGTTCAGAAGGTGATAAATTGTAGGATATGCTGTTTGCACGCAAAGCATGCCAAAAATCATCAAGCGTTCGCCAATATTGAGCTTTGCCTTTTTTTCACTTTCCATAATTAATATTTTAATAAAGGAAAGTTTATTTATAAGATTTTTTATCAGCCTAGGATTAAAGCCAATGGAAAGCTCAAGCACAAGCACAAGCCCTTGAAGCAGAGTTTTATCTTCTCCTTTGATTTTCATCCTGCACTCTTTTTTGAAATAAAAGCCAATTCGCGTAACTTCATTCTCAATAAACCTTTCAATTTCATAATGCTTTAACCATCCTATTAAAAAATGATTTAAACTCACTTTCATTCACTTGATTAAAAGCCCCAAATTTTTCCTCAAGCCCTTTTACAATAATATCATAATTAATTGCTATTATATAAGCTGCACAATCCACTTCAAAAAGGTTTTTTATAATTTGCATAATAAGCACGGAATGTGAGGGATTAATTCTGTCCAAATCATCAATAAAAATCAAAAAACCATTGGTTTTATAATGTTTTTTTCTATCGTCTTCTATGCATATTGACATTGCAAGCTCTAAGGCACTTCTAAATTTTTTTGGATTTGCCAAAATCTCATCTAAATCTTCTTCACAAGGAAGTAAGTTTTCAATATGCGGGTTATTTGAAAAGCAGGCTTTATTCCTGTCTTTATGAGCAGAATAGACTGAACAAAAAATCGAAGCTATGCTTTCAAACTCATGCGAGTGATTAGAATTTACTATTTGCAAAACCTGCTTCACAACATTTCTTAAAAGCGAAAGTATAATATCATTAGGATTATTTTTTATTGTAAATTGCCATGTATTTAGCCAAATTCCATAAAATGGCTCACTTCGGCCATAAATACCATTATCTTGTGTTAGCTTGCAAAGATTGAAATTGAGCTGATTCATAAGTGAAGTTTTGCCACTGCCTCTTTGTCCTTGAAGTGCAATACTTGTAGGATATTCAGCATTTAGCAAAAAATTTTCCAAAGATTTAATATATATCTCAAAGCCCAATAAATCTGTTCCGCCCTCTATAAGTGGCATATCAATAGTATTTGAAAAAAACATACTGCTTCCTTTATTTTTGGCTTTGCATACCCTGCAAATAGGCTATGCTGTTTTATAAAAGCATAACATTCATGAAGAATATCAAAGATTAACATTGCTGATTATAAAAAGTCAAGGAAATTTCAAAGCTTTTGTAAATTATCCTTTTTTATAATGAAATTTCATCTTTCAAAAAATCGACACTTTTTTTGGCATAGTAATTGCATTGAAAAAATCAAGTTATACAAAAAGATTATATACTTTAATAATTTTTTTAAAATAAGGAGAAAATCTATGTTCTTTTTACTTGGAAATGATAATAAAGACAAAAAAGCAAAAAACCAATCAAATATATCCAGCATCGAAAAAGTTAAAGAGCTTTTTAAATTAGGTAGATTTCCGGTGGTAACAACACAAGAATTTGCAGACAGAAAAATTGCAAAAGTGTTGGGCCTTGTTGCTTGCAGGGGTTTTGATGCAGACGAAGCTTTCTTTGGAATGGCTGCTATGGCTCAAAACAAAGGCGGACAAGCAATTATAGGCTATAGTGAAAACGTGGCTTTTCATCCTGATGGCAGCAAATTTTTCTCTTGCTTTGGAACTGCTGTGGTTTTTGAAAGAGAATCAAGAGATATAAGGGATAGTTTTGAGCAATTCAACGAAATTCCAAAAGCAACAGCTAAACCTGAAAAAACTATGCACACCTTTAGTGCAAAAATGGAAGACGACAGCGAAGAACTTTTAAACCTTGCTGTGGCTGAACCCCAGCTTGACAGGATTTCAGAAGAAGATGACCCTGTTTTACAAAAACTTCTTATGCAAAAGCAACACACAAAGCAAGCAAAAGTTCCTATGCAATAAATGAAAACAATATATATGAAGGCAGATTTTTTCTGCCTTTTTTTATTAAAGCAAACTGTATAAAAGATGTGTTAACTCTGTTTTATATATGCTTTTTACTTGCTAAAAGAAAAAAACTGCATTATTATAAGTTATAAAAATAATTTATCACATATATTCTGAGGTTTAATATGGCTTATAATTATAAACATAATTCAAGGCAAGCAAAAAAATTTTTTGATTCAGATTGGTATATCAAAGAAAACCCTGAACTAAAAAATCTCGACATAACCTCAGCAGAGCATTTCCTTACTGTTGGCTGGAGAATGGGCAAAAACCCCAGCCCTGATTTTGACATGAAGGAATATCTTATAAAATATCCTGAAATCCTTCCAATTAATATGAATCCTTTAATTCATATGGCATACCTTACAAAAAATGTACCCAGCACAGATTTAATCTTTCACGAAGATGCTACTGCCTTAGAAAAAGAGTTTTTGCCCTTGCCAAATACAAAATTGAAAAGGCTTATTGTTTTTGCCTCTGTTCATTATGGTTCTATAATACCTGATTACGAATTGCATTATTTAGAAAAATTAAAAGAAATTTCTGATGCAATCATCTATATTTCTGATAGTCCTGTTTTACCAAAAGAGTTTGAAAAACTTGAAAAATTAGTAAATTATGCTTGCTGTCAACGCCATGAAAAACATAGTTTTGGATCATACCAGCTTGGCATAGAATATATTATTGAAAATATAGGCTTAGAAAATATTGAAGAGTTAATTCTTTGTAATAATTCCTGCACTGCTCCATTATTTGATTTTAACGGCTTTTTTGATGTTATGCAGAACAAAAATGTTGATTTTTGGGCAGCAAGTTCTGTGCAACTACCCTTGCCGCACTTGCAATCATATTTCATGTCTTTCAACAATAAGGTTATCAACAGTTCAGCCTTTCTCAGCTTTTTCTCAACCATAGAAAAAGAAGTTTCAAAACTTGAAATTCTTCTCAAATACGAAGTTCTTCTTACAAGAAGTTTAGAGAAAGCCGGCTTTACTTGCGATGCCTATATAAATGGCTTCAAAACAGAAGCAAGCAAAGCACAAGGCTTTGAACATGAAGACTTGACTGCATATCCTTGCTATTTAATGCAAAGAAAACACCCTTTTGTGCGTATGACTTTCTTAGTTAATCCTTCAAGCAATTATGACGGGGTGAAAAAAACCCTTGATGCTATGCAAAGGCATAATCCAAGTTTAACCTCTTTAGTGAAAAAACACCTTTCAAAATACACTCTTCATAAGAAAAATTGGTTTAGGCTTATTCCAAATGCCTCAATTTTGCAAGATTTAAGAAAGAAACGCTATATTCAATTTAAAAATGAAATTCTTGAAGCAATGCACAATGAAAAAGAAAAAAAAGCTCAGCTTGCCTTTCAAAACTTCACAATCAAAGAATCTCAAACAATACATAAATATTTAGATGGCCTGAATGGCATTGAAATCAACGCTTCAAGGCAAGACCCATTTAGTCTTGGAAAAACAGGCGCTTATGCAAATGTCGCCTATAAAGCAGACCATAAAAAACATGAATATAAACATAAGCAACAAGCATATGTAAATATTTTTGCTGAAGGTGATGACCTTCCCTTTAAAGACGAAAGCTTAGATTATGTTCTTAGTGCTCATTCTATTGAGAATTTCTTTGATCCAATCAAGGCTATTAATGAATGGCACAGAGTTGTCAAAAAAAATAAATTTATTGTGCTTTTGGTTTCACATAAAAGAAAAACAGTTAATAAATTACGCAAACTAACCCAAACTCAAGAACTTCTTGAAAGGCACAGCGGCAAATTGACACATGCAAATTATGCTCTTCTAAAGCCTGAAATCAAAGAAGCTTTAAAAAAAGAACAAGGAAATAGTGTAGATTTACCCACAAAGGTCATTGTTCCAATAGAAAATAATGTTATTCCTGATGATTATGCCCCCATCAGCGCACAAGAAAATACCCTTTACGCACATTGGAATGTTTGG
>CAYJHJ010000032.1:5625-6184 GCA_964370095.1 uncultured Desulfovibrionaceae bacterium | reverse complement strand
GAAATGGAATATTATAGAAACACTTGATTTAGATGATAAAAATGGAAATACTTTTCTTGTTGTTTTAAAAAAATAATTAAATACTTATTATTTTAGAAATTTATAAATAGCTAAAGTTACAACTTAATATATTTATACAAATTTCACTCTTTTCACAACAACTAAAGTTTAAATTTGTACTGACGATAAGTTCTACAGTGAGCTTTTATGCTTATGGACCTTTTTGCCTATAGGAGTTTGAAATGTATAAAAATCTATCCATACAAGTAAAAATATTGTTGGGTTTTGCTGTGGTTGTGGCATTGGTGGCCATAAGTTCAATTCTTTCTTACCGCTCGGTACTACTTATTGATCAAGCAGAGGACAAATCCGGCCCTGCTATACAAAATTTATTAGATGTTGCAGATGCTGAAATTGCACACTTAGAATTTGTGCAAACTATTGAGCATTACATAACAGAAGGAAAGCCTGTTGATTTAAAGGTTAACGAAGATGGTGTTACTTGCGGGCTTGGGCATTTTATGACACGTGTTATGCAGGAAGCAGAAGAAAGACATAA
>CAYJHJ010000032.1:0-5615 GCA_964370095.1 uncultured Desulfovibrionaceae bacterium | reverse complement strand
ACATAAAGATATAGCATTCTTTGTTGCCGATATTCCGGGTATTGACTTAAATGCTTTACAAAAAATTCATGTTGAAATGCATACAGCAGTTCCATTAATAGAAGAAGCTGTTAAATCAGGAAATATTCAACAGGCAAGAAACATCTTGAATGAAGAAATTTTGCCTCGCTTTGAAAAAGTGATTATTGATCTTAAAATTATTTATAAAGCATCTCACGAAGTTTTTGAAGAAAATTATGCTGTTTTGGATGTGCAAGAAAATATTGCCATGAACACAATTTTATTAGGCGGCATAGCTGCCTTTATGATTGCTCTTTTAGTTGGATTTTTCAGTGCTAAAAGCATCTCAACCCCTGTTATTTCATTAGTAGGCTTTGCAAATGAAATTACAAAAGGTAACCTCAATGCAAAGTCTGATATTAATCAAACAGATGAAGTAGGCCAGCTTGCCTCTGCACTTACAAAAATGGTGAGTAATTTAAAAGCCCAACTTCAAGAAGTTGATAAAAAGGCTAAAGAAGCAGCTATTCAAGCACAAGAAGCTCAAATTGCAAAAGACGAAAGTGAAAAAGCTGCCGAAAAAATTGATGCTTCGCACAAAGAAATGCTTATTGTTGTTTCAGAATTAGAGCTTGTATTAGAAAGAGTTAGCTCAGCTTTTACTATTCTTCATTCTGCTGTTGAAAGCTCTGAACAAGCAAGCAGCGAATCTGCTCAAAAAGTATATCAAACCGTAACCGCAATGAATGAAATGAATGCTGCTGCAACAGAAATTGCACGAAATTCAAGCACAACAACTGAAATTGCAAAACAATCAAAAGCAGTTGCTGAAGTAGGTTTATCATTAGTGGCAAATGTGATGGAAAGCATAAATACACTTGAAGCTAAATCTCAAGCTCTCAAGGATAATATGGAGCAGCTTACTGCACACGCAAATTCTGTTGGCAATATCATGACTGTTATTTCTGACATTGCCGATCAAACTAACCTACTTGCCCTAAACGCTGCGATTGAAGCTGCTCGTGCAGGCGATGCAGGAAGAGGTTTTGCTGTTGTTGCCGATGAAGTTAGAAAACTTGCTGAAAAAACTATGACTTCAACAGTAGATGTAAACAAAGTTATTACTGCAATTCAAGAAAGCATTGAAATTAATATTCAGCAAGTGAGCGATACTGTAGCAACCGTTGAAATTGCAACTGATCTTTCCACAAAATCAGAAGAAGGCCTTAGAGAAATTGTTACTATGGCTGAAACTTCAGAAGGCCAAGTTATCACTATTGCTTCTGCTTCTGAAGAACAAGCTCAAACCTGTGAGGAAATCAACAGTGCACTCACAGCCATGAATATGCATGCAAATGCAACCACAGCTGCTATTGATGATGTGAAAAAAGGCTTTGTAACACTTTCTGAACAAGCTGAGGTGCTTACTCAATTAGTTCATCGTTTACAAAACTCCTAATTCAAACTTTTTAAAAAGGCAAAAATAAACTCTCCATTTTAAAACAAATATGGAGAGTTTTTATTTAAAAAACCTTTGGCTAGGTTGCCCTCAAAAAAGCAAAACTTATTCAAAAAGCTCTAAAAATTCGTTTTCACTCAAAATGCGGATATTGAGTTTTTGAGCTTTTTCAAGTTTCGAGCCTGCGCTTTCACCAACTACTAATATATCTAAATTCTTTGAAACACTTGAAGCATTTTGCCCGCCATGCTCTTCCACCATTTTTTCAAAAAATGAACGTGGTCTTGATAAGGTGCCGGTAAACAAAACTTTTTTATCTAAAAGAGCCGAAGAAAGTATTGCTTCTTGCTCATACACAGGATTAACACCCAATTCTTTCAACTCTACAATAAGCTCTCTATTTTCTTCATTCATAAAAAAAGCATGCAATGAATTGCTTACTTCTGAACCTATATCTTGCAAATTTCTAAGTTCTTCTTTTCTATTTCTTGCACTTTCCATAAGTGCGTCAATACTTTTATAATGCTTTGCAAGCGTCAAAGCTGTTTGTTCACCCACATGTCTAATTCCAAGAGCTGAAATAAAATCTTCCAAACGTGCTTTTTCTTTTACTGTATCAATGCTTTCCATAAAATTCATTGCTGATTTTTCTTTCACATTTTCAAAAAGCAGTAAATCTTTATAAGTAAGCTTAAATAAATCTGCAAAATTTTCCACTTTTTGTGCTGAAACAAGCCTTTCAATCCATTTTGGGCCAACACCACTCATGTCTAAACCGCTTTTACTCACAAAATGCTGTAAAGCACGCACACGGATTTGAGGGCAAGAAAGATTTAAACAATACCAAGCTGCATCTCCCTCTTCCCTAAAGCAAGGGCTATCACAAGATGGGCATATATGAGTAAAAATATAAGGCACACTTGCGGCATCTCTTTTTGTCAAATCAACCTCTAAAATTTTAGGTATAACATCACCAGCTCTTTGCACAAGCACAGTATCGCCAACACGCACATCAAGCTTCTTTATTTCATCTTCATTGTGAAGTGAAGCAGAAGAAACCGTTACACCGCCCAATAAAACAGGTTCAAGCTCAGCCACAGGAGTAAGCACGCCTGTTCGCCCTATCTGTATGTTGATGGCTTTAAGTTTGGTATAGGCTTTTTGTGCAGTAAACTTCCATGCAAATGCAAAACGTGGAGCACGTGCTGTATAGCCTAAGGCATTTTGCAATTCTAAATCGTCGATTTTAAAAACAAGCCCATCAATCTCAAAAGGCAAGCTTTCTCTTTTTTCTTCAACTTCAAGATAAAAATCATGTGCTTCATCTAATGTATTACAAATTCTATACATAGGCGAAGAATGAAAACCTAATTGACGTAAAGCATTCATACTCAAAGCCTGCGTTTTGAAACTATGCTCGCCTGTAAGCGTTGTGGAATATGCCAAAAACCTTAAAGGCCTAGAAGCTATTTTTGCAAGATCAAGCTGTCTTAATGTGCCTGCTGCTGCATTACGAGCATTTTTAAATAGTTTTTGCCCCAAGGCTTCTTGCTTTTTATTTAATTCTTCAAAATCTTTTTTGAAAAAAAGCACTTCCCCGCGAATTTCAAATTCATCGGGCACTTCAATTGCAGAAAGTTTTTGAGGAATATTTGAAATAAGGCGTGCAGCATGCGTTATATCTTCCCCAATAACCCCATCGCCTCTTGTGAGGGCTAAAGAAAGCTCTTTATTCTTATACACAAGTTCGCAAGCTATGCCATCAAGCTTTAAATCAGCAAAAAAACTTGTTTTTGAACTTGGCTCTTGCTTTTTTATTCTTTGCACAAAGGCAGCAAACTCTTCTTTAGTAAAAACATTTTCAAGTCCATACATTTGTGTTGTGTGTGCTTTTTGCGATAAAGAAGATAAAAGTGTATTGCCTACTTTTTGAGAGGGAGAATTTTTATCAATAAATAAAGGATATTTTTCTTCAAAATCTTTCAATTCCTTAAATAAAACATCGTATTCCTCGTCTTCAATTTCAGGCTCATCCTTGGTATGGTAAAGATAATCGTGCCTTGCAAGCTCTTCTAAAAGCCATGTATAGCGTGCATTTTCTTTAACTTGTGGTTTTTGTATCTCGTCTAGCAAACTGCCTTGTTCATTCTTTTTTTTCATGTTTTGTCTTTTTTAATTTTTAGTATTAATATATATAATTTTTATTTTGTCAGCTTTATAAAATTTAATAAATTTTCTTTTGCTCGTCAAGTTTTTCAAATGAGTATTTATATATCACTTTATAAAATAGTTTAAAATTGATAAGAATTTCAAGCTTACAAAAAAGTAAAAGAAAAAAAGGTCTGGGCTAGTCATCTTTATGTAAAAAAAATATTATTTTTATTTACAAAACAGAATAAGTTATATAGTAAATTCATGAGATATTTTGAGTAAATTTGAGTTATTTCTAATAAAAAAAATTTTATATGTGGAAAACTTTTATCGAATAATGTGTATTACAATTTCAAAAAGATATATATACTGATGTCTAAAGGACTTTCAAATTTTAGAAGAAATGGGCTTTATTTTACATTCACTATAATATCAAGACTTTAGCAATAATGAGATATTGGGGATTATCTATGAACTTCTTGGCAAAAAAGCTATCTTCTCACTCTTGCAAAATTAAGCATATTTCATGTAAAGATATTTTATGAAAACAAACTGGTCTGACATATACACTCGATTAAGTAAAGAGCTTACTCAAGGAGAGTTAAAGGTTTGGATTGCCCCTATCGAGGCAGTTATAAGCCATCTTAACTCTGAGCAAGTGAAAGTTGAGCTTTTTATAAAATCAAAGTTTGCGTTAAACCAAGTAAAAAGCAAGTATTCTTCTTTAATACACAAGGTTTGCCATTCTGCATTTCAAAAAGAGGTTGAACTTGAATTTCTTTTAAGAAAAATAGATGACCTTCCTTTTGAAAGCAAGCCCATGACCAGCGAAGAACTTGCACAAAGCCTTCCTACTGCTCCTTCTGTTTTGGCTGCAAACAGGCAACTGCCTTTGCAGCTTCCATACAGCACAACTATTATTGAGCAAAATTTAAAAAATTTCAAGCATAGTTTTGATACTTTTGTTGTTGGCCCTTGTAATAACCTTGCTTTTGCTGCCGCACAAAATATAATTCTTCCTGATTCAGACGTGGATATGCTTTTCCTATCTTCTAATCCCGGCCTTGGCAAAACACATCTATCTCAAGCTTTAGGAAGAGCGATTTACACCAACAGTTCTTCACATAATTTTAATATAGCTTATTTAAATGCCAATCAATTCACCTCACAATTTGTTCAGGCATCATTTAAAAATGATATACTTAATTTCAATAAAAGATTTTCAAGCTTAGATTTACTTGTCCTTGAAGATGTGCATTTCTTATGCAAAAAAGGAAAAACTCAAGAAGAGCTTCTTTCAATAATAAAAAATCTTCAAGATAAAGGGGCAAGAGTTGTATTTACTTCTTCGCTTGCACCAAAAGACTTAAAAGAATTAGACGCCCAGCTGATTTCTCGCTTTCAATCAGGGTTTATAGCTACTCTTCAATACCCGGATTTTGACACAAAGAAAAATATGCTTATGCACAAAGCACATCTAAAAAACTTTGTATTGCCTGAAAAAGTGGCTGATATTTTTGCAGAAGAATTACAAGGCGATGTGCGTCTTCTTGAAAGTTCATTGAACAATCTGTTCTTGCACGCAAAAGCTTTAAATGTTCCACTTACAAGAGAATTGGCTTATTCTATTATAGCTCAAGTTGCTCCGCATAATCCTGATAAAAATCTTGAAGAAATCCTCACACTTACTTGCTCTTGCTTTGAACTTACCGCAAAGCAGCTTGCTTCGCGTACCAGAAGGCAAGATTATGTGATGGCAAGAAACACTGCTTTTTATCTTATGAGAAAACATTCAAGTCTTACCCTTGAAGAAATAGGCCAACAACTAGGAAAGAAACATTCCACAGTAAGTAAGGCAATTACTTTTGTTGAAAGTGAAATTTCACGTAAGAGTAATATGGGAATGAAATTGCTGCACTCTATCAATGCTATTGAGAAGAGAGCGACATTTATAGGATAGATTTTGGCCTTTGGCACAAAATCCTCACTTGCAAGAAACGTGGTT
>CAYJHJ010000031.1:17959-24731 GCA_964370095.1 uncultured Desulfovibrionaceae bacterium | reverse complement strand
GCTGGTCAAACATTTGCATACGTTTTGCTTTTTCGTATGATAAAATGATTGTTCCGTCATTTTCGTTTTTGCGTGATATAAATACATCAATTTTATCACCAACTTGAACAGTCATATTGCCTTGTGCATCGCGAAATTCTGAAGCAGGGATTTGCCCTTCGGATTTAAAGCTCACATCAACTAATACAGTATCATTATCGATGCGAACTATTTCGCCTTTTACAATTGAACCTTCTTCTAAATCACCAAAATCAGGTGCAAGGTAATTGTCAAGCTCCGAAGCAAAATCAAAGCTTTCATTCATTTGAGTTTCCATTTCTTGGGTTGCCATAAAAAAAATTCCTCCGAACCAAAATAATCTTCCCCTTATAGAAAGAAGACTTAACTTTCTATCACAAGATTTATAAAAAGACAAGCTTTTATTCTGATTAATTTTTTTAATACAACCATAAGATATTATTTATTATTTATCAAAATCAAGCTTTGATTTGTATAAAAAACAAAAAAAAATGGACTCAAGAGCCCATTTTTTTTTGTAAAGACCTTAATATATGCTATAATTAATTAATCAACTGCGTTGCCAATGCCGGAATTTGGTTTGCTTGTGCAAGCATTGATACGGCTGATTGTGTAAGTATTTGGTTTTTCACGAATTGTGTCATTTCAACAGCAACATCAACGTCTCTGATACGTGATTCGGAAGCTGAAAGATTTTCAGATTGAACGGTTAAGTTTTCAATAGTTGCTTCTAATCTATTTTGCATTGCACCAAGATCAGCTCTGAATTTATCTTTTGATCCAATAGCTATATCTAAAGCTTCTAAAGCTTTTTGGGCACCTGCTTGTGTGGAAATACTAAATCCGTCAGAGCCTGCATCAGCAGCTGCACCTAAACCTAATGAGGCCGCACTGATGCTTCCTATTGTGATTTCATAATAATCAGTTGCACTATCATTGCCTGTTCCAAAGTGAACAACAAGATCTTCAGGCGTACGATCTTCCGGGGCACCTACATATGTTCCCGTATAATCACCTGAAAGTGAACCATCAAGCAGCTTTACACCGTTAAATTCTGTTGCATTCGCAATACGAGTGATTTCAGAAGCCATAGCCTGATATTCTGAATCAATGATAGCACGCTGAGTGCTGTCATAAGTACCTGTGGCAGCTTGTTCAGCCAATTCTTTCATACGAATCAAAGTATCATCGATAACCTGCATTGCTCCGTCCGCTGTTTGGATAAGCGAAATAGCATCGTTTGCATTTCTGACGCCTTGGTTTGTTGCCGCAATATCTGCACGCATAAGTTCAGAGATTGCCAAACCTGCAGCATCATCAGCAGCAGAGTTTACACGCATACCAGAAGCAAGTTTTTCAATAGATGATTCTAAGCTTTTGTAATGGCTGGATAAATTACGATTAACAGTATTTGCCATGAGGTTGTTATTAATAATTAAAGACATACATTCTCCTCCTTGAAAAGATGTCATATGTGATGAAAAAGTAAAAGTTGAGCCATTGTTTACAAAACAATTCTTCTACTCGCATACACACCTTATCGGACAAAAAATAAATGACTTTAGTATAAAACTTATTTTTTTATTATTTTTTATAAATTTTTTAATTTCTCAGAATATTCTTTTATTCTTTGATTTCTTTTTTCTTGTAATTCCAAAGTATTATATTCTATTTTCATGCCATCGTGTATTCTTTGCTTACAGGCAAAAACCTCTTTATCTTCAATTTTAACTATACAGGCATGGCAACAAATATTCCCTTTAACGCCATTTTTTGTGCACGGCGCAACAATAATAATATTATTTTCTTTTGCAGCTTCAAGCACATTATAGGCAAAGGGGCTTACTTTTAATTCTTTATCATCAATATAAATTTTCTTCATATTTTCTTTCCTTATTTAGTTACCTAAAAAAAGCAGGCTTCCACCTGCTTTTTTATCAATTATTTTCCAAGATTTACTTTAAGCATTTCTCTAAATTGCATAAAGAATGAGCGTGAATCAGTTGGGCCGGGGGCTGCTTCAGGGTGATGCTGCACAGCAATAATCGGCCTTGTTTTATGCTTAAAGCCTTCAATAGTATTATCATTCAAATTGATATGCGTGGTTTCAACTTCATCATTGATAACAATAAAACCATGGTTTTGTGATGAAATTTCGATACGCCCTGTTTGTAAGTCCTTTACAGGATGATTACAACCGTGATGGCCGAATTTCAGCTTTGCAGTTGTTCCACCAAGTGCATGTCCTAAAAGTTGATGCCCTAAGCATATGCCTGCAACAGGATAGTTTTGGGTTAGAACTTTAATAACTTCAATTTCATCTTTCAAAGTTGCCGGATCTCCGGGGCCGTTTGATAAAAAGACAGCTTCTGCGCCTGTTTTTTTCACATCATCCGCTGTAAATGAAGGTGGAACCATCAATAAATCAAGGCCTTCAGCTTCAAGAAGTCTTATAATATTCCACTTGATACCAAAGTCATAAACTACAACTCTAGGCTGACTGCTATCTTTCCAATTATGACTGCCATCAGCATTCAAGCTTATTTCTTGAGGTTTTGTTCCATCCCAAATATAGCAAGATTTTGGAGCAACATGTGGAACCAAGTTTTGCCCTTCCATTGAGGGAAGCGCTTTTGCTTTTTTGATAAGTTCTTCGATATTATCAGTTTTTGTTGAAATAATACCACGCACAGCCCCTGCTGTTCTTAGGTGCACTGTTAAGGCACGCGTATCAATTCCTTCAATTCCGGGAACCTTATTTCGCTTCAAAAAGTCAGGCAAACTTTCCTTTGCACGCCAGTTAGAGGGCACTTTGCAACATTCTTTTACTATAAGAGCCGCTAAATGCACTTTACCTGACTCCATATCTTCATCATTGATACCGTAATTACCGATAAGTGGATAAGTCATGCAAACCATTTGCCCTGTATAGGACGGATCTGTAAGAATTTCTTGATAGCCTGTCATACCGGTATTAAAGATAACTTCGCCACCGTGTTCAAATTCGCCGGTGAACGATTCACCTTCAAGGTAAAAACCGTCCTCAAGCACTAAATACGCTTTCATATATATTCCTTTATTAGAAAATCTAACTATTATAATATTCCTGAATAGATTTAACCCTAATTTCAGTATTTTCCTCCGCTACCTCATTTATAAAGATTTTGACTTTCAGCACAAAATCCTCACTTGCAAAAAGCGGGGTTTTTGCTTCATTCGCTAAAGATTTATTCATTTCTTTCTTATAAAAAATTAGCCATTATAGTATTCCTGAATAGATTTTACTCTAATTTCA
Source organism: uncultured Desulfovibrionaceae bacterium (assembly GCA_964370095.1). Classification (GTDB taxonomy): domain Bacteria; phylum Desulfobacterota; class Desulfovibrionia; order Desulfovibrionales; family Desulfovibrionaceae; genus CAYJAZ01. The sequence continues at coordinate 21,418 of CAYJHJ010000031.1, read as the reverse complement.
GTATTTTCCTCCGCTACAATAGCCCTTGCAATGGCTTTAGCACCGGGGATTGTTGTAGTGTAGGGAACGCCGTAATGCAAAGTAGTTTGACGGATTGATTTAGAATCATTCACTGTTTTCTTGCCTTGTGCTGTGTTTACAACAAGAGCAATTTCACCATTTTTAATCATATCGACAATATTAGGCCTGCCTTCGTATACTTTTAGAACAGGCGTAGTCGGAATATCATAAGAAGACAAGAATTTGGCTGTTCCTGAGGTTGCAACAATTTCAAAACCGGCATCCAAAAGAGTTTTCGCAAGTTCAGTCAATTCATCTTTATCTCTGTCATTCACAGAAATAAACACTTTGCCCGATTTTGGCAAGACTTGCCCGCCGGCAATCTGCCCTTTCATAAAGGCTTCTTCAAAGGTATTGGCAATCCCCATAACCTCGCCTGTAGAGCGCATTTCAGGACCAAGAATAATATCAACACCGGGGAATTTCTTGAATGGGAATACTGATTCTTTTACTGAAACATAACCGCTTCTTCGCATGCTCCAGGGGTCTAGCTCTTTTAGTGATTTACCAAGCATCACTTGTGTTGCAAGACGTGGAAGAGGAACAGCAGTTGCTTTTGAAACAAAAGGAGCTGTTCTTGAAGCACGTGGATTTACTTCTAAAATATAAACAACTTCATCTTTTACAGCAAATTGAATATTCATAAGTCCCACAACATTTAATTCTTTTGCAAGAGCCACAGTTTGTTTTTCAATTTCATCAACTATGGTTTTAGGCAAGGAATAAGGCGGAATAGTGCAAGCAGAGTCGCCTGAGTGAATTCCTGCTTCTTCAATATGCTCCATAACACCTGCCACATAAACATCAACACCGTCTGACAAAGCATCAACATCAACTTCAATGGCATTTTGTAAGAATTTATCAATCAAAATAGGGTGTTCTAACTTTGCTTTCCCTACATGAATTTTGAAGTATTCTTCTAAGCTTTCATCATCATAGCATACCTGCATGGCTCTTCCGCCAAGCACGTATGAAGGACGAACAACCACAGGATATTCAATTTTATTCGCTACTTCATGAGCCTCTTTATAGGAAAGAGCTATGCCGTTATCAGGCTGTTTTAAGTTCAGTTTTTGTAAAAGAGCTTGAAAGCGCTCTCTATCTTCTGCTCTATCAATAGCATCCGGGCTTGTGCCTAAAATCGGCACATTTGCTCTTTGAAGAGCCACAGCAAGATTTAGTGGAGTTTGCCCACCAAATTGAACTATAACTCCGTGCGGATCTTCACGATCGATAATGTTCATCACATCTTCAAAAGTAAGAGGCTCAAAATAAAGTTTATCAGAAGTATCATAGTCAGTAGACACCGTTTCGGGGTTTGAATTAACCATGATAGAAGTTACACCCATGTCTTGCAAAGCAAAAGAAGCATGGCAGCAGCAATAGTCAAATTCAATGCCTTGTCCAATTCTGTTTGGGCCGCCGCCTAAGATAATTACTTTCTTTGTTTCATCAGGAGTATAAGTTTTTGGCTTTGAATTTTCATAGGTGGAATAATAATATGGAGTATAAGCTTCAAATTCAGCAGCACAGGTATCAACAAGATAATAGTCAGGGATAATGCCAAGTTTTGTGCGTAAAGCCCTTATGTCAGATTCGGGTCTTTTCCACATTTCAGCTAACTGCCTGTCAGAAAAACCAAGTTTCTTTGCTTTTTTAAGGGTTTCAACCATTTCAGGATTATCAACCGTCATGCTGTTTGCAAGTGCAAAATCGCAAATTTCGTTTTCTGCTTCTATAAGTTCATACATTTGACGTAAAAACCAAGGATCAATGGCAGTATGCTCAAAAATTTCTTCGATGGTCATTCCCAAAAGCATGGCTTGACGAACAGCAAACAAACGACGAGAAAAAGGTTTTTTCAAAAGAGGAATAATATCTTCTTTTTCGGGAAGTTTTGCTCTAAAGTCATTTCCAAAGCCAAAAGCGCCTATTTCAAGCGAACGAAGGCCTTTTTGCAAAGCTTCTTTAAAGGTTCTGCCTATGCTCATGGCTTCACCGACACTCTTCATAGCTGTTGTAAGTTCATCTGCAGCACCCGGGAATTTTTCAAAGGTGAAACGCGGAAGTTTTACAACACAATAGTCGATAGCTGGCTCAAAGGAAGCAGCTGTTTCTCTTGTGATATCATTTCTTAATTCATCTAAAGTATAACCAATGGCAAGTTTTGCCGCAATTTTTGCAATAGGAAAGCCTGTTGCTTTTGAAGCAAGTGCAGATGAGCGTGAAACACGTGGGTTCATCTCAATAATAATCATATCACCATTTGTTGGATTGATGCCGAATTGCACGTTTGAGCCACCTGTTTCAACACCAATTTCACGCATAATCGCCAAAGAGGCATCACGCATTTTTTGATATTCGCGGTCAGTCAATGTTTGAGCAGGGGCAACAGTTACAGAATCTCCTGTATGCACACCCATGGCATCAATATTTTCAATGGAACACACAATAACACAATTATCTTTGGTATCACGCATAACTTCCATTTCATATTCTTTCCAGCCTAAAACAGATTGCTCAATCAAAACTTCATTTGTCATTGAAGCATTTAAGCCATCTGCCACAATTTGCTCAAGATCTTCTTGATTGTAAGCTATGCCACCGCCTGCCCCGCCAAGGGTAAATGCAGGGCGAACAATAAGAGGAAAGGAAGAAGTTTTTACAATTTCGCGAATATCGTCCATAGAGCGGGCAATGTGCGAAGCCGGAACTTTTAATCCAATATTTTCCATAGCTTCACGGAAAAGTTCACGAGATTCTGCTTTTTCGATAACTTTGGCATTTGCTCCGATAAGCTCAACGCCAAGTTCGTCAAGCACTCCGGATTTTGCAAGTGATAAAGCTGTGTTTAGCCCTGTTTGCCCGCCAAGAGTCGGCAGTAAAGCACAGGGGCGTTCTTTGCGTAAAATTGCTGCAACTGTTTCAGGTTCGATTGGTTCAATATAGGTTTTGTCCGCTAATTGCGGATCTGTCATGATAGTTGCAGGATTTGAATTCACCAATACAACTTCATAGCCTTCTTCCCTCAAAGCCTTAATGCCTTGAGTGCCGGAATAGTCAAATTCACAGGCTTGTCCAATAACAATAGGCCCTGAGCCAATTACCATAATCTTTTTTAGGTCAACGCGTTTAGGCATTTTAAACCCTCTTTTTTGTTAAAAAATCTATAATGTATAAAACTATTTCTTTTAACTTTTTTTCAAAAAAATCGCAAGCTTTTTTAATTAGACAAAAAAATCATAAAGTTATTGTTGTCTTAGGCAGATACATAAAAAAAGCATTCAATTTTTTCAAATAAAATGCTTAATATATTAACTTTCTGTTTATCAAATCTCAGTAATAAATTTTGCTTAGTTTTTAAGCTTTTTCAAGACGAAGGAATTTTTTCTGAAAGGA
>CAYJHJ010000031.1:0-17859 GCA_964370095.1 uncultured Desulfovibrionaceae bacterium | reverse complement strand
AGAAAAACTACATGACTTGAAGAAAAAATTTCGACAACGACGAAAAAGCAAAAAAAAGTCTTAGAAATTTTGCTTAGTTTTTAAGCTTTTTCAAGACGAAGGAATTTTTTCTGAAAGGAGTGTAGAAAAACTACATGACTTGAAGAAAAAATTTCGACAACGACGAAAAAGCAAAAAATAAGCAAAATTTTAGTTTTCTTTCCAATCTCTTTTAACTTGTGAAACAACTTCATCAAGAATTGAAGTTTGATCTTCAGGGCAAACCGCAATCAGGGGTGCACCTGCATCAACAGGCTTATTATCAAAGTAAGCCGCAAATATAATTCCACTTATTCCTGAATATGCTAGCTGTGCTTCACGCTTCATTCTTGACATAATAAACAAATCCATGCCTTCAGAAACACTTACAGAGCGACAACCTGAAACTTTTACTTTAGTATCTATTTCAGGCTTGAAATAATAGGTGGCTCTTTCAGGTGCTGTAAAGAGTGAAAGAGATTTTTTAAGAATAATATCAACAACTTCACGCTTTGACAAGAAGTGTTTTACTGTGGCAAGGGTTGTGCCTGCTTCAACAAACTGCCCTTCGTATTCTTTATATATATTTGAAATTATGCCTTTTTCGCTTGTGCGAATAGGCTGTGGATTGTTTTCCCTTGAAATAGTCATAAGAGCTGTGGCAGGAATTTCTTTAAAGTTTCCCGAAGCTGAATAAACTTGATCTCCAACTTTAAAATCATTGAAAGTGATAAAGCCAGTATGCGGGCTTTTTATCTCTATTTCTCGATATGGGGCTGCTTTTATTTCTTCTAGTAATTCTGATACATCTAACATAAAATTATCCTATGTATAATGGCATATGCCATGTAAAACTTATTGATATCTTAACGATAGTAAAGATTTTTTCCGCCCATGGTGAACATGGATTGCTTTAGGTTTGCACGCACATCACGCCTATCCCAAACGCCGTGTATATGCCCTCTTGCCAAGGCTTTATAGCAGTTATGATAATCAGGGGCAATGTCAACACCTGTGGTTTCTTTGATAACGCCTTTACCGGCAAAACCGATATTAGACGAACGAATTGCAAATTGATACGGCGAACAACCAAGGAAAGAAGCTAAAGGGCCTGCATAAGAATTATGGTCGTGTAAAACAAAATAAAGCCCACCTGCGTCAATATAGCGACGAACAGCAATAGTACATCTTGGCATTTGCATAACACCATGCGTTCCTTCTTGGATACGTATGCCTGCAGTTCCGTGTACATATGCAAGAAAGGGCAAACGTTTACGCTGTGCTCTTTCAGCTGCTTCAGTGAATTTATTACCTTCCGCCGCACCAACAGATCCACCCCTAAAAGGCGAAACAAGAGTTGCCACAACCAGGTTTATACCATCGATTTTTGCATCAAAAGTTATACATGAAGAATTGAGGCCAGTTTTTTTCTTTGCAGCATCAAGACGCTCAGAAAAATCTTTGAAATTCAAAGGGTTTGCCGCTTCAATTTCATTATTAAACTCTCTGATTGATCCTTCATCAAAACAGTTATGTAACATCCATTGATATTCCATAGGGAAATGATGCCCACAAGTTGTGCAAACACCGGCAAATTCATTAAATAAATCAGGTGCCCATAAATCTAAACAGCCATGAGTTTTTGAGTTGGGGCAAGTAATAGCTTTATCTTCTTTTGCTCTTGGGCTTACCCAACGCCAAGTTCCCTTGCTGTTTTCAGCTTCATCCCATTCAGAAAGCTTTGTCAATTCTGTTTTATCTACAACATTTGTGCTTTCATCAATATGTAAGTGTTTGCTTAGTTTACTTAATGCACGCCTAAAAGGAGCAAAAGCACTTTTTCTTAAAAAAGAAAGTTCAGCCAAAATTTCTTCAACAAAATGTGCCAAAGATTTACGTGTTCTGTGATAGTATTCATGGCTGAGTTTTTGGCAAAGATCGCAAGGTTTTTCTATATACTGCTCTTTAAATGAGCGCACAAATGAGCGATTGTCAATGCACACATTTTTTGTGGCTTCCAAAAACTTCTTTTGTCTTGCTTTTACAAGTCTTTTCCTGCTTCGAGCAGTCAAGCGCCAGCGTATATAGATTTCATCAAGATTAATTTCATCCGCTGAAACTTTACGCAAACCACTTGCCCTAAAAGAAAAAGGATTTCTTATAGATAAAGCCACTTCATCCGTAGCCCTCATAATTTCTTGACGAAGAGTTCTAAAGAAATCAAAATGATAAGGCCTTGCACCAAGAAGAGGTTCATCAATAATTCTGTCAATATAACCAAATTCTAAATTATCTTTTGCTGTAAGATGCAGGTTTGAAGCACAAGATTCAATAAGTTCAGGAGTGGCTCTTTCGCCATTTTTCAACCTTCCCTCAATTGCGGCTGCACCTTCAGGTGAAATAACTGAATAATAACCGTGTGAAAGCATTAATCTTTTATCTGCCAAGGCAATAGCTTCCGCCCCGCCTGAACCGCCTTCTGAAAAAACAGCTATCAAAGGAACGCTTAAGCCTGCCATTTCATAGAGGTTTTTAGCTATTTGCTGGCCTGCACCCGGATATTCCTCAACAGGATACGCACCGGGAGTGAAGATAAATGTATGTATCGGAATGCCTTCAACTTCTGCAACCTTCATATAATGCATGGCTTTGGCATTTCCTTCAGGCTTTGCTGAACCACCATTTCTAAATTCTTCACCATGCCCTTTTTCATGGCCTATAACCATAACTTGCTGATGACGAACTTTTTTGCCCGATCTTCTTGTAAGTGTTGCCCTTGCTATAATCATAGCCGGGTCGATAGTGTGCTCGTCTTGTCCGCCTATTTCAGTGAAATTATCGTATACATTTTCTAAAATATCTCTTAGGCATACGCGCTGTGAATTTCTTACTATACGCACTTTATCCATTGGGGTAAGGCGCTCTTCCAATTTTTCTTCAATAAAATGAAATAAATCTTCAGTAGTTTTATAAACTTGCTCTAAGTCTTCAAGGCTGCTTGTATTTTGTATAAATGACTCTAATTCTGCAAGCCTTTCTTCTAGTATATGCACATCATTTGCATGTTTTCCAGCAAATATATCTTGAATATACAACAAACGATTTTTCAGATGCTGTATCTTTTTTTCATATTCTTTCATTATTTTTCCTTAGTAAAAGCCTTATTGATTAATGGCTTGTCGCATCAAATTCTAAAATAAAAGGAGTTTTTTCTTTCAAAAATACTACATTCGATTTTAAACTTTCATTTTGAAGATTTTTGCCTTCTAACACAAGATTGTTTAAAAACTCCAACCCACGAGCTTTTGCCTCTTCCAAGTCTTTTCCCCAAATAATGGCAAGCGCCAAGTTTGGATCAAAGTCAGTAGGAATTTCATAAGGCTTGTCTGTGGGAATATGTGTATGCAAGTGAAGCCAAGGTTCAGGTTTGTATTGAAATTTTTCAATAGTTCCCACCCAAGGAGTAAAATTATTTATTGGATCTTCGGCTATTAAACGATATTCAATTCCAATACCATCAAAAGAAACCTCATCTTGAGTATATCCTAAAGCTTCACCTAGCCCTACCCTGATTTGTTCGGCAATAATATTCACTTCTTTGCCTTCTTTTCTTGCTATACAACCTGAAACACCATTTTCAACTTGGATGCGAGTATTCACTTCCATAAGAAAGGGGCTTCCGTCTCTGGTTACAATCCATTCCCAAGTTCCAACATTGTCATAAGCAACGTTTTTTGCCATAACAAGAGAGTGCTTTATGATATCATCAAGAACTTTTTGAGGATCAAAATCATAATTGATTCCATTTGTGGCAAAGCCCGGGGCAATCTCTAGGCGCTTTTGCAAACCGGTAGACTGGATTGAGCAATTTCTTGTGCCAAAATGTACAGGATTTTTGCCCTCTCTATCTGAAAGAACTTGCACTTCTAAGTGGTTGAAATCAGTTACTCTAAGCTCAATAAGTACGCCTTCGTCTTTGAATTGACGTAAGGCATAGTTGCGAATTCTTCTATAAACTTGCTTAAAAGTATCAATATCTTCCACTTCTTCAATACCCATGCCGCCACCGCCGGCTGAAGCTTTTACTAAAACCCTTGGCTTTGTAACTCCTTGTGATAATTGAAAATCATATAGAGAACGAGCAACCTTTTCTGCTTCCATTTCATCATAAATCGGTTTGTCTGAGCCTGGAACAGTGGGCACATTCAAAGAACGTGCAAGACGTTTTGTGTTGATTTTATCGCCTAATTCACGGATAACACGCCATGATGGCCCAATAAAAATTAATTTATTTGTTCTTTGGGCAACTCTCCTGGCAAAACGAAAATCTTCTGCAAAAAAGCCATATCCGGGGTGAATGGCAGTTGCTTCTGCTTTATCTGCAACTGATAAAACTTCATTGGCATCATGATATGAAGAAACTTTATAAACTTCGCCACCTAATTCTTCAGCAAGGCGAACATGCCCAGATTCTTTATCAGAATCTGTGTAAAGGCAAGCAAATTTATGCCCTAAAAGCTTGCAAGCCTCTAGAATTCTAACGGCAATTTCACCGCGATTGGCAATCAATATTTTATGATTCAAATTTTTTCCTTCTTGTATAGTTTTATTACAAACCACACAATATATACTTTATACTTTAATTTTATTTAAAACAGAAATTTTTCTACTCTTTTTTTTTTAAAGGTGCAAGCTTTTTAATTTTTGTACAAATTCTATTACAAAAAATTTATTTATATTTTCAGCATTTTAGAATATAATTTTCTGTATTTTTTTATTTTACAATTTGTTACATTTTGTTACTTATTTTTTGCTTTACTTAAACATTTACTCTCTTCAAAATATGTATTTATAAAATAAAGACTTCTATAAATAATGAGCAAAAAATTATGGCAAAATACTTTACAGTAAGCAAGCAAGAAAGCAATCAGAAAATTTTCAACTATCTACAAAGAAAATTTTTAATAAATTCAAGCGATGCACACAAGTGGATTCGAAAAGGCGATGTGCGCATCAATGGAAAAAAATGCAAAGCATTTGACAGGATTGAAGAAAATGATGAAATCAGAATGCCACCTTTTGCACAATTAAAAAGCGATAGCTCTCATAACTTTGCTGAAGACAAGTCTTTAGGCAAGTTCAAATTTGATATAGTTTTTGAAAATGATGATTTGCTGGTTATCAATAAACCCTCAAAAATTCCAGTACAAGAAGGCAGTAAGCAAGCTTTCTCTATAACTACAGAGCTTAGAAAACTATATAAAGACGCAGACTTTATGCCAACACCCGCACATAGGCTTGACAAAGATACAAGCGGGCTTTTGTTGATTGCAAAAAGTTACAATTGTCTCAATAAATTACATAGAGCTTTTCAAGATAAAGAAGAAAGTAATATGCAAAAATTCTATTTAGCTTATGTTACCGGTGAAGCAGAAAAATTTGCAGAAACAAAAAATTGGGATGACTGGCTTTCAATAAAGAAAATTGATGGCAAAGAGAAAACTTTTGTTCTTAAACAAAATGAACTAGCTGAAAGTGTGGATAAAAAACAAGCTTCTTCCAAAATAGAAATCACCAAAAAACCCAAAAAAATAATTGAGGGACATGAAGTAACTCTTCTGCAAATTCAGTTAATTACAGGAAGAAAGCACCAAATAAGAGCTCAGTGTGCGCATCGAAATATTCCCATCTTAGGGGATGTTAAATACGGGGGCACGAAGGCAAGCAGGCTTTACCTTCATGCCTATAAATTTATTTTTGAAGATTTTGAGTTTACAGCTGAATTTGATCCAGAAGCTATTTTTCTTCAATCAAATCAACACCATGAATAAAGTGTTTAACAACTCTACCCTTTAAAGTTTTGCCAAGGTAAGGCGTATTTGCACTTTTTGAATAAAGACTTTCTTCACTTACTTCCCATGACAAAGAGGGGTCAAACAAAAAGAAGTGAGCCGGCAAACCTTTTTCAATTCCATGCTTTGGAAGAGTAAATATTTCAAGAGGTTTTTGCACCCAAAGCCTTACTATATCTTCTTGAGAGAAAACATTTTCTTCATAAAGTTGCCATGTAAGTGAAAGTGCGGTGTCAAGCCCTGTAAATCCGTTTGGTGCCTTATCAAAAGGGTGATCTTTTTCATGTTTTGCATGCGGAGCATGATCAGTAACCATTATGTCAATCAAACCGTTTTTCACAGCTTCGCGCATGGCTTTCACATCAACTTGAGTGCGAAGTGGCGGATTTACTTTAGCATTTGTATTATATCCCAACAATTCATTTTCATCTAATAAAAGATAATGTGGGCATGTTTCAGCCGTTATTTTTACTTTTCTGCTTTTTGCAAATTGAATATAATCCAATGTTACTTTTGCAGAAACATGAGCAATATGTGAAGGAATATCCAAAAACTCTGATAACATGGCATCTCTTGCAGCTTGCATGGCTTCGGCAATATCCGGTTGAGCTTTAATTCCAAGCTCTGTTGAAAGCAGGGTTTCGCCTGCATGCGTGCCTATAGCTAAAAAAGGTTCTTCGCAATGATCTATAAAAACCAAGCCTAAATCATGCCCGTATTCCATTACTCTACGCACTATTGCTGTATCGGTGATGGGCACACCATCGTTTGAAACAGCCACACAACCTGCTGTTTTCAACTCGCCTAAAGGAGCTAATTCTTTTCCTTTAAGCCCAATAGTTGCTGCTGCTATCGGCATTGCATAAGGCCCATGAGGATAGGCTTTTTTAGATTTGTCAATAATAAGATTAGTTACTGCTGCACAATCATTCACAGGATTTGTGTTTGCCATGCATAAAACACGCACGAAGCCGCCATGTAAAGCAGCTGTAAGTCCTGATTGCACATCTTCTTTCCATTCATAACCCGGCTCACGAAGATGCACGTGGCAATCAACAAAAGAAGGGAAAAGGACAAGGTTTTTTCCGTCAACACACTCTAAATCAGAATGAAGATTTGTGCCAAGCTCTTCAATAATACCGTTTTTAACTATTATTTCTATACTTTTTCCAAGATATAAAGCATTTTTGAGATGAAAAGAATTATTCATATTAAACACCTAATTTTTTTGACTTAAAATTAATGTTGATAAAATTGCCATGCGAACACAAACACCTGCCTCTACTTGATTGAGGATTTGCGATTGAGGGCTGTCTGCCAATTCAGAAGAAATTTCAATTCCTCTATTCATTGGCCCGGGGTGCAGGATAAGTGCCTTAGGCTTAGCTTTTTGCATTATTTTTGGTGTAAGGCAATAGCGTGAAACATAGTCATGTATAGAAGGAATAAGGCCTGCTTGCTGCCTTTCAAACTGCATGCGAAGGCACATCACTGCATCAACACCTTCAACAGCCTCATCCAATTCATGATGAATTTCTAAGTTCCATTTTTTTTGATTTTGAAGGGATCGCGGTAAAAGCGTGCGGGGTGCACAAACCTTTACTTTAACTCCCATTTTATTCAAAAGATACGCATTCGATCTTGCCACTCTTGAATGTTGAAAATCACCCAAAATCAAAAGTGTTTTACCTTCAAATTCATTATTCCACGCTTTTTTCAAGGTATAAGCATCTAACAAGGCTTGAGTGGGATGAGCATGCCAGCCATCGCCCGCATTAACAACTGAGCAATTCAGATTTTTTGCTATATATTCGGCGGCACCGGAAGAAGAATCTCTGATAACAATGCAATCAGGGTTCATGGCTTGCAAGGTCAAAACAGTGTCTTTCATGTTTTCGCCTTTTGAAATACTTGACCCTGAAGCACCAAGAGCAAAAGTATCTGCACTTAAACGTTTTCCTGCTATATCAAAACTTGTTTTTGTGCGGGTTGAAGCTTCAGCAAAGAATAAAATCACTGATTTCCCTCTTAAAATATCTGATTTTTTAATAGTATTTTTATTCAAGGCAAAAAAAGTGTCTGCTTTGTCTAAAAGAAAGTTGATTTCTTCTTTTGAAAGAATATCAACATCTAACAAATCTTTATATTTCCAGTCCATACACACCTCTGTGCTTGTTTTATTTGAGATTAAGTTTTTCAAGAAGTTTTTGAATGGCCTTTGCCCTGTGTGAGGTTTTCATCTTCTCGTCTTTAGTTAACTCTGCCGCAGTTTTTTGCAAAAGAGGATCAAAGAAAATCGGATCATAGCCAAAACCATTTGAACCTATTATTTCTTTTGTAAGATAGCCTTCCCAATACCCGTGCACAACAATTTCATCAGTAATTTCTTTATCTTTATCAACAAAAACCATTGCCAAGCAAGAACAAAAACGAGCTTTTCTTTCTTCATCGGCATTGAAATTTTGCATATCTTTCAAAACTTGAAGAATATTATGATAGTCTTTACTGCCCTCTAAATCTAAAATTTCTTTATTATTTCGCATTTGTGCGTAACGGGCTGAATAAATTCCGGGGGCACTTTTTAAAGAATCCACTTCAAGCCCACTATCATCTGCAAGTGCAATGTATCCTGTTGTTTTTGCAACATGCCTTGCTTTTAATAAGGCATTTTCTTCAAAGCTTGTGCCTGTTTCTTCAATATCTTCAACAGAAAAGGGAAGAAAATCTAGGCTTTCTGCTTGATAGTTTTCCTTATTCTGTATTTTTGAAAAAACATCTCGCATTTCAAGCACTTTACCTTTATTGTGCGTTGCAAGTAAAACTATTTTATTTTGCATTTTAACTCTTCTTATTCTTTTCAGAAGCTTTAACTTGTTTGTTTATACGTGCAAGTTTTGCCTCTTGCTGTTTTGCTTCGCGAACATTATCCGCTAAAGTAAAGGCATAATTTACATCTTTTCCTTTTATATTTTCTGGCGGCTTTTCAAACTGCATATCTTGTGCGAAAAGTGAAGAAAAAACTTTTCTTCTTTGCGGTTCATTTATCTTTTGGGCAGGGCCCCACCCGGCAGGCAAAAGATAACTATTTGGCATAACGAGGTTTAACGAGTTTACACCCCAACTTTCTTCATCGCCTTCGTATAAAAAGTCATTTTCAAAAGACATACCTGTTTTATCTGTATTAACACCGTCTTCCTGCTTTTTCCACCACGCATCAAGCCAATCGTTAAAAGACAAATCTGTGCCATAGGAAGCACCAAAGCAAACTCTTGATTTAATATACCAAAGGTTTGTAACATTAACACTTTTTAGTTTTACGGCATCTTTATGTGTGCAAATAATAGGCATTCCAAGCTTTACTAATGACAAACCATCTTTCAAAGAAAAATCATGATGGTCAGGGTAAAATTTTTCAAAAGAAGGTGGCCTGCCCATAAAGTCAATAACACTTTTATAAGCTTGGCTTGGTGAACCTATGCCTGTTACAAAAGCATAGGGGCTATCTTTCAATACTTGAGGCGGATAAATATTAAACTGCCCTACAGACGGCACAAGCCCAAGCACTTGCATAGAAAAGCCAAAAAAAGGTTTTTTATATTTTTCCATTGATTTATCAAAGCATTTACACAGCTCATCCCAATCATTCATCTTAGTTTTAATAATAAAAGCATCGGCATTTTTTAAAGCTGAAGCAGGCTCTCTCCAAGTGCCTTCTGGAATAACTTTATTGAAACCACTTTGTAAGTCATTATAATTTAGGAGAACAAGGTCAAGGTGCCTGTCTACGTAAAGGTGTTGAAAACCATCATCAAGAATAAAAAGTGAAGGAGACATCTTCTCCATACAATACTTCATTGATTTTTTTCGCTGTGGGTCAACAACCACAGGAGCAAGTGGCAAACTGTCAGCCAGCATTAAAGGCTCATCCCCAACTTCTTTTGCTTTATGAGCTGGGTTAACTACCAAAGGAGTATAGCTTGGCTTTCCGCCATATCCGCGTGTAAGTATAATTGGTTTTATCTTTTTATCTAAAGCCCATGCACCAAGAAATTCAACTAAAGGAGTTTTGCCTGTGCCTCCCCATGAAATATTTCCAACGCTAATAGTAGGGATATTTTGCTTTAACTGATTTAATAATCCTTTTTTAAAAAGTAATCTTCTCAGTTTCATAGCAAATGAATATGTAAAAGATAATGGCCTTAATAATAAAGACATAGCATTTAGTGCTCCTCTAATGCATGCATAATATCTTTGTTTTATATTTTTAGCAAGCACGAAAAAAGCCATAAAAAAACAAAAAAAGCTATTAAGAAATTCAGTGGCAACCAGTTGATTTTCTAACTTTTTTATCTATTCAATATATATATTCCCAAGTTCAAATAGGCTGCAAAACTTAGCCAAAAGATATAAGGCAATAGTAAAATAGCTGCTGTTTTTGAAATTTTATAAAAAAGTTTTATAGTGTAAAAGATTAAAACCCATAAAAAGAGTATCCATAAGAAAGCAAACAGTCTATATTCCATTGTATAGAAAAAAAATGTCCAACAAAAGTTTATGGCAAGTTGAAAGAAAAAAACTTGCAAAGCAGGTTCTTTGTTTACTCTTGCTTTATTACTGATTGAAACCAAAAAAGCAGCTAATCCCATCAGAAGGTAAACGCATGTCCACACTATTCCAAAAACATAGGAAGGCGGAGAGAAAGGTGGCCTTATAAATTCATCATATATAATAGCACTTTGAGCTGATAATGAAGATGCGGCAAAACCTATAAAAAGTGGAAAAAAAAGATAAAAAAGAAGCAATAAAAAATTTTTTAACATATATATAGCCTCACAAAATTTAATCTATAATTAAACACAAAGCATAATATGTCAATGATAATATTAAATCAGGCACAAAAAAAGCTCTTGATAAAAAAATCAAGAGCATTAAAAAAAATGGGGCGAGAAAAGGGGATTGAACCCTCGACACTCGGAGCCACAACCCGATGCTCTGCCAACTGAGCTATTCCCGCCATGGAAAAAGAAATACATTTTCTTTTAAAAAAGGTCAAGCATTTTTTTTATGTTATGAAATTTTTTTCATATTTTGTGTTGAATGTAGCCTAGATGAGTAAAGAAATTAAAAAAAAATTTATTATAAGAAAATTTTAAATTGACAATAAGCAAAAAATAATTTAAAAAAACAAACTCTATTGCGAATTCTATCTTTATAAAAGGTTCAAAGATAAACAAGATTTATGATGCAAGCCATTTTACATTGATATATTTTGCAAGAACATCGCCATAATGTTCAACAAAAGAGCCGTTACATCTCTTTTTGGCAAAGCGAGTGATTTCATATCACGGCAGGTTGCACAGGTGCAGTGTGGTAGCTAAGCATCTAAGTATGGCTTCTCAAACGAGGTTCTACTTTAATATATGGTAGGATTTACAAAAAAAAATTATGAGCTCTCATTTTGAGGAGATATTATGAAAACCTATAGTCCTAAAGAACAAGAATTAAACCGTGAATGGTTTATTGTTGACGCAAATGACCAAATTCTCGGTCGTCTTGCTTCACAAATCGCACACCGTCTACGTGGAAAACACAAACCTGAATTTGCTCCACATATGGACAATGGCGATTTTATTGTTGTAATCAACTGCGAAAAAATCAAAGTTACAGGCAACAAACTTAAAAACAAGCAATATCACCGCCACTCAGGCTATGTTGGTGGGTTGAAATCTATCACATTGGAAAAACAACTTCAGAAAAAACCAGAAGAAGTTATCCGTGAAGCTGTAAAAGGCATGCTGCCACGTAATTCACTTGGTCGTAACATGCTAAAAAAACTCAAAATCTATGCAGGTAGCGAGCATCCACATACAGCACAAAATCCAAAACCTTTGACAATGCCTTACTAGGAGATATTCTATGTCTAAATCATTTAATTACGGCACAGGTCGTCGCAAAACAGCAGTTGCCCGTACACGTATTTACTCCGGTACCGGTGCTATTGAAATCAATGGTCGTCCTTTAGAAAATTATTTTCCACGCAAAACTTTGCAAATGATTGTTCGCCAACCACTTGTTTTGACTAAACTTGTTGATAGCTATGACATCAAAGTAAACGTTCAAGGCGGCGGAACCACAGGTCAAGCACAAGCAGTTCGTCACGGTATCACACGTGCACTTTTAACTATTGATGCTTCTCTTCGTCCACAACTTAAAAAAGCTGGCTTTATCACTCGTGATGCTCGTAAGAAAGAACGTAAAAAATACGGTCTTGCAGCTGCACGTGCGAGATATCAATACTCAAAACGTTAAGCCGTTTTTATATTTTCTATTCTGTGGGGAGAAAGCTTTGTGCTTTCTTCCCTTTTTTTAAGATAGATTTTGGTCTTTGACACAAAATCCTCACTTGCAAGAAACGTGGTTCTTGCTGCGCTCGCTAAAGCTTTGTTCGCATACGCTCTCATTTCTAAGATAGATTTTGGTCTTTGACACAAAATCCTCACTTGCAAGAAACGTGGTTCTTGCTGCGCTCGCTAAAGCTTTGTTCGCATACGCTCTCATTTCTAAGATAGATTTTGGTCTTTGACACAAAATCCTCACCCTCCCCCTTCCCTTGTATACTGTTTATACACTTTTCAAATCTTTGTAAAAAAATTATACACCTCACTTTTTTACTTGTAAAAATTTTCCCTGTAAAATTAGTAATTTACAAATAAACCAGCTTTGGCACACCTTTTGCTTTAATAAAGGCAAGAAGGAAAAATAAATTTTCTCTTCACTATTTAGTAATCATTTTTAGAAAAGGATAAAAGTATGCCAAAGTCAATTAATATAATCGCAGGAGTAGGGGCACTTCTATTTTTGCTAACTACTTTTCATTATTTGAATACTTTTTATGTGCAACACTTATTTGCATTATAAATGAAAAAAGACAAATCAAATAAACTGATAATAATAGCAATTCAGAAACAATTTTATTAGAAAGAAAACAGAGAGACAATAAACTTTTCTGTTTGAATTTATAAACCCAAACATAAATAAAAAAAGGATAAAAAATGTCAAAAAAAATCATTATTTCAACTGTGTTAGGTGCACTTTTATTTTCATCAGCAATTTATGAAATTTCAGAAGCAAAAGGCCATGGCAACAACCATAACTATTGTGCTGAAATGATGAAAGAAAACATGCCAGAACTTACAGCTGAACAAAAAGCAGAAATTAAAAAATTAGCGGACGAACTTGAAAAGTCAATTGATCCTCTTAAAGTTGAAATAGCTCAAAAAAGGGCTGCGTACAGAGCCATTATGAAAAATGACAACCCAAACCCAGATGAGGCATCAAAACTTGCAGGCGAAATTGAAAAACTTAGCCAAGATATACAAGGTTTATCACAAGATTTTCATACAAAGCTTCAAGATGACTATGGTTTTCCGGCTAAACCATATCACATGAAAGGCAAAGACGGAAAACATGGCCGAAACAATGGACAAGGTATGCATAATAGAGCAGATTGCGACAGCAAAAATTGGATGGGCAAAAATCAATAAAATCCACAAGAAAAACTGGGAAACGAGAAAGCCCAGTATAATCAATACTCAAAAAATATATTATTAAGGTAAACCCTTTCTTACTTCTTGTGGTCATTATGTCAGAAGAAGGGGCAAGGAAAATTATGTCAAAAAAATCTATAATTTCAATTTTTTCACTTATAGGATTATTAACACTGGCTTCATCTGATTTTGCTCAAGCCATTCAAACTAAAAACACACTACCTCCAACTGTGTATAATTTAGGTACAGGGCTTTTTGACTATGGCATATCAAATAGCCCTGAATATGAAAAACTTCTAGCAAGGCTTACCAAAAGCGAGAAACAGGAACTTTTTCAAGTTCAAAAAGAATATCTTAATGATATTGCCCACTTAAAAGTAGAACTAAGGGAGAAACAAAAAACTCATAACCTTTATCTGCGCGAAGAAGGGTCATCATCACGAAGAATCAAAGAAATATCAGCTGATATTGATAAATTAGAAAGACAATGGATAAGTAGAACAAATGAATTCAGAAGGTATCTACAAAAAAGTTATAATTCACTTATCAGCACAAACAGTTTAAATTAATATTAAATTCGGCTTATAGCCTTTCTATATAACCTCTAAAAACTAATAAAACCCATACATTCGTAGATTCACCTTATAAAGAAAGTAATACGAATAAACTTCATAACCTTAATCCTCTTCCCCTAGAGAAGCCCCCATATTGACTGTATGGGGGCTTGTCGTTTTAAATTATAATTTCTCAATATATTACAATATAATAGGTGTATATATTTTATACAATCCCACTTATACACTGTATAAAAAGTAAACTCAGTTTGATTTTTCAATTAAAAAATCATCAATAAAAATCAAATAGTTATGAATATTAGTCTTTGGCACGGCTTTTGCTATATAAGAATTATGATGAGCGAAAAACAAATTGTTCAAGTCTAAAAATATAAAAAATTACAAAAGGAAAATTATTATGTCAAAAAAAACAATTATTACAACACTTTCACTTCTTGGTTTATTCACTTTCACTTCAACAAGCGCAGCTTTAGCGGTGCAACCCCAGCACTCACTGCCGGATACAGCCTATAATTTAAACACAAGCTTTTTGGGCTTTGGCACTTCTAGTAATCCTGAATACAATCAATTATTAAGGTCTTTGAGTGAAAGCGAAAGGTTAGAACTTGAAGCAGTTCAAAGCGAATATCTCGATGAGATTGGAAGGTTAAAAACTGAAATCAAAGAAAAGCAAGTAAAACAGAACATTAGCTTGATACGCGAAGGCAGCCCTTCAGCAAGTGCCAAAGGATTTGCTCAAGATATAAATATCTTAGAAGAAGAGTGGGCTAGTAAAACAAGCGAATTTGAAAATTATGTTGAAGCTTTGTTATAAACATTTACTTATCTAAACAATCCCCCTCTTAAATATATTAGTGTAAAATCTCCTTAACCTTAATCCTCTTCCCCTAGAAAAAGCCCCCATATTGACTGTATGGGGGCTGAATTTTTAATTGTATTTATTTCATATCTTATTCTACTTGTTCTGGGAAAAGGTAAGAATACCTTACTGCTAAAACGACATTAATATTGATAGATTTTGGCTTTCAGCACAAAATCCTCTCTTGCAATTTATGTGAAAATTGCTGCGTTCGCTAAAGATTTGTTCGTTTGCACTCACGAATCCTAATCTGTTTGTTCTGGGAAAAGATAAGAATACCTTACTGCTAAACCGTCATTAATATTGATAGATTTTGGCTTTCAGCACAAAATCCTCTCTTGCAATTTATGTGAAAATTGCTGCGTTCGCTAAAGATTTGTTCGTTTGCACTCACGAATCCTAATCTGTTTGTTCTGGGAAAAGGTAAGAATACCTTACTGCTAAACCGTCAGTTCTTTCAAGAAGCTTTGTTGCAACTTCTTCAATATTATCGCTATTTACAATTCCCACTTCACGAGAAATAAAATGCCTCAAGTTTGCTTCGCTTTGAGAAAAAACCCAAACTGCTGAATAAGCTGATCCTATATTAGGCCTGTCTTCAAACTCTGAAACTGTTGAAAGTAAAAGGCGAAATTTTGGCATGTCTTTTTGCTCTAAAGTGAAAAGTGAACTTGTGTTTATTCTATCCTTCAAAATAAGTGCAAGCTCACTTCCAAGGCTATCCGCCCCTTCATGCTCTACGGCAATCGGAGCTGACCTGTCAGCAACATCTTTTGGGCTATTTGGCAAATCTTTTGCCTCTTCAGCAGCAAAAGCACTTCCAATTATCGAAATAGTAAACAAAAAGCTTAATAAAAAAGAATGTATTAATCTTAGCATCTTCTTTCTCCTTTAAATTCAACCTACTATTATACTTGAATAATTCTAAATAAAAGCTTCTTCAAGCGAAACAGCAAATCTAAAGTTTTTATAAATTTTCTTTAGACTTTTATACTCTAAAGAGAAAAAAAAAGCAATCCTTAAATAATTTGATATCATAACCAAAAAAAGAATTGCTTTATTTCATTAAGGCATATTGAGATTACTTGAACAGAAAATCAACTAAAATTCTTGAGATAACTTTAATGTATGGATTTTATAAGGTAAAATATCAAGGAATTGATAAAGCTTATCTTCTTTTTTTATATTTTTCCCTGTAAAAAT
This sequence comes from uncultured Desulfovibrionaceae bacterium, assembly GCA_964370095.1. Lineage (GTDB taxonomy): Bacteria > Desulfobacterota > Desulfovibrionia > Desulfovibrionales > Desulfovibrionaceae > CAYJAZ01. Next base: position 1,805 of record CAYJHJ010000031.1, on the reverse strand, counting down.
TGCCTCTGCAAAAGTTTTAGGTGAAAGGTAATCACTTTCATAATTAAGTTTATAAACAAGCACATCGTCAACCCATTTATAATCTATCAGTAATTCTCTGATATTTTTTTCTTTTATTTTGTTTTGCTTATTCATTTTTTCAAAGATAAAAAATTCGCTTTGAACAAAATCATCAAAACATTTTTTTGCTTGAGTTATATATTCCTTTGGAATGCGAACTTGAAAAATTTCATTTTGTGCTTGTGGCACAGTGCCATAAAGCGGCAAGGGCTCAACATCAATAATTTCCATACCTTGCAACATATAGGAGCTAAGTGCTTCCTTAAATGCTTGTTGATTCATTGCTTTTCTAAGGCTTAGTGCAAACCATTCTGCATTGCTTTCAACCCCCACAGGCAAAGCTCTTCCAAAAGAAAGTAAGGGCAAGGGGTGAAAGCCTTGAGAAAATGACATTGGAATGTTTGCTCTTCTTAAAGCCCTTTCCAAAAGTGGCTGAATCTCAAGCTGACTTAAATATGCTGCTGAGCCAACTTTTTTATGCCAAACTTTATAGCGCACAACTCTTTCCACCAAATGCTGAGCAATTTTAGGTGGATTATTCTTATCATGCACCTGTTTTTCAGGCATTTTTTGAATAATTGTATTTTTTGGAACTGCAAGTGCTTCTTGATCTCTTTGTTTAAAATTCAAATCAGTTTTTAATAACTTGTCATCAGCATTTAAACGTAAAGTTGAAGCTTTTTTGGGCAAATCACAAGTGCCACATAAAGAACAATTTTCATACCTGCAATCAAGGGTAATTTTCTCTTCAAAAGCCTTTGTGCGCTCTTTCAACAAAAATTCTTTCGTGATTCCTGTGTTCAAATGATCCCATGGCAAAGTAGCTTGAAGGTTTCTTGCTCCAGTATAGTCTTCTATGTCAAAGCCTTCTTCTTTCATTGCTAAAAGCCAATAATCAAGATTAAAATGATCCATCCAAGAAACGAAGATTGCCCCTTTTTTATAAGCATTCAAGACAACTTTTGACATTTTTCTGTCAGCCCTTGATAAAATACCCTCTAAAAAAGAAGTTGCAGGTTCATGCCAACGCATCTTTACATTTTTTTGTGCTTTTGATAAATCACGAAGATAAAAGACTCTTTTTGTCATTTCCTCTAAAGAAATTTGTGCTTCCCACTGAAAAGGCGTATGCGTTTTAGGCACAAAAGGCGAAACAGAAATAGTTACTTGAATTTGTGTGCCACGCTTTTTTCCTTCTTCATCAAAATAAATGGCACAATCACGAACTTTTTTTGCCAAATCAATAATTGCGTCTAAATCTTCATAAGTTTCGCCGGGTAAGCCAAGCATAAAATAAAGCTTCACTTGTTGCCAACCATTATAAATAAGCTGGCGCACATGCTCAATCAAGGCTTCTTCAGTAATGCCTTTATTGATGATATCCCTCAGCCTTTGGCTGCCGGCTTCAGGTGCCAAGGTTGCACCTGTTCTTCTTATATTTGCAATGGCTTTCATAATATCGCCATCAACCGAACCTACCCTTAAAGAAGGTAATGACAAGGAAACTTGCTCTTCGGCACATTGCTTTGAAACATCTAAAAATAAAGTTTTAAGTGCAGAAAAATCGCCCGCTGAAAGCGATAAAAAGCCCACGTCTTCATAACCTGTTTTTTTAACAGCATCTTCAAGAAGTTCTTTAATATTCTCTATGCTTCTTTCACGTGAGGGCCGCATAGTAAAACCTGCTTGGCAAAAACGGCAACCCCTTGTGCAACCTCTTGCAATTTCAAGAGTTAATCTATTAT
>CAYJHJ010000030.1:0-24875 GCA_964370095.1 uncultured Desulfovibrionaceae bacterium | reverse complement strand
GATTTACCTACTTTTGTGATTGCTTCAGTGTCTAAGGCATGGCCTGTTTGCATGACTTTTGAATTTGCTTCAAAAGTGCGTTGAACTTCAATCATTTTTACCATTTCTTCAACCACATTCACATTAGCTTTTTCTAAAAACCCTTGGTTTACAACTAAACCTTCTGCATAGGCATCAACTGTTTCGGGGGTTGCCCCATTTTTTAGCCTATACATATTCATTCCAAGTTTTTCCATTTCAAGTGAAGGGTCTGCAAAAGCAGTAATTCTAAATGCGCCAACTTCAACATTATCAGCAAAAACTCTGCCATCATCAGAAATATGCACATTTTTTGTGCCTTCTGGAATAACAATAGGGCCGCCATCACCCAAAACAGGATAACCCTGTTTTGTCATCAATGTTCCGTCAGCATTTTGACTGAAAGCACCATTTCTTGTGAGGTATTCGCCTTGAGGAGTAAGCACACTGAAAAAACCGGGCCCTGCCAAAGCAACATCAAGCTGATTTCCTGTTGATTGCATAGCCCCTTGAGAGAAATCTGTTTTTTCAACAGCAATTCTCACACGGGATAATAGGTGTGCTTCAGGAAAAAGTGGCTCAGAGCGCAGGTTTTCAAGTGGCTCACGTATATAATCGTGGGCAAAGTGAATCATAGTGTCTTTAAAAGCCAATTTATCATTTTTATAACCAGTTGTGTTTACATTTGCTAAGTTATTTGAAACAACTGCAAGCCTGTGCTCTGCTGTGAGGGCACCAAATAAGCTTGTAAATATGGCATTTTGCATAAAACCTCCTCAAGAAAATTATATTTCCTTTGAGTTTTATAATTTCTTGATAGGTGTATTGCAAAAGCTGTGCCAAAGTGAATGTCTTTAATTTGACGCGTCTTTGTTCTCTAATTCCTTAATTATATTAACAATATATTATTAGAAAATGCCCTGAGTTGCTTTAGGGCAAAATTTTCTTAATATTGGCACATTGTTTGCAATATAGATTTCAGATTTTATTTTTTTTGACATTATTTGGGAGAAGTAATTATGGATACAAGTAAATTTAGCTTAGATGTAATCACTGATAAAGCAAGAGGCTTTTGGACAAAACTCAACAAAAACCAACGCATACTTATTATAGGTGCAGGTTTAGTGATGATGACAGCCTTTATTCTTTTTATTCTTTGGCTTAATAAACCAAACCATAAAATACTTTATACTAACCTTACCAGCGAAGATGCAAACAAGATTGTTACTTTTTTAGAAACTGAAAAAGTTTCATATAGCTTGGTTGATGAAGGGCAAACCATCACAGTTCCTGCTGATCAAGTTTATGACTTGAGAATTAAAATTGCCGGCGAAGGTAATTTGGTTGGTTCAGGTGTAGGCTTTGAAATTTTTGATGAGCTTCAAATGGGTCAAACTGAATTTGTGCAAAGAATCAACTATCAACGTGCTTTGCAGGGTGAACTTACAAGAACATTAAGCGAATTACCTAATGTTGAATCAGCTCGTGTTCACTTGGTTATGCCTGAACGCTCACTCTTTATTGAAGAACAGCTTCCACCATCTGCATCAGTTGTTTTGATGCTGGAAAATACAAACCTACAAATGTCAAAAAAAGAAATAGACGGTGTTTTGAACTTGCTTATTATGTCTGTTGAAGGTTTAGATAAACATCATGTATCCATCACAGATAATGCAGGTAATGCAATCTATACACCTGAAGAAGAAGGTTTTAGTGCCAATAATTCACAATTAGAATACAGAACACGCTTTGAAAAACTGCTTGAAGCAAGAATCAATGAGCTTCTTATCCCAATCTTAGGGCCGGGCAAAGCCATTGCAAAAGTAAATGCTGCACTTGATTATAGCCAACGCACAATAAGAAGAGAAATTTATGACCCTGAAAGCCGCGTTGTTCGCTCTGAACAAACAAGCGAAGAAATTCAACAAGGTCAAGCAAACTTAGAAGCAGGTTCACCTGATGCAAACTTCCGTGGCGATGGTTTAACAGGTTCTGTTTCTACTCAAGACGGTTCAAGAGAACAAAGCACTGTGAACTATGAAATCAATAAAGTTGAAGAAAATATTATTGGGCAAATGGGTGCTGTGAATAGGCTTACAGTTGCAGTTGCAGTTGATGGCACATATGTAAGAAATGAAGAAGGCGGCTATACATATGTTCCGCGTTCAGAAGAAGAATTAGCCCGTATACAAGAATTGGTTTCAAATGCAGTAGGATTTGACAACACACGTGGAGATACGATAGAAGTAAGTAATATTGCATTTGGTGAAAACAATCTACCTTATGAACCAAGTGCTTCAGAGCTTCTTTCTGACTTTGCAAACAGAATGATAAAACCTATTCTTACTGCTTTATTGGCTTTCCTCTTTATCATGCTTGTTCTTCGCCCAATAGTTATGAGTGTTATCCGCCCAAGAGTTGAATCTGGCGAAGTTTTGGAAGGCTTAGAAGGCTTGCCTGCCGCAGAAGAGCAATATGCACTCTTCCAAGCACAAGAAGAAGAAGCAAGGCAACAAGAATTGGCCGCAAGGCAAAGCCAGCAAAACTATTTAGATGCTGCTGTATTTGAAGTGGGTGAAGATCTTTCTGTAGATGACATAAAAGCCAAGGCTTTACAACTTGCTGAAAGAAATATGGAACACACAATTTCAATAGTAAGGGATTGGATGAATGACACAACAAAAGCAAAAGCTGCCTAGCACAATAAATACACCGGCAACCCGATCAAATGTTGCTGCTGCCTTCAACTCAAAAGAAAGGGCAATAAGTGTTTTAGAAGACAAACAGAAATTAGAAGAAATGAAGCTGCTTACCTTAGAAAAAGCCCAGAAAAATATGGATATGGCTTTAAGAATTATACGAAAATGGCTTGAAAGCTCAAATACATAAATTAACACTAATAAAATCTAAAAAAGGTGAGTATCTCCTTTGAAATACTCACCTTTTGTTTCATCTTTTCTTTGCTTTTATATAGGCAAAATAATTTTAAATACTGTGCCATCTTCGCTTGAACTTAGCTCAAGTTCAGCATTATGTGCATCAATAATATTTTTTGACATCACAAGCCCAAGCCCTGTGCCTTGGTTTTTTGTTGTAAAATAGGGGTCAAAAATACGTGAAATAATATCTTCAGGAATACCTGTTCCATTGTCTTCAATTTTTATAATAATCTCTTCATCAGTTTTTGAAAGCTCAATACTTACCTCTTTATCTTCTTTTTCTTGAGTGAAAGATTCAAGTGCATTGAGTGTGATATTTAAAACTGCTTGTGTAAACCTATCTGGGTCAGCCATTGTAAGAAAATCGTCTTCTTTAGATTTTTGTGGTTCATGGCACAAGAGATTGATATTTTTTTGTTTTGCCTCGTGATTAAGTAAGAGGCATATTTTTTTGCATATTTCATCTATATAAGTTTTTTGCAAGCGCACTTCAGTGGAATTGTTCACACCAATTAAATCGTCGATAGCTCTATTAAGTCTTTCAATTTCTTCAATCATAATTTTTGCGGCTTTTTTTTCATTGCTATCGGCAGAGAATTTTTGCTTGAAAAAAGTTGCATAACCTTTGATGGAGCTGAGCGGATTTCTTATTTCATGGGCAACACCTGCAACCAAGTCGCCAATAGCCGCAAGTTTTTCTTTTTGCCTTAAATCTTTTTCAAGTGAGTGGATTTTTGCTACCATTTCATCTGCAAGAATTTGGGCTTCAATATGCCTTTTATGTAACTCTCTGTTTCTTTGGGCGTATTGGAGCAATGTGAACAGTACAAGAGCAACAAAAAGAATAGCACATGAAAGAAGCATAAGAATAGCCTTTGAACGCTTGGAGGTTAAAGTCTGCAAAGTTGCGTCTTGCCCAATAAAAGCAAACACGCTTTCATATTCTTGATTATTTATTCTGAAAATCGGCTCGCTATCCTCGCTATTATTTTCGCTATTATTTTCTCTGTGATGTTTTTTGCTTCGACTTCTTTCCTGTTCAAAAGTGTTCATGCGAAACGAGCCAACAAATGGCGTAAGCTCTTTGTAAACAACATAATTTGGCTTGTCTTGAATTTTAACTTGAGCCAGTTTAGCCCTTTTAGGTGTGTCATTGGTTTGTAATCTGCTGTCAACATTACTTAAGTCTAAGTTTTGGCCAACAAAACTTGGATCACTGTGTATAATTATTTTTCCATCTTTGTCGGTCAGGGTAACAAAAGTAAATTCACCATCATTGATAAGTTCTTCAGCTAAGATTTGCAGTGGATTATTTCCAATATTCGGCATGCGTGAGCTTAATATTCTTTCCATAAGGTGAATAGTGGTTGCGCCTTTTTCAAAGTATAAAGAAGAAATAAATTCTTCATCTTTTTCAAAGGATCGCCAAGTAAAAATAGCCACTATTGAAATAATAATACCGACTGACCCTATACTTGCCAAGGAAAGTTTTGCTAAATTCATTTTTTTCATATATTTTTATACCCTTTCAAGCGTAAAATGTGAGCGCAGTGAACAAGTCTTTAGCGAGCGAAGCAAAAAACACGCTTTTTGCAAGTGAGGATTTTGTGCTAAAAGCCAAAATCTATACTATAGATGTCAAGTTTTGCTAAATTCATTTTTCTCATATATTTTTATACCCTTTTATGTGCAAAAAGCCAAAATCTATACTTTTATGCAAAATGGTCAAAGCCTTTAAGTTTTATCTCTTTAGCATTGAGAAAAATTCCTTTATTCTCAACTATTGTGCCTATTTGCTTTGCTTTTGGGCAAGTACTTTGAAAATTGTTCCAAAGCTCTTTTGGGCAAGTGCCTAATAATGCATAATCTTCACCGCCTGCTATTGCAAACTCAAGGGCTTTTTGTGTATCGTTATTAAAATAAGCAAGCAATTCTTTATTAAGAGTTTTTTTATCTAAACAAAGTTTTATACCATAGTTTTCAACAAGTCTAGGCAAATCTTTTGCCAAACCGTCAGAAAGATCCATAAGCGAAAAAGCATAATTTTGGTGTTTCTTTGCAAAATCAGCTATTTGCATTGAACTTTCTTTGTGTAATTCAGGATAGAAATGTGCATTTAAAGCTAAAGGATATTTTTCTTCTATTTCTTTTACAGAAAGCTTTATTTCTTCAAGCAATGTGAGGGCAAGGCGTGAAAGTCCGATATCTCCTACTATATAGACTATATCAGAGATTTTTCCTTGATTTCTGTAAAGCTTCACTTCTTTATCTTTCAAACCCAGTAAAGTTATGCTGAGATAGAGCACGTCTGTTCTAGATAAATCGCCACCTGAAAGTAAAATATCATGCTCTTTAGAAAGTTCTGCCATTGATGAAATAATTTCTTCCAAGTGATTTTTAGAATAGTTTTTTGGAAAAGAAAGTGCAAGTTGTGCTGAAAAAGGGCTTGCTCCCATAGAGTAAATATCCGAAATATTAACGGCAAGTGCTTTATATCCAATAGCTTTTGGTGAAAAATATGAGCTTTTGAAATGAGAATTTTCCACAAAGATATCTGTAGTTATAACAATGTGCGAAGACTGCTTATCAAGCTCTAAGACAGCACAGTCATCGCCTCTTGCAAGTATATGCTTATTATCTTTGTTTGGAAAATAATTATGGATAAGCTTTAATATTTCGTTTTCAGACATGTTATTTTTTTGATTTTGACCTGCTGATTTTTATTTTTTCTGCACTGTAACCGGCTAAAGCACCTACGATAGTTCCAAAAAGGGCTGTTCTTGGCATAACTTCTGAAAAGCCGAATAAAGCAGCAAAAATTCCTAAAGACCCGCCTAAAACCATGCCGCGTATAATTGCCATTTTCATAAATATTTCCTTAATATTTCTTTAAATTTTTTGTTCAACTTCGCTAAAGCAAGGAATACATAATGTTTTTCCTGCATAATGCCTTGCCCTTGATTCCATCATTTCTTCCCCACAACTTTCGCACACAAAGCTTTGAAGGATTTGTGCTTTTTTGGGCGGAGTGTAAGGAACTTCTTTATATGAAAAAAGAACATCGTCATCAATAAGGAAGTAAATATTTTTTTCATCTTCTTCTATAAGAGCTTTGAACTCACTTTCTTTTGCTTTTGCTTCTTGAATAGCTTCAAAAACCCTTGGCTTTAGTATAAGCCTTACTGCTTTTTTCTGTTGATGGTCATAAAAAGTAAAGGCATTTTTCCCATAATCTTTATGAATAAGATTGCCTTTGCCATAAGTGCAAGAACAAAGAAACTGAATAGCATCAAGCCCGCACATATCTGTTTCGGCAATAACCATAAGATCGTCATTTTGAAAATTAAGTAAATCTTTTGCAAGTGCTACTGCACGCATACCAAGTGAAAGCCCTCCGCAAAAGTGCCCATGAAATTTTATTAAATCTTCTTTTTCTTCTTGAAATATATTTAATCTTTTTGTGCTTAGCATATTGTTATCCTTACTCACAAGAAACGTGGATCTTGTTTGTTTGTTAAAAAATTGTTAACTTTTTTCAGGCAAACCGCAACCGCAATATTTCTGTCTATACATATTTTTTTCTTTTGAAAGTTTAATTCCGTCATACCAATAGGGGCGAAAATCTCTTCCAATAAATTCCACACCATATTTTTGTGCAAAAGCTTTTCCTTGCTCAATAATAATATCGTGTTGCTGATAACGTGAATAAAGCAAAGAAGTTGTAAATGCTTCAAAGCCAAGTTTTTTTGCTTTTTTTGCGCTTTCTTCAATTCGTGGGGTATAGCAATTAAAGCAGCGTTTTGGAAACTCAAGTGTGGGCATATTTTGTGCCCATGTTTCAAAGCCTTGATAGCTAAAACACTTTTCCTCATTTATATAATTAATAGTATCGTTTTTTACAAAGTAAAGAAAAGTATCTCGTCTTTTTTCAAACTCTTCTTTTGGGTGAATATTTGGGTTATAAAAAATGAGCGTAACTTCATATTCTTTGCTTAGGTGTTTATGCGGCATTAAAGCACAGGGTGCACAGCAGGCATGGAGTAATACTTTTTTCATTATTTTACTAAAAGTCCATTATCTAATGTGATTGTATTTTGCGAAAGAAGTGCATTTTGTTCTTCGCTATGTGTTGTCATTATTAATGTGTATTTTGGTGTGAGGTTTTTTAAAATTTTTTCTATAAGCTCACGGCTTGATTTATCAAGGCTTGCAGTAGGTTCATCAAGTATAAGGCATTTTGGCTCTAGTATCAATGTTCTTGCAAGTGCCACCCTTTGTGTTTCACCGCCGGAAAGTGTGTTTGCCCTGTAATCTTTTAAGTGCTTGATTTCCAAAAGTTCCAAAACTTCATCAAGTTTTTTTTCTTGCTCAATTTTAGAAAACTTACGTGCTTTTAAGCCAAAACAAATGTTTTTTGCAACCGAACCTGAAAACATAATCGGCATTTGCTCCATAAGCACAATATCTTTTCTTAGCTTTAGTAATTCTTTTTCTGAACTATAATTAATATTTTCACCAAAAAATTTTACTGTGCCTGAACTTGGTGAGCTTAACAATGCAAGTATATGTAAAAGCGTGGTTTTGCCTGCTCCGTTTTGTCCTCTTAAGCTATGCAGTTTTCCTTTTTCAAGGTGAAGATAATTTATGCTTAGAATCTTCTTTCCTTGAATTACTTTTGTGAGCTTATTGATTTCAAACAATGTCAACCTCCTGCGATTTTCCCTGCAAGAGCTTGAGTAAGACATTAACAATAAGGCTTATGCCAAGCAAAACAAGTCCTAAATTAATAGCAAGGTCAAAAGCACCTTTATCGTATTCTAAAGACATTGTTGTTGTCATCGTTCTGGTATATCCTGCAATATTTCCGCCAAGCATCATGCTTATGCCAATTTCACCAATCACTCTTCCAAAAGCAGTAACCAGCACGGCAGTCAAAGCAAAGCGGGCTTCAATAAAAAGCACTTTATACATTTCCCATTTATTTGCACCTAGAGTGAGTGCTGTTCTTTTATATCTTTTATCAAGTCTTTCAAGTGCGGCTTGTGTTAAAATTGCCACAAGAGGAGTTATTAAAATACATTGCCCTATAATTATTGCTTTTGTGGAATACATAAGCCCTAAAAAACCTAAAATTCCTTTTCTTGAAAGAATCATATATACGCTAAGCCCTATTAAAACAGTAGGCAAAGCTTGCAAGGCGTTGCAAACAGTTCCGACAACAGTGCGATATTTGCTGTTGCCACAAAGCCATAAGCCAAGTGGTAAGCCAAGAAAAGCAGAAAAAAGCACTGAAAAAAAACTTATTTCAAGCGAAACATAGGTTATTGATAAAACATCATGCGTCATAGCATAAATTCCAAGATGTATAATTTTTTTCATAATATAGAATATTGAAAAAAAAGCAAAGAATTTCTTTCTGTATGGCTATCTTTTTTGTTTGACAAGCGTGCGTGCTAAAGCTATAATTTTTAATCTTTTATTTATCTTCTTGAGTAAGATAATATATTAATTTTAAAATCCTTTCTTTTAATGTAGAAATAAGGAGTTTTTTGTGGCTACAATTCTAGGAAAAGCATTAACTTTTGATGATGTCTTATTGGTGCCGGCTTATTCAGAAATCACACCTGACTTAATTGATGTAAGTGCCTACCTCACACCTGAAATAAAGCTTGGTATTCCTCTTTTATCTGCGGCTATGGATACTGTAACCGAATCAGCAATGGCAATTTCAATGGCTAGAAACGGCGGTATAGGCATAGTTCACAAGAATATGGACGTTGCACGCCAAAGGCTTGAAGTTGAAAAAGTAAAAAAATCTGAAAGCGGAATGATTTTAGATCCTGTAACTATCAAGCCTGATGATACTGTTCAAGCTGCTCTTGATCTTATGAAAGATTTTCGTGTTTCAGGCTTGCCTGTTGTGCGCAATAATGAGCTTGTTGGTATTCTTACTAACCGCGATGTGCGTTTTGTGGATGATGCTGGCAAGGTTTTGGTAAGTGAAGTGATGACAGCCGAAGGCTTAGTTACTGTTCCTTTAGGTACAACTTTAGAAGAAGCTAAACATCACCTGCACACACATCGCATTGAAAAGCTTCTTGATGTTGATGAAAACAATGCACTTAAAGGGCTTATCACCATAAAAGATATAGATAAAGTTCAAAAATATCCTGATGCATGCAAAGATGATAATGGGCGTTTACGTGTTGGCGGAGCCATCGGAGTGGGTGCTGAAAGTGAATATCGAGCCAGCGAATTATTGGCTGCAGGGGTTGATGTTTTAGTTTTAGATTCAGCTCATGGGCATTCAGTAAACATTATTCGCACAATAGAGGCTATACGCTCTTCTTTCCCAAAAGCACAATTGATTGCCGGAAATGTTGCCACTTATGAAGGTGCAAAAGCTTTATTTAAAGCAGGTGCAGATGCCGTAAAAGTTGGTATTGGGCCCGGTTCAATCTGTACTACTCGTGTAGTTTCCGGTGTTGGTGTTCCGCAAATCACAGCTATTATTGAAACAGTAAAAGCTGCAAAAGAATTTAATAAATGTATTGTAGCAGACGGCGGAATTAAATATTCAGGCGATGTTGCAAAAGCCTTGGCGGTTGGTGCAAACACTGTGATGGCGGGTTCACTTTTTGCAGGCACAGAAGAAAGCCCGGGTGAAACAATGCTTTATCAAGGCAGAACATATAAAGTATATCGCGGAATGGGTTCAATAGATGCTATGAAAGACGGTTCTTCCGATCGTTACTTCCAAGAAAAATCTAAAAAACTCGTTCCTGAAGGCATTGTTGGGCGTGTTCCATACAAAGGCCCTGTTTCAGAAACCATCTATCAAATGATAGGCGGACTTCGTTCAGGTATGGGCTATTGCGGTGCAAAAGACCTTGAAACACTCCATAAAACAGCAAATCTTGTTGAAATTAGTTCAGCAGGCTTGCGTGAAAGCCACGTTCACGACGTTATTATCACAAAAGAAGCCCCTAACTATAGGGTTGAATAAAGAAAACCAATTCCAACAAAAGGAAAAAATATGTCTTCAAAGGTTATTATTATAGACTATGGCTCACAAGTTACTCAACTTATTGCAAGAAGAGTGCGCGAAGCAGGTGTATATTCTGAAATTCACCCTTGTAATGTAACAAGTGAAAAGCTTAAAGAGCTTAAAGCAGATGCAATTATTATGTCTGGCGGGCCGGCTTCAGTTGGTGAAGAAGATGCTCCGCAATTTGACAATGCAATTTTAGAACTAAATGTGCCTGTGCTTGCTATTTGTTATGGCATGCAACTCTTAGGCTTGAATTTGGGCGGGAAGCTTGCTCAATCACATCAAAGAGAGTATGGCCCTGCTGATTTGCTTATTGAAAAAGATAGCCCTTTATTTAAAAATGTAGAAAAAGTAACCAGAGTTTGGAACAGCCACGGCGATGTTGTGGAAGCAGTTCCTGCCGGTTTTGAAATCATTGCAAAAACAGCTTCTTTGCCTATTGCTGCAATGGCAGATCATAAAAGAAATATTTATGCAGTGCAATTCCACCCTGAAGTTCACCACAGTGTAGAGGGTGAAAAAATGCTGCAAAATTTCTTGTTTGAAATTTGTAAACTAAAAGCTGATTGGACTATGCACAGCTTTGTTGACAGAGTTATTGAAGAAACAAGAGCAAAAGTTGGTGAAGATGGGCATATTATCTGTGCTTTATCAGGCGGCGTTGATTCTACTGTAGTTGCTGTTTTACTCAATAAGGCTATAGGCAAAAGATTGCATTGTATCTTTGTGGATAACGGTGTTTTACGTTCAGGCGAAGGGCAAGAAGTTGCTGATTTACTTCGCAATAGCTTCGATATGAACCTCAATTTTGTTGATGCAAGCAAATTATTCCTTGATAAATTAAAAGGCATTGATGATCCTGAAGAAAAAAGAAAAATTATCGGCTATACCTTTATTGATGTTTTTGATGCAGAAGCTAAAAAATTAAAAGAAAAAGGCATTGATGTTGCTTGGCTTGCTCAAGGTACGCTTTATCCTGATGTTATTGAGTCAATTTCTCACAAAGGGCCATCTGCAGTAATTAAATCACATCACAATGTGGGCGGCTTGCCTGAAAAAATGAATATGAAACTCATTGAGCCTTGCCGTGAACTTTTCAAAGATGAAGTGAGAAAAGTTGGTGCAGAGCTTGGAGTTCCTGATACAATTTTATGGAGGCACCCATTCCCCGGGCCTGGCTTAGCTATTCGTATTTTAGGTGAGATTACTCCTGAACGTCTTTCAATCGTGCGTAAAGCGGATACTATAGTTCAAGAAGAGCTTCGTTCAAGCGGCTATTATCGTAAAGTATGGCAAGGTTTTGCAGTGCTTTTACCACTTAAAACCGTTGGTGTTATGGGCGATGGCAGAACTTATGAGCATGTTATCGCACTTCGTGTGGTGGATTCAGTTGATGCAATGACAGCTGATTGGTCAAGATTGCCTGATTCGCTTTTAGAAAGCATTTCCACAAGAATTATCAATGAAGTAAAAGGCGTAAATAGAGTTGTTTATGACATTTCGCCTAAACCACCGTCAACCATTGAGTGGGAATAGACTTTGTTGAAATAAATATAATTGAGAGGGGGAAGAATCACACTTTTATAAAAGTGAGGCTCTTCCCCCTCTCAAACTCTCCCCCATCTCCTTACAAAATTTTTAAACTATAGTGCATGGAAAAGTAAGAGCGTTAGCGAATAAATCTTTAGCAAACGAAGTAAAAACGACGTTTTTTGCAAGTGAGGATTTTTTGCTGAAAGCCAAAATCTTTATTATAGATACTGCTTTTTTATTTTCCTGTGTGCCCAAAGCCGCCAGAACCTCTTTGTGTTTCTGTGAGGCTTTCAACTATTTGCACTTCAAGTTGATAGGCAGGTTGAAAGACTAATTGCGCAACCCTGTCGCCTTTTGTAATAATTTGTTCGTATTGTGAAGTGTTTAAGAGCATAATAAGAATTTCGCCCCTATAATCTCTATCGATTACGCCAACACCTTGAGCTACAGTAAGTCCTTGTTTTGCACCTAAACCTGAACGGCTATAAACAAAAGCAGCAAGGTTTTCTTCTTCAATTTCAATACTGATACCGCTTGGCACTAAAAAACGAGCACCAGCTTCAATAGAAACATTTTCTTCTTCAAAGCAAGCACGCAAGTCAAGCCCAACAGATTCTTTTGTGGCATAACTTATGCCTTCTTTGTAGATTTCTTGTGCTTTTTTATGATATTTTATTTTGACTGACATATTTTTTTTAGAGCATTAGCCGCCCAAATAAGCTTCTTTTACTTTTGGGTTTGCAAGCATTTCTTGCCCTTTGCCTTCTAAAACCACATTGCCTACTTCTAAGATGTAGGCATAATTTGCAATTGAAAGTGCCGCAAAAGCATTTTGCTCAACCAAAAGAACGGTTTTACCTTCATTATTGATTTTAAGTATAATATCAAAGATTTCTTTAACAAGTAAAGGTGCCAAACCTAAAGATGGTTCATCAAGCATAATTAAATCAGGCTCAGACATTAAAGCACGTCCAACAGCAAGCATTTGCTGCTCACCGCCTGAAAGAGTGCCACCTTTTTGCCAATGCCTTTCACCTAAGCGTGGGAAAAGGCTATAAACCATGTCTCTATCACGAGCTATAGCTTTCTTATCTGTTCTGCACCAAGCACCAAGTGTAAGGTTTTCTTCAACACTAAGGTGTGGCAAAATACGCCTTCCTTCAGGGCTTAGTGCGATTCCATATTCCACCATTTTTTCGGTGGGCTGTTTCACTAATTCAATTTTTTTGCCTAATTTTTGTGATTCAAATTCGATAGAGCCTGTAATATTCTTTACTAAACCTGAAATAGAACGAATAACTGAACTTTTCCCTGCACCGTTTGCTCCTATTAGGGTTACAATAGAACCTTTGGGGATTTCAATATTAACGTCGTGAACAGCGTGAATAGCATTGTAAAACACATTTAAATTCTTGATACTGAGCATAATTTACCTTTTCCTGTTATCGTTCTTTGGGATTAATAAAATACTATTTTGCAATTCCTCTTGAGCTTGCACGGATAAATTCAGTAAAATATTTTATTTCTGAAAAATCATATTTTTCTTCAAGCTCTTGCAAGGCCTCTTTTCGAGGTGTTTCAGAATTCCAAATTAGTTTATAAGCATATTTTAAAGCAGAAATTAAATCGCTTGATGCTTTTAATCTGCGAAGACCAACTATATTAGGTGCTTGCACTTTGTTTTGGCTTCCTTCATCAGAGGCTAGCATATAAGGAGGAAGGTCTTGCGCAAGCCCTGTCATTCCACCAAGAAATGAATGAGCCCCTAATCTACAAAATTGATGCACAGCGGAAAGACCTGAAATAATAACAAAGTCTTCTACTAAAACATGCCCGGCTAAAGTGGCCCCGTTTGACATAACTATATTTGAACCAAGCACACAATCATGCGCAACGTGAGTATATGCCATCAAAAGATTGTTATTTCCAATTGTTGTAACACTTTTATCTTGAACAGTTCCTCTATGGATAGTTGCAAATTCACGTATTGTATTATTATCGCCTATTATGAGCTGAGTTTTTTCGTTTGCAAATTTCAAATCTTGCGGTGCTCCGCCTACGCAAGCATAAGTATGTATTTTATTGTTTTTGCCTAAAGTTGTATATTCTTTAACTGATGCAAAAGCACCTATTTCAGTTCCTTCACCTATTATTACATTGTCTTCAATATTTGCACAATGCCCGATAGTAACATTATCAGCTAGTTCAACATTTTTTCCTATACATGCACTTGGGTGAATTTTGGCCATAGTGTTTCCCTTTATTGTTACTTTATGAGTTAAATTTAAGCTTTTGGAGTTTTTGCCGCTGTAAGTTCAGCACTAGCTACTAATTTTCCGTCAACATAAGCTTCTGCTTCCATTTTCCATAAAGCAAGCTTGTTGCGAGGGTTTTTACAAATTATTTCAAGTTTATCACCCGGAAGAACAGGTTTACGGAAGCGAACTTTTTCAATTCCTGAAAATACATATAAAGCATTATCCATATCAGCCTTATCTTTAAGTGAGCTTGCAACAAGCACTATACCTGCTTGTGCCATAGCTTCAACAATAAGCACACCCGGCATAATTGGTTGATCGGGAAAATGCCCTTGAAAAAAAGGTTCATTAAAAGTTACATTTTTATATGCTTTTATATACTCCATAGGAACAAGTTCAGTTACTCTGTCAATAAGTAAAAATGGATATCTATGGGGCAATGTTTTAAGTATGTCTTGAATATTCATCACTGCAGAGCCTTCTTTTTTGGGTGCTACGGGTTGAGCTTTGTTTTCTGATAATGTCATGGGCATAAAAATCCTTTTAATAGACTAGCTATCTTTTTTATCTAATTCTAGATATTTTTCAATTTTATTTAAACGTGTAAAAATTTCAGGAAATTTTGGCATAAGTGCAAGTGTTCGCATATAGCTTTTTTGGTCAGTAACAGGTGTTCCGCCCATTACAACATTTTCAGGCACATCTTTAGCTACACCGCTTTTTGGAGCAATGGTTGAATTTGAACCTATGTGCAAATGCCCTGCTATGCCTGTTTGAGCTGCCAAAGTTACATTATCACCTGTGCTGGATGAACCGGCAATGCCCACTTGCGAAATAATAAGATTATTTTTGCCTAATTTCACATTATGTCCAATTTGCACAAGGTTATCTATGCAAGTTCCTGTATTTACTAATGTTTCGTCTAGTGCAGCCCTGTCAACACAAGTGTTTGCACCAATTTCAACATTGTCTTTCAAAACAGTTTTGCCAATTTGTGGAATTTTTTGAATTCCATACGGAGTAGGCACAAAGCCGAAACCTTCTGCTCCTATTACTGCACCCGGCTGTAAGCAACAACCATCGCCAATTTCACATTCAAACATAACAACAGCGTTGGGATATAAAATACAATCACTTCCAATTTTAACATTTTCACCTATATAAACATTGGAAAAAAGCGTTGTATTATCACCTATTACAGCATTTTCACCAACTGTAACAAAAGGATAGATTATGCAATTTTCACCAATTTTTGCAGTTTCGTGGATATAGGCTTTATCACTTATTCCTTCAAAAAAGCCTTGTTTTTTGGCAAACATCATAATGCAGTGTGCAAAATGCTCGTATGGCTTATCAGAAATAATTCCACTTTTTACTTGATCGGCATATTCTTTTTTTACTACGATAGCACCTGCTTTTGTTGTTTCAAGTGCTTTGATATATTTGGGATTTGCTAGGAAAGAAAGTTCACTTTCTTTTGCACTTTCTAAGGTGTTTACACCGCTGATTTCAATATCTTCACCTATAAAAGCACAGTCTAAAAGTTCAGCAATTTTTGATAGTTTCATAATTTTATCCTTATTTATACAGAGTTTTTTAACACATTTGCTCTCTAAAGGCAAGGAATTATCTTTTGTGTAATTTTAAAGGAAAAAGCCTTAAATATGCTGTGATATTTAAGGCTGCATGCTTGAAATTAAACTAATATTTTTCAATATGTATGCGTGAAGAATCATACCTGTCAATAGGTGGAACATATTGATCAGGATAACCAACAACTATGCCCGCCATTGGAATGATATTTTCAGGTAAATTAAAGTTTTCTTTAAAGTCTTTGGTTCTTGCTTCTTCGGGATAGATGCCTGTCCAAACTGTTCCTAAACCCATAGCATGAGCTGCAAGCAATATATTTTGGATTGCTGCAGCACAATCTTGTTGCCAAAAGTTAGGGTATTTTGATATTGATGGGTTTGCACAAACAATAATGCAAAGAGGAGCATCTTTAACCATTTGTGCATAAGGATGAATTTGAGCTATTTTATTTCTTCCTTCTTGGCTTTTGACAATAATAAATTCCCAGGGCTGCCCATTGCCTGCACTGGGGGCTTTCATTGCTGATTTAAGAAGAATTTCAATCTGCTCTTCTGAAAGAGGGTCTGTTTTATATTTGCGTATGCTTCTTCTTGTTTCTATAGCTTTAATTGTGTCCATATTAGATTTCCTTTGTTTTATGCTTTAATGCCATCTTTCACTGCTTGAATGACATTGTGAAAGCGTGATTTTTGCCCTTTAAACCAACGGATTGACAGGGGTAAAGGTAAAGTCAGCAGCGATAAAAAGAATGTGTAGGGGTGCAATTTTTTTAATAGATAAAACCTGTTGCGTATATTATAATAGTCAGCTTGTTGTGGAAGTTCATAATCATTTATAGGAAGTTGGTTGAAAGAACGAACAGGCGTTGCACGCCCCGGAACAGGGCCTATATGGCTTACCATAGCACCGGGTGCCCAGTTTAAGCGATAACCTGCTTGCTGTGCCCTGATAGAAAATTCAACATCTTCAAAAAAGAGGAAAAACTTTTCAGAAAGTAAGCCTATATTTTCAAAAACTTCCCTTCTGATAAGTACAGAAGCTCCGTAGATAAAGTTGATATTTTTTATCGTGTTTTCTCTTTCCGGCATAGAAAAGCGTAAAACATCTTCTTCATAAAGGCGAACTTTTCCGAGGATAGAGCTGAAAGTTCCACCGCCGGCACATTGTAAAAGCTCTAAATCTTCATGCAAGATTGTTGAACCTATTATATGATAGTCAACAATTTCTTTGTTTTCTTCTTCTTGTGTGTGCCTTATAAGTGCTGATAAAGCATATTGAAGTGGCAAGGTGTCATTATGTAGAAGCCAAAAAGCTTTACAATCTTTATCATAAAAAAGCATGCGAAGTGCGTGGTTTACTGCCGCAGCATATCCTTCATTTTCTGAAAGGCGGATAAGCACAAGGGGGGAATAATCAACATCGTCAGAATAAACCTCAACAGGTTCTTGCAAGTTATATTTTTTTGCAAGTTCTTTCCAAGCACTTAACAACCTGTCAACCATATTATTTTCTGAACCATTATCAACCACAACTATTCTTTTTGCCGAATCAACTTGCTTGTGAACGCTTTCAAGGCATGCCAAGGTTTTTTTATAGTCATTATATGTTGTTATGACAACTGCAACATTATCTTTTTCTATTGTGTTCATAGAGGCACCATACTTTATTAAAATGATAAATTTAATATAGCATAAGAGTAGAAAAGGGTCAAAGAAAAATTAGGGCACAAAGAAAGTTATGCTTATTCTTCAGACGCTTCTAATGATTTTATGCAGAAATAATCCATCTCACTACCGTGATCAAAGCCCAGTAAATGTGCAAAACCATGAATAAGTAATTGTTTTGCATAAGAGCTGTCTTCTTGATGGTATAAAAAAGCTTCTCTTTGCATTGTTTCAACGCTTAAAGCCAATGAGCCTATAAAAGAAAATTCTTCCCTTTCTTCGCTTAATTCTGGAAAGGAAAGAATATTTGTAGGTGAAGGCATATTTAAATATAGCTGGTTTAAATTTTTACTTTGCTCATCATCGCAAGCAAGAATTTCAAAGGCTATGTTTTCAAGCTTTTGATAGGCACAAACCTTTTTGAAAAAAAGAAAACATTCATGCTTGTCTAGTGGCATTTTATGCCATAGGCCACGAAAATCAATGTGAATATTTTGTTTAGACATATTAATATTGAGAGATATAGTGATCTAAATCCTCAGAGGTGCATGATTTGCTTACCCAAAAAGCTGAAGACCAAATCATTAAAGCCGTTGCTTGTGTGTCGTCTAATTTTTTTAATTTTGCTTCAAGGCTTGCCCTGCTTGCTCCATGTTTTTCATGGACTGCGTTCATATCGCAATAATCGTTTACTCTAAGAAGTAAATATGAAAGGCGTGTTTGTTCAGGTGAAAGGCGAAGATCTTTGTGAACTTCAACTATAGTTTTAAGCTCAGCCGGGGTGAAACTTTGTTTGACTGAGTTGATGGCTCTAAAAAATATATCCACTGCCCATGGAAGGATGAATTCAGCACCCGCACTTTTTGTACGGAAATAATCTTTCAACCATTTTTCTTGATCGTCATTAATTCTTGCAGCTACCTGTGGCATAATTCCTTCCTTATTTTTTAGGAATTTAAGTTTAACTTCTACTTACATTTCAATGAACAAGTATAAAACTTGTTCTAAAGAAATGGAAATATTAAAAAAATACAACTTATTCAAGTTCTTTATAGCTTAAGTTTGGAAAAAACACAAGAGTTTTTCTAGAGATTTTAAAGAAAAAATATACAAATTTCTAAAAACTTATGTAATTATCTGAAATGATTTATTTTTATCTGCTTTTGAAAAGCTTTGAGTTTTCAAAGATTAATTTTGAACTGGGCATAAAGTACGCTTATTATCTAAATATTCCAAGAAGTCATCTATCATTTTTGAATGGTCAAAGCAAAGGGGCTTTGGAATTTCATTGAGAGGGTAAAATTTAGCATGTGCAGCATCATCACCGGCATTTAGCATTGAGGGATCTTTTGCTTTACCAATAAAAGTTGTTGTCATGGTGTGAAAGCGTGGATCACGGTCTGGCCTTGAATAAACACCTAAAACACCCAAAAGCTCAACATCAAGGTTTGTTTCTTCTTTCATTTCACGAATGGCAGCATTTTCAACTTGTTCACCCATGTCAATAAAGCCACCCGGCAAGGCATAGCCAAGTGGTGCATTTTTTCTTTCAATAAGCACAATAC
The DNA here is from genome assembly GCA_964370095.1 of uncultured Desulfovibrionaceae bacterium. Classification (GTDB taxonomy): domain Bacteria; phylum Desulfobacterota; class Desulfovibrionia; order Desulfovibrionales; family Desulfovibrionaceae; genus CAYJAZ01. The sequence continues at coordinate 6,254 of CAYJHJ010000030.1, read as the reverse complement.
CCTTTTGTTCATCATATATAATAACATCGGTTGTTGGTGCAGGCTGTTGATACTTTCGAACAACAGTATTACATTTTGGGCAAAGAATAGGATTTTCCATCAAACACCTCACATAAATCTTTAAAATAATTAAGTGAATACATATTTATAGTATTTGTTAAGATATTGTTAATAGAAAATTTAGTTTTTGTCAAAAAAAAGTGTAAATTAATGTTTTTTAAAGGTTTTTACCTAATTTGCTAGGAAAATTTTTCACTTTATTCTTTAAACTGAAAGCCGATTGATGATTTTTTGACACAAAATTTCCTAATTCAGAGGAGAGAAATAATAGGCCTTGCACAGTCTTATATTTGTAACATTTCAAAATTATAGAATTTTTTGTTTTTGGCATAGCCTTTGCTTAAAGGAAACTATCGAAACTAGCTGTTCGATAAAAAATTTCCTTGGAGGGAACAACTATGAGTAGTCATTTAGATTATGAAATCAACAAAGAATTAGGCGAATGTTATTTATTTATGGGTGAACTTGAAAAATCAGAGTCATACTATACAAAAGCTCTTGAATCAAACAACAAACTTTCAGCACCTTTTTTAGGTTTGGCAACTATTGCTATACAACGCAATAATTATGATGATGCTTTAGTTTTTTATAAAAAAGCATATTCAGTTGACAAAGAAAACGATAAACCAATTACAGGCATTGGCTTGGTTTATATGGAAAAAGGCAAAATAGAAGAATCTTACGAAAAATTTCAAGAAGCTCTTATGATCAATGCCGGCAACATGGTTGCTTTATCTTGCCTTGTACGTTTAGCGTATATGACAAATAAAGTTGAAGAAATCATTCCATTTCTTGAACGTGGCGTAATGCATGATGAAAAAGAAAATACACGCATTACTTTAGCGGGTTGCTTTATCAGTTTAGATAGACATCAAGAAGCTACAACTCTTCTTCAAGAAGCTTTGTCAAAAGAACCTGAAAATTTAGAAGCCAGCGAACTTTTGAAACACGTTCAAAGTTTGGCTGCATAGAAAATATTTGTTAACTCGTCTTTTTGGCAGGTTAGCCCTCCAAAGTATTCCGGTATCAGCTGGAATTAGTACCGGAATACTTTTAATTTTGGGTATGAAATATTTTCTCTAAAAGCTAATATAGGATTTATCTTTTTATGGTTCTATATTAAAAAAAGATTGCAAATAGAAAAAAATAGCTCTATAGTTTTTTCACAAAAAATAATATAAGCTTTTCTAATATAAAGGAAAGTAAAGTGAGAAAATATGTATATAGAACTTCCTCTTTACCCCGGGCCATCAAGTGTTCATAAAAAAGCATTAGAGGCTTTGGCAAAAGATTATATGCCGGGGCGATACAGCAGTGAATATGTAGATGCTTATCAATATATTTGCAAATCAATAAAAGAAATGTGCCACACAGAAAATGATGTCGTTATTTTGACAGGTGAGGCAATTCAAGGCTTGTGGACAGCATTAAGATCCACATTAACGAAGAAAGATAAAGTTCTCGCTGTTGGAACAGGTGTTTTTGGCGACGGTTTTGCCGATATGGCAAAATGCTTTGATATTGAAGCACGCCTTGTTTCCTTTCCTTACAATACAACTATAGGCGAAAATGAGCTTTTAGAAATAGAAAAAGCAATAGATGAATTTCAGCCAACAATGATCACGCTTGTGCATTGTGAAACCCCTTCAGGAACGCTTAACCCCCTTGAGGGGCTTGGTGCTTTAAAAAAGAAGAAAAATGTTCCACTTTTTGTTGTTGACGCAGTTTCAAGCATGGGCGGTGTGCCAATTTATGCTGATGATGCTTATGTAGATATTTTAATAGGTGGCTCTCAAAAATGTTTTTCTTGCCCCTCTGATTTGACTATTATGGCTATAAGCCAAACAGCTTGGAATTTTATAGACAAAGTTAACTATATTGGTTATGATGCACTTAAGCCATATATGGCTATAGTCTCAGAACCTACAAAATTCCCCTACACTCCACATACAAACGGAATTTTTGCTCTTGCTGCCGTTATTAAAGCTTTTGAAGATGAAGGCTTTGAAGCAGTATTTAAAAGGCAAGAAGAAGTGGCAAATATGTATCGTGAAGGCATAAAGAGAATAGGTTTAGAGCTTTATGTTGAAAAAAACTCAATTCCTTCACCAACCGTAACGGCTGTGTGCGTGCCACAAAATGCTGTTTGGAAAGAAAAGCAGGAAGCAATGGCACAAAAAGGTCTTTTCTTGGGTGGAAGTTTGGCCGCACTTGAAAATAAAGTTTTTAGAATAGGGCATATGGGCTCTCAGGCAAATAAAGAATATGTTAACAAAGCCTTAGAAATTATTGAAGAGGTTTTTAAATAAGAAGAGCAATTTATGAGCCTTTTTGATAATAATTATCCGCAATTTCCCTGTGTATATGAAATTGGCAATCTTCCTACAGAAGATGAATGTTTTGCATTATGGGAAAAGTATGAAATGTTAGAGAATATTAAAGAACATTCCATGCTTGTAGCACAGTTTGCTAGGGCTTTAGCAATAAAAATTAATGAGAAATATACTGATGCCGTGAATATTGAAGTGGCGTATATTGCTGGGCTTTTGCATGATATTGCTAAAACATGGACAATAAAATATGGTGGAAATCATCAACTTTTAGGTGCAAGCATCGTAAGGGTTGAAACACAAAGCCCCTATCTTGCCTCTTGTGTTTACCATCACGTTATTTGGCCATGGGAAAAAGAAGGTGTGCTTGAACTTGAAAAAATGATATTTCATGTGCCTATACTTATTGCCTATTCTGATAAAAGAATTCAGCATACAGAACAAGTTAGCCTAAAAAAGCGATTTGATGATTTGCATGCTCGTTATGGTAAAACACAAATCATAAAAGATCATATACAATTAAATTATATTCAAGCACAAAAAACGGAAGAAATTCTTTCAAGAAAATTGGAGTTTAATCTCAATGCGTGTACTATTGATAGCGGGGTCTTGGTCCCCGGAGCGTGAAGTTTCACTTAAAGGGGCAAAATCAATAAAAGAAACTCTTGAAGAGCGTGGGCACACTGTAACTTTGTGCGACCCTTCTTTTGAATTTGATAATTTAGTCAAGCTTGCCAAAGAGCATGATGTTTCCTTCATCAATTTGCACGGTTCACCCGGTGAAGATGGGCTTATTCAAGCTTTATTAGAGCAGGCTCATTGTAAATTTCAAGGTGGTGATGCAAAATCTTCACTTTTAGCTTTGCATAAAGCGGCAGCAAAACAAATTTATAGAGAAGTGGGCATAAAAACCGCTGATTGGCATTTTTTACCCATAAAGCCTAAAAAAGATTGGCAGCCAAATTTTGAGTATCCCCTATTCATCAAGTCAGTTACCGGTGGTTCAAGCATAGGCACTGCAAAAATTCATTCCTTTGAAGAATTGCATAGAGAGCTTGCTATTTTGTTCGATGAAAATTTACAAGTGATTGTTGAACCAATGATAGACGGTGTTGAACTTACCTGCCCTGTGCTTGAAAAAGATAATGAACTTATGGCACTTCCGCCTATTATGATAAAGCCTAAAGGCGATACTTTTTTTGACTTTAAAAATAAATATGCCGAACAAGGCGGAGCCGAAGAAATTTGCCCTGCTCCTATTTCAGAAGATTTGACAAAAGAAATTCAAGAACAAGCTTTGAAAGCACATAAAGCACTTGGACTAAGGTGTTATAGTCGATCGGATTTTATTCTTACAAAAGATAATGAGCTTTTTATGCTTGAAACAAATACTTTGCCGGGAATGACAGCCACAAGCCTTGTGCCCCTTGCCGCAAAAACTGTAGGCATCTCGTTTGGTGAATTGCTTGAAATTTTATTACAAAATGCAATTAATTCTTGAAATAAGATGTTTGATGAAAATAATTTATTAAGCTATAAATTTTAAGCATAATGAGGCTTTGTTGACAAGAAGAGCCATAGGTTGTAAATTATCAAATTGTCAATAAAGAAAACTCTTTTAATTTTATGAGGTTTTATTATGAAAAAAATTTTAATTCTTTTTTTATTTATTTTTGCCATGGCAAGTATAGATTCTGCTAAAGCACAAAGAGTTGATGCTGAAAACCAAACCCTTTATTTATTGCATTTTGGGCGTGGAGCTGAAGGGAATTCCGTCACAATGATTGAATTTTATAATTTTCTTAATTCTGCTTTTAAAAACACCAATATATCGGGAATAACTGCAATTGACAGTAAAGGGCATAGATTTAATGACGAAAGCGTGTTTCGCGAAAACACAACAATAGTTGAAATTATTGGAGATTCTGCTGAAATGGAAGAAAAAGTAAGCACTTTGGCAGAGCAATATTGCATGAAGTTTGAGCATAAAAATGTAGAAGTTTTTATTGCAAAAATAAATAATGTATCTACTTCTATGTTTGATTAGAGTTTATAGGTTTAAATTAATTTATGAAAAAAATTGTCTTTATGGGCACGCCTGATTTTGCAGCCCAAATTTTGGAATATATCGAAAAACAATCATTTGAAATTCAAGCAAAGATTGTTGGCGTGTATTGCCAGCCCGATAAGCCGGCAGGCAGGGGGAAAAAGCTTCAAGCACCGCCTGTGAAACAAAAGGCAGAAGAGCTTAAACTTGCAGTTTTTCAGCCTTTAAATTTTAAAAATCAAGAAGATGTTGATATTTTGGCTTCTTTAGAGCCTGATGTTCTTATTGTTGCAGCTTACGGACTTATTTTGCCTGAAAATGTTTTATCTATTCCAAAATTTGGCCCTTATAATATACATGCTTCTTTATTGCCACAATGGAGGGGGGCAGCCCCTGTTCAGCGTGGCATTTTGGCAGGCGACAGGCAAACAGGCATCACAATTATGCGTATGGAAAAAGGGCTTGATACAGGTGATATGCTTATTCAAAAAGCAATACCTATTGTTAAGAATGATACTTCAATAACTCTTCTTGATGCACTTGCAGATGCGGGTTCAAAACTTATGATTTCAGCTTTAAAGCAAATTTTTGAGCAAAGGGCAGCTTTTATTGTGCAGAATCATGAAAAAGCCACCTATGCACAAAAAATATTGAAAGAAGAATATACCTTTGATTGGAATATGACGGCTTGTGAGATAGATAGGAAAGTGCGTGCCCTCATCACTCCAAGAACCCTTCTTTCAACAAAAAAAGATGCCGAATTGACTGTTCAAATTCTAGAAGGCGAAGTCTTAGAATTTACAGATAAAAATAATTCAAAAATAGGCTCTGTACTTGAAGTGAATAATGATTATATCCTCATTAAAACTCTTGATAAAGATAAGGCATACGCAATAAAAAAAATCAAACCTATAGGCAAAAATGCAATGAATATTAAAGATTTTGCCAATGGCTATTTATAAAGGACTATAAAAATGAAAATGCAAGAAGCCATAGATAAGGCTTTAGAGGAATATCAAAAACTTGTTGACTTGGCAGAAGGCACCTTTAAAAAGGTTGCTGAGCAATATCCAAGTGAAGTAAAATGCCATGATGGGTGTATTTCATGTTGTCATGCCCCTTTTGATTTATCCTTGGTTGAGGCCATATCTCTTCAAAATGCTTTTAAAAAGAAAATTCCTTATGGCGGTTTTCGTTCAAGTATTGCAAATGCTGCAATGCAAATAGAAAAAACTTTGATAAGAGAAAAAAGAAAATATTATGAACTCAGTAAAGAAGGCTATACACAAGCTGCAATTTTACAAAAAGCCTCTAAATTACAGCTTCGTTGTCCTTTGCTTGGCCCTGAAGATTCTTGCCTTTTGTATGAAGACAGGCCGATTACTTGTAGGCTTTATGGAATTCCTGCTGTTATCAATGCTAAAGTTCATGTTTGTGCTGAAACAGATTTTGAAGCATCAAAATCTTACCCTACTGTTTTTATATCAAAATTTCAGGATAAGCTTTCAGAAATCTCTCTTCAACTACAAAGAGATTTAGGTTCTTCCTATCACGAATTATATAAGGTTTATATTCCGCTTTCATCGGCTATCCTCCACCCTATCGACCACAACTGGCTTGGAATTAAATCTGAAAAAGCAACAGCAACAGGCATGCGAGCGATGTAGCTTTTGAAGAAGTGAGTTCTAACGAACAAATCTTTAGCGAACGAAACAAGAACGACGTTTCTTGTGAGTGAGGATTTTGTGCTGAAAGCCAAAATCTTTATAAATAATGTCAAAAGCAACAGCAACAGGCATGCGAGCGATGTAGCTTTT
>CAYJHJ010000029.1:19890-25127 GCA_964370095.1 uncultured Desulfovibrionaceae bacterium | reverse complement strand
AAAAAACAGCAAAAAAAAGCACTTTTGAAAGGTTAAGATTTCGTAACCTTTCAGTTTTTGCGTTTTTTTGTGTTAGAGTTTTTATAAATAAAGAGTCAGACTCTTATAAACCCCTTTATACCTAATTGGAGGCTATTATGCAAACAAAGAATGCTTTAGGAAATTTGAAAAATCGTTATTTGGCTGTTTTAAAAAAATGTAATCTTTTAAATGTGTTTGGCTCGCTTATGCTTGCAACAACACTTTTGGCAAGCCCTGCCCTTCTTTCGCTTGGGCAAGCAAAAACAAATCCTGTCGGCACAGATTTAGCTAATGGCTTAGTGGCTGACCTTGACGACCCCATACTCGACAACAAAGGCACCATCAGCGGTGTTTATGATACAAACCCTCTCTTGGGAACAACAGTCACTGGTATGTATGGCAATCAAGCAAATACAAATTACACTTTTACCAATAGCGGCACTATAGAGCTTAATGAAGAATTTCAAGATACTTCTAACAATTCTTTTTATGGCATGTATATTGATTCAGATCAAGGTGAACACACAGTTAACAATAGCGGCACTATAAATATAAATTATTCTATTGATGCTAGAGTTATCTCCAATTCGCCGCTCCCTCAATATGTATCTGGCATAAGCGTCAATGGTAAGCATACTATAACGAATGATGGCGACATCAATGTATCAAACACCAGATTTAATGAAGGGATTAAGTGGCGTGGGAGATTTGATGCTGTTAACCTTATGGGAACAGGCTCTTTCACGAATAATAAGAATATAAACCTAACTACTGATATTGTAATAAGTGCAGAAGATCTTGTCAATAATATCAGCTCAATTTTTGCTGAACAATTTTCTCACGGTATTCAAAGTAGTGGCGATGTAACCATTTCTGAAGGGGCTTTGGTGGAAGTTAAAAATACTTTTTCAGTACTAGATAGAGACACACCTGATTCCCGCAGTGGAGGGGCAGAAATTACGAGCACCAGTGTTAGAGCTGAAAATATTTATAATTATGGAACAATACGTGCTGAAAATACTGTACAAGTTGTAGATTATGATGATAACAATCCTGTGAGTGCAAATGATGACTTCCAATTAATTTCAACCGCCAGTACAACAACTGGCCAAACACAAACTATTAACCATGGCACTTTAGAAGCTTTTGCCCTAGCAGACAATACTGCTTCTGAATCTACAGATGGGGCAGAAACTGAGGCCTCTGCCATTGCCGATACTACTGCTAATTATGGAACAATAAAAGCCACAGCAGAAGCTAAGGCAAATCTTGGGCCTGCAGACGCAAGTGCCAGCAGTGAGGGTTCAAACAATAGTTCTATCACAGTAAAAGCCACAGCTTCTACACTAAGCACAGATCCACTGCATAAAGTAGAAGCATACGCCGGTTCATTGGGAGCTATGTCTGAAATTCATTCAGAAAATGCCATTTTTGATATATCTGCAAAAGCAAGTTCAAATATTGTTTCAGATAACACGTATGCACAAGCCAAAGGCGCGTCGGGAACAAATTATGGCACAATAACTGTGCGTGCCGAATCAAATGGGCGCGCCTTTGCCACAGGTATGGAAGGAACAAATCATGGCACATTAAATGTAACAGCAGAAGGCGAAAATAGAGTCATGGTTATTGGTATACACAACGAAACTAATGGCGGCCGCATAAGCAATTCCGGCACAATGAACCTTGAAGCAATTTCAGCAAATGGCGAAAGTTATAGATACGAAGGCGGTAGTATTGACAACTATTCTTATACAATAGGAAATTGGACAACCACTTTACGCGACTGGCAGGCGAATGATGCTGTGTTTTTTGTAAGTGATTGGAAGAGTGATGGCGTTGACCCCAATGATCCAATTGGTAATGTCTATTTCAACAATTACGCTACTTTTGATAATAGCGTGATTACTGTTTTGCCTGAACTTGATGCAAACAATAATCCGATTTTAGAAAAAACTTATAAACTTGCAAATATGGTGGCAAGAGATACAGCAGTTGATCAAACTCATATTGCAGATGATAATATGGATGCAGTTGCACACATTAACATGGTTTTGGAAGACGAAATAACAGGCACTATTGCAGATGTTGTTGTTGATGAAACTCTTTACCCCTTATTGGTAGCGAATTTTGACAATTCAACAACAAGCAACCCCACAGTTTCGCTTGCTCTTAAACCTGTTACAGATGAGGATGTAACTCTTCCATCAGATCCTGTTATTCAAGAAACTGTAGGCACAGCACTTGGCAGTGCAAATAATGTTGCAAACCGTGTAAACCAAACAGTTATTATTCCAAGTGTTATAAATGTAAATGTTGCCCCAACAGGCGGCACACCTGCACCAAGCCAAAGTGCGATTGGCACAGGCGGCACAACAGGCGGAGCAAGTCCTACAGGTGGTGTTGGTGGCACACAAGGTGTTGGTGGCACAGGCGGAACAACTGGAACAGGCGGAACAACTGGTAATACAGGTGGCACTGGCGGAACAGGCACAGGTGGAACAGGTTCTACAGGCGGAGCTGGCACAGGCGATAATGTTGGTGGAGCTCCTGCAAATACAGGCACAGGTAATACAGGCGGAACTGGCGGAACAGGAAGTGGTGGAACAAATAATTCTTCTGATTCAGAATCCGATGATCAAGCTTCCCTTGCTCCATACGGTTTAGCCGCAGGTTCACAACAAGCACAAAGCCCTTGGTCAATGTTTATGAATGCTTACGGAACATACACAAATAACAATGAATACGAATTCGACTCTTCTTCCTTTGGTGTAACCGCAGGCGCAAGCTATAAATTCAGCCCTGCCTTCACAGCAGGCTTCCACCTTGATTTGAATTATACAGATACTGAAAGTGATGAATATACCGAAGGCGACACAACAACAATCTCAGTTGGTGGGCATGCAAACTATTTTATCAATGATGACTGGTATTTAGGCGGGCAAGTTACTGCTTCCTTCGGGCAAAATGAAATGGATTACGCACTTTCAAGCACAAGAAAAGCAAGCGATAATTTCAGTTCATTCTCAATCTATTCAGCTCTAAACCTTGGCTATGTGTATAGAATAAATGAAAGTAATGTGCTTATTCCTGAAATGGGCTTGGCATATCTTCACTCAAGCGTTGACTCATTCAGCTTCAATTTCATAAATCCAAGCGTTAGTATGAATATGGGCAGTTCAAACTTTGATGCCCTCTATCTCAATGCCAAACTCACATGGCAAGGGGCTTATGCACTTGAGCAAAGCACTCTTATTCCAAGCCTTGCTGTAGGTATTCGTCAAAACCTTACAGGTGCGGACATAAAATCAAACTTTGAAATCTATGGCGTTACAAGTGAATCCATAACCACAGAAGATGAAACAACTTTCCTTGCAACAGCAGGCCTTCAATGGCAGAAAAATAATTTCACCCTCGGTGCTTATTATGACGGTGCTTATGGTTCAAATCAGCAAAGTCATACAGGTAGTTTAAGATTTACTTATAAATTCTAAAAATTTTATTTTAATTTTTTATAATAAATAATGAAGCCCCAGATATAATTTGGGGCTTTTTTGTAATTAAATTTCGATAAATGCTTATTGTTTTTTTTCTTACTCTATTATATTATAATGCTAAGCTCTGCAAAGCCAAATAAAGGCAACATTATTAAATTTTTTTGTTAGGAGAGTGTATTATGAAAAGCATTTTTTTATTTATATTTTTTACCTTAACTTTATTTTTTGCACCTTTAACAAAGGCTGAAAATTTGCACTCAAAATATGATGCCTTATTAAAAACATATGTAGTGGATGGTTTTGTTGATTATAAAAATTTAAAAGCAAACAGGGCTGAACTTGATAATTATCTCGATGAACTAGCTAAAGTTGGTAAGGCCGATTTCAATACATGGCCAAATGATGAACGCTTGGCATATTTGATAAATCTTTATAATGCTCAAACTCTTAAACTAATTATTGATAACTATCCTCTTGAATCTATCAAGGATTTAGGCTCATTATTTAAAACGCCTTGGGAAAAAGAATTTATTTCTTTTTTCGGGCAAAATGTTAGTCTTGATGATATTGAGCATGGGATTATTCGCAAGCAATACAATGAACCGCGCATACACTTAGCCTTGGTTTGTGCAGCATTTTCATGCCCTCCTTTACGTTCTGAAGCATATAGAGGCGATGTTCTTTCAAGCCAGCTTGATGATCAGGGCTTTCAATTTTTTTCAAGTCAAAAAGGCCTAAAAGTTGATCATGAAAAACAAAAAGTCTATCTAACTTCAATTTTAAAATGGTATAAAGAAGACTTTAGTTCAGTAGCTGATTTTGCTCAAAAATATTCAAAAATCTCATTTCAAGGTTATGATATTGATTGGCTTGATTATAATTGGAAGCTGAACGGAAAATAAATATAAAATAACACCTTATAAACTTGATAAAAGCATGCTTCTATTATTGGCGTAATTTATTAATTTTTCTTGCCATTAATTACAAGTAGTAGTAAGTTTGAAAAAAATAGTTTTAAAAAGTAACTTATAAATAATGTTTTGAAACACTAACAATGTTTGGGAGGCACAATGCAAACAAAAAATGCACTTACAAATTTAAAAAATCGTTATGTAGCAGTTTTAAAAAAATGCCATATACTTAATACTTTTGGTTCTTTTGCAATTTTTACTATGATGAGCATAGGCTTGTCTGCAGGTTTAATAAATACTGCTCAGGCAGCAAGTTCAAGCTTGAATGAAGCTGTAATTGAAGCTGAAAGTGAACGAACTTATGAGCTCTTGATAGATGAAACAATCAGTGAAAGCCTTGGGGATTTGGGTGGAATATCTTTAACAATTGACGGAAATAATAAAAAAGTTTCTACCTTGAATGATAGTTCAGGAATCAACATTGCTGAAAACCAAAGTCTTACTGTATCAGATATTTTAGATTGGTCAGCCTTTTATAGTCATTATAATGGCGGTGTTTTTAATAATAGCGGAACACTTAATATCAATACTTCTACTTTTACTGACAATCAAAGCAGATCAGGCGGTGGAGTTCTTTATAATTCAGGCATAGCAAATATTATTTCATCAAATTTTAATAATAATTATGCACAATCAAGTATCTATATGATTTATTTAGATGGTGGCACAATATATAATAGTGGCACATTAGATATTCTTTCATCAAGTATTAATGGAAGTATAGGAAGATATGGCGGTGGTATTTATA
>CAYJHJ010000029.1:7205-19880 GCA_964370095.1 uncultured Desulfovibrionaceae bacterium | reverse complement strand
CTTTACGTTGAAAATTCTTCTTTTGAAGGAAACAAAGCACAACACGGAAGCGCCATATACAATTCAACAGGCAGTTCTTTGGAGGTTTTAAATTCAACCTTCACTGATAATGGCAGAAGAGAAGATAATATAGCTTCAGGTTATGCTTATGGAACAATTTATAATGAGGGCACAGCAAATATCAGAAATTCATTATTTACTGAAAATAATATGGGTGCAGGCGGTGCTTTGTATAATAAAGGCATAATGAATATTTATGATTCTACTTTTGCAGGCAATATTTCACGCACAGGCGGTGCTATTAATGCTGATGGTTCTGATAGCACGCTTACAATTTATAATTCAACCTTTACTGCTAACAGTGGTTCAAATAACGGAGCAGCTGCAATCAGAAGCTCAAATGCCAATGTTTATATCTATGATTCTGTTTTTGAAGATCACTATGAAGTGAACACAAGTTTAAATCCAGGTGATCCTTATTATGATAGGGAAAACGGTGCTGTTATTTATCACTACGATCCCGGTTATGCTCGTGATGAAGAAGGTAATATAACCGGATTTTTGTCAGACCCAGGTGTTTTGTATATAGAAGATACTATTTTTAGAAACAATACAGTAGGCAGAGGCGGCGGTGCTATTTATACAGCAGGGCAAGCAATTCTAAACAATGTTACTTTTGAAAACAATGCTTCTGATTTAACTCATGGTCCTGCAGGAACAGCAGGAGCTTTTTATAATTACAATAGATTGGGCTATTTTTATGATGACAGAAATTCTATTATAAGAAATTCAACCTTCAGGAATAACTCAGCTTATTCAGCAGGTGCCATTTATCATGCTATAGGTACTTTAGAAGTTTATGACACGCTTTTTGACGGAAATAAAGGTATTATAGGCGGCATTGCAGGGGGATTATACGGCAGTGCAGATTCAACTTTATTGGTAGATAATTCAACTTTTATCAACAATTTTTCAGGCCTTGGTGCTGCTATTGGCTCAGGGCGAGGTGCAATTTATATAACTGATTCTCATTTTGAAAATAATACAGCACACACCACAGGCAGTGCTATTCATATGCGATATTCAACCCCAAATGAAGGCGATAGTTTACTTCATGGTGTGTTAAGTGTTGATAATACTGATTTTATAAATAATACAGCAAGCTCAGGAACAGTTTACCTTGAAGCTCATACAGAATTTGAAATTAAAAACTCCAGCTTTATTGAAAATATTGGTGGCGGGCTTGTAAGTTATGGTAATGGTAAAGTTTCAAATACACTCTTTAGTGGAAACGAAGGCGGAAGCATTGTAAATAGAAGAGATGCAAGCTTAATAGTTGAAAATTCTACTTTTGAAAACGGAACAAGTAATGCCATATCAAACTCAGGCTATATAGAAATATATAATTCACTTATAACAGGCCACACAGCAGGAAACACTTCAGCAAATTATACTTATTCAGCAGGCTTTAACAATAATCAAGACGGCACAGGGGCAGTTGTAAAAAATACTGTTTTCACAAATAATATCACGCAACACACAAATAGCATGATACCCTATCAAGGCGGTGCAATTTACTCAAGGCATAATTTGGATCTTGTTGCAGATGATGGCAAAATGTTATTTAGCGGAAACCTCAGTAATCAAAACCCTAATGCCATAGTTTCATCTGGCTCTGATTTGAACTTATTTGCAAGTGATACAGGAAGTTTTATCATAAATGATTCTATTGTGTTGAGGGTTGATTCAGTCATAAATATCAACAATACTTCAAATACAAAAAATTATGCAACAAATGGTGTTATAGAGCTGAATGATACTCTTATGGGTTCAGGTGCTTGGAATAGCAGATTTGACGCAAATCTTTATGATGGCACACTAAAATTTGGCACTGCAACTGTTAATTATGATTTAGATGTTGACGGCATTGCAGAAACAGAAATCACTTCTTCTGGCACTATACATTCAAATATTAATTTTAATGTTTACGGTGGTGAAATAAGCACTGTTGACAGCGAAATTAAAACAACAAATTTAGGGAATTTAAATCTACACACAGATGTTAACTGGAATTTGGATGTTGACCTTGAAAGTGAAACAGCTGATAGACTTACAGCTAATTCTGTAGTTGAAAATGATAACAGTATTTTAATCAACGAACTTAATGTGCTTAGTGTTGGTGCGGAGGATTTAAACGTTCGCGTAACTGCCGATGCCGACCTTATGGATGTAATCAAGCTTGGGCTTGGAAGATTTACCATAAATGAAGGGCTTTTGGCGGATGCTAAAAACTTTAGTGCGGCCAGTTATGATAATACAACGGGATATTTAAATATATTGCATAAAGATGAAGTGCTTACACTCAAATCAATGATTGATGATTCAGGTTCAGACAAAGTTTATGTGATGAGTAAAGCTGAAGAAGTTGCTGAAAATTTAGGCGACTTGCAAGGAACACGTTTAAATATCACAGCTAATAATAATGTTATTCTTGGCAATGGCTTTGCCGGTGTAAATATTGGGCAGAATCAAGAATTATCTGCTTATGATGTTTCACGCTTCAACGGCTTTATAAGCGAAAATGGTGGTGCTATCAATAACTTTGGTTTTGTGCACTTAGAAAACAGCAGTTTTATAGGAAACAGTGCCAATTTATTGGGTGGTGCTTTGTATAATGCGCAAAATGCACAGATTGATATTTTAGCTGAAAATAAAGACGTGCTTTTTGAAAATAATACAATTTTGCTAAATAATGTTGCACAATCACAAGCTATTTATAATTTAGGCACAATAAACCTTTATTCTTCTTTAGACAATGCAATTATAAGTTATGATACTTTTGCAGGAAGAGGAGAGTATAATCTTTACGGAAACTTGAATCTAAAAGGACAAAACAGCGGCTTTGGAAGCGATAGTAATCTTAACATCATAGGTGAAAATGCAAGAATTTCATTGCTTGATAATGAAATAAACAATGTTTCACTTGGGAACTTAAATAGTCCTGATGGATTAAAATTGAGTGTTGATGCTGATATTGCAAAAAATCAAATAGATGAAGTAATGGGGAATATAAACCAAGATTCTATTTTAGTTGATGAAATAAATATGCTTTCAAGCATTGATGCAAATTCAGAAGAAAGAAGTGCAAACCTCACTTTAGATGACGATTATTCGCTTGACGTCAATACGCTTGAAATAACTGAAAATTTTGAAAACGTGGATAGATATATAGTTTTAGATTATAATGAAATACAAAAAGAACTTTCTTTGTTTGAATCAAGTGCGGGCACTCTTAAAGCAGCATTTGCACTCAATCAAGCACATAAAGGCTTCTATCTTGATGATTTGGCAACAATAGGTGCAAGCAAAGAAACATTTAACTTGCAAGGAACAAGCCTTACAATATTGGGCGATGCTAAGACTGACTTGAATTTATCATCATCGTCTTTAGCTTTATCTGCAGGGCAAAAATTAATTTTGACTGACATTGCAAATGTTTATAATGGAAACAATAATCTTTTGATAAGCGGAAATGCCGATCTTTCCATCCGCTATCAAGCTATTGATTCAGCAAGTTATAAGGGTGATTTAGTTGAAATTGGCAAAATTGAAATTCTTGGCGGAAATACAACTTTCAATGGACTTGTTGATGCAGAAGAAATTACTGCAAGCAGTTCAAATATTTTCTTTAATGAAAATGTTGAAGCCACATCAATTCAAACAGAAGGTGCCTCACAACTTTATTTCGGCACAGCAGAAAATAGCCAATCTATTGCTCAGATTGGTGATATAATTCAAACAGATACTGCTGCAGGCGATACTTCTCTAACTGTAGGCAATGCACAAATAGCATTAAGTAATTCAATTGATATTGACGGTTCTATTGTTCTTAATGCTGAAAATGCAAGCTCTGTTATTAATTTTACAAGTGCAGATTCATGGATAGGTGGCAATGCAAATATTGATATATTTTCTAATGCTTCTTTCAATGGTGTTGAAGAGGGATTAAAGAAAAGCACAATCTATAATAATATAGAAATAGCTGAAAATGGGGCACTTGCTTCTTCTGTAAGCTTTAGAAATATTGCTTTAGAAGGCTTTGTTCAATCGTTTGAAAACATAAATCAAGAAATATCCTTTGAAAATGTTGATTTCAATGCTTCATCATCGCTTGCCGATATAAATACTGCAGGCATTGTCAATATCAATGAAGGCATGAAAGTTTTAAGTATTGCAAATACCGGCACAGTCAATATAAACAATGCAACATCACTTTATAAAGCTGATGGCGGAACTTTTAACGTCGCTGATAATGTGCGCGTTGATATAGCTGCAAATGGTGGCTTTGGAACAAGTGAAGCACAAACAAAGCTTGTTTCTACCAATGCTTTATTTGCTGCTAATAGCGGATTTGCAGGCGATTTAACAAACTTAGGTGTGCTTGCAAATAATTTTTATGCAAAGCTTTTTATTGATGCAAAACTCGATTTAGATAATCCAATAAACAATACTTATGATCAGTTCACAGTTTCCGGCCTTGAAGGCTTGGCCTCATTTAGCCTTGCACAAATAAATCTTGTTGATTTTATTGCCGGCACAAAAGATTCAAATGGTGTTCTTGATATCTTTGTAGGAGAAAATTCAGATGCTATAGCTTTAAATACAAGTAATTTAGAAGGATTAAAAGTTTTTGGTGCAGATTATGATATAAGTTATGTTGCAAATCTTGAAACAGCCTTTGATTTGAATGATTTCACCTATATTTTTGATTTATATTCAGATGATTCAAGCAATAACACTTTGAATAAGATATTAAATACTATTGATTCTCCAAGACAATATATCATGGAAGCTGACGAAGAAGCAGGCATTGCAAGTGTGCAGGGCGATATGACTGTTCTTGGTAATGGCAACAGCATTACTGCAGGCACGATTTCATTGCTTGATTCAGCTAATAATAGCTTGACCTTGAATGATACCCATATACAAAGCGGCACAATTATTAATCTTGATGCAACAAGTGCAGAAAATAAAAACATTCTAAACCTGAATGCAAGTGATGGTAAAACAATTGTCAGCGATGCTAAGATTATAGGCCTTGCACAAGAATACAATCAAGTGAATATAGCAGGAGAGGGCACACATATCGTTCGTGGCAGCCTTGAAAAAACCACATTAAATATTGCAACTGAAACAATGCTTGAAGCAGATGTGGCAAATTCAACACTGAATGTGGCTGCAAACACAGAAGCTTCAAATCTTGATTCAAAGTCAACTGTAAATGTTTTGGCAAATGTTGATGATGTTACAAGCACAGAATATACTACTAAAGCAAATTTTGCAGGAACAATAAATCTTTTTGAAGCAAATGCAAATGAAAGCAATTTGAATAATTCCTATAATGCTTTTGTGATAGACTCAAGTGAAAGTGCAATCACAACAAAAGCAATAATAAATTCTTCTTCACAAGAGAATAAAGTTATATTGACAGGTTCAAAAAACCAAAGATTGAATAGCAAACTCAATAATGTAACTCTTGATATTAATTCAACAGGTAAAAACATTTTGAGGGGCACTATTGATAACTCTATTCTTAATATCAACGAAGAAACAACAGCACAAAAGCAAATTTCAAATTCTGTTTTGAATGTTGATGCAAAGAGCACAGTTGCAAATGTCTCAAATTCAAAGCTAAACTTGAAATCAAGCCTTACGGCATCAGGAAGTCTTGAAAATTCAGCAATTGATATACTTTCCGATAATATTATTTTAGACAGTGTGATAAATAATTCAACCATAGATATTAAGGCTCAAAATGCTTCATTTATAAAAGCTATAGATGGCACAAGCATTAATCTTCTTGACGGTGAATACAGTGCTGTAATGAATAATATTAGCTTAGATGAATTTATAACTATAAATCTTTATGGAGCTGATAATACTAACACAAATGTATTTACAATAAATTCAAATAGCACACAACTTACTACAGACGCAAGTATACACTCGGCTAATAAAGAGAATGTTATTGATCTAACGGGTATTGGTGGGCATCTTCTTACAAGCGATTTGGCTGATTTAACTTTGCATGCTCATGCAAAAACTAAAGTTAGCGGAATATTGAATAATGTTAATATCGAAGCTTCTAAAGATATTACTTTTGATAATATAAATATTGATGAAAGCGTTGCACTAAGCCTTCATGCGGCAAATGCTTTTGTTGTATCAAATGAAGTGCTTACGCATGCGGCAAACTTTAATGCTCTAGGTAATTCTGAAATAAGCTTTACGGGAAGTGGCAGTCATATTCTTGATAAGGCAAGCTTTGATGGGCTTGACATCAATGTTGCAACTAATATGCAAATAAATGAGGCTGATTTTAATAATTCAAGCCTTCTTGTTGCAGCAAATAAAAGCTTGACAAATGCCGGAATTATTAATGGCGGGCAAATCAATCTTCTTGGAAAAAATTCAAAATTTGTATTGGAAAAAGATGCACAATTGAGTTCAAGCACTGATGTAAGTTTAGCATCAAAATCTATTTTTGACACGCAAAATAATGCAATAGACACAGTTGAACTAAATTCTCTCACAGCTACAAGAGGTTCAAAACTTCATTTAGATGTTGATTTGAACACAAAAACAATAGATAGTTTCAATGTGCAAAACTCAAGCGGAAGAATCACACTTGATAGTATCAACCTCTTGAGCGAAGTGCAAGATCAAGCAAAAACAAAGGGTACTTTGCAAATCTTTAGTCCAAGCTCACTTGATATTGATCTGACTGCAATTACCTATTATTCCCCAACAAAGAAGATAATTCTTTCTTCAAATAAGGATAATAATGGTTCTATTGATTATAGTGTGAAGAACAGAAGCACAGAAACAATTTCAAGTGTAAGTTCTAACAACACAAATACTTCAAATACTATTTATGAGGTAATTGCAAATGAAATTCTTAGTGTAGCAGAAGCATTGAAAGGAAAACTCACCTTTAAAGGCCTTGGGCAAAGTATTACAGGCTTAGGTTATACAGGTGCTGACGACTCGCACATAAGTTTTGAAGACCTTGCTCTTTTAGCTGTTGAAACAATTACTTTAGGGCAAAATAAAGACGAAAATTCAACACTTAGCTTTGATAATGCAAACAATGATGAAGCAATGGTTATTACTTCAGACATATTCTCACTCAACCCACAAAATATAGTAAGCTTTGGTGTGGGCGTGTTCAAATTATTTGGGATTTTAGATCCGCTTACTGTTGATGTGAGCCCATTTAGTGATATACAAAGAGAAAATGTCGATAGTGTAATCGCTTATAATTTAGAAGGTAAGCTTTCATACGCTGATGATAAATATTTGTATGATCCTAAACTTGTGGGCACAAATGTTGGGCTTGCACTTTATGGCAGAAATTCAATAAACTTTATGGGCGGTAGGTTGAGCCTTGTAAACAATGTTGCAAGCCCAAATCTCTTGCTTGATAACTTAACGCTTGCAAATAACAGCACTTCATATATAGGCCTTGATGTTGACCTTGAACTTAAAAGTATCGATGCTCTTCAAGCAAGCACTATAGCAGTAGGAACAGGGGCAAAACTTCTTGTTGATGAATTTAATATAGTGAAAGATGCTCTTGATTCAACCCCTATTACTCTTGATTTCACTAATAATGCGTCCTTGCAGGCAGCTCTTGGTATTGCAGCTGAGCATATTGTCAGCTATTCGCCTATTTATGAATATGATATTTTGTATAATGCAGGTTCATTTACTTTCACCCGTGACAGTAAAAACTTTAATCCTGAAGTTCTAACAAGCCTTGTTGCCACACAAAATTATGTAAATACTGTAACTGATGTTGCAAAAAAAGCACTTGACCCTAAAAATGTGATAGAAATATCTTCAGGCCTACCGGCAGGAAGTGAAAACTCATCAAAACTTCTTGGAAGTGCATGGCTTGATGTTTATGGTTCATTTGAAAACAATGAATTTTATGGCATGAATGTGGATAATGAGCAATATGGCTTTATTGCAGGGTTAAGTACTGCTGAATTAAGCCTTGGCAGTTTTGACAGCATATATTCTTTATATGTGGGAAGCATAAATTCAAAGCAAGAATATAAAGATATTGAAATAGATCAAAACGGCTTTGTTGTTGGTGCAAGTGCAATGTTTGAAAAAGGAATTTTTTCAAATAAAACAACAGCAAATTTTGCTGCAAGTTTTGCTGAATCCACAAGTAATACAGGAAAAGAAGGTTTTGATACATATTCATTCTCAATCTTCAACAAAACTGCTTTAACGCTTGAAATGAATGAAGGCTTTTTCATTTTGCAGCCGGCTCTTACTTTAGGATATTCTTATATTCAAAGTGAAGATTATCAAAATGCTTCTCAAATTGAAATAAAATCTGATGCATGGAATATTTTCACCATCAATCCTGAGATTAAAGCGAGTTTCAACTTTGATAATGGCATAAAACCTTATTTATCAGCGGGTTATCATTTTAATATTGATGATAATTCAAGAATAACAGCAAATGCATTACATTTGCCTGACTTGCAAAGCGATAGTTATGCTGAGTTTAAAGCAGGTGTGGATGCTCAATTTACTGATAGTTTTGCAGGCTATGCAGAATTAAGTGCCACACTCGGTGATAGGGAAAGCCTTGCAGGGCAGATTGGCTTTAAATACTCCTTCTAAATAAAATATTATAAGCCTGCTCATAAAACCATTAAGGAAATTTTGTGTGCAGGCTTATATATTTAATAATATATCCACACAAAATGTTTTAGAAATTGTGTATTATTTTTAGCTATTGAAAATACAGGCATAAAATCTCATTTGTAATAGAAAATACTTTTCTTTGAATAGCATAATTTAGTGAAGTATAAATTTAAACCCCTATCATATAAAGTTAATTGAAATTATACCGTTAAGAATTAGGATAAGTGCGCAAAGATGTGGAGGGGAGTATGGTTTCCATAGAAAGAAAAATTGGTTTACTAACTGTAAGTCTTATATTTATAATTGTAGCAGCTGTAATTACATTAAACGCTGTTTTATTTCAACGTGAATTGACTGAAGAAGTTTTAGAGGTTCAACTTCCTTCTAAAATGTCAGAAATTTTATCACAAATTGACAATACTTTGCTTGAGCCAAGTAGAGGCATAAAAATTGCTTCGCATGGCCCTATATTTGAAAATTGGGTAAAATCAGGCGAATCAAATGACGAGTTAGAAACTATATACAGTCTATTAGAACATGTAATTGCTACTTATCCTGAAATGCGCAGTGCAAACTTTATATCAGATAAAACTGGTCAATATACACAAGTTGCCTTTGGTGAGCGTGATCATTCTTATATAGTAACAGAGGAAAATGACCCTTGGTATTATGCATTTAGAGATTCAGGTGTTCCTGTAAATATTGTTGTATATGTTGAAGATCCTTTATGGGGCACAAGAGCATTCATCAACACAGGCGTTTTTTTTGACAATAAATTCGTAGGAATGTTTTCTGTTTCTATTGATACCATTGACTTTGCCGATCAATTAGCTCGTCTAAAGCTAGGCGAATCAGGCACAACTTTCTTAGTTGACGAAACTGGCTATATACGTTTGCACAGCGATCCTAAATTAGTAAATAAAAAGCTTTTAGATATATACCCAGATATGGCAAGTGCATGGGAAGAAACTATACAAAATGATGAAACACACAAAAGTGTTAAGAAAGATGATGTTAATATTCTTGTGCAAACAGCTAAAATACCGGTGTTAAATTGGTATGCTGTTACAACTGTTGACCGTGATGAGGTTTTATCTGAAGCAAATAATATTACACGCATAACCATTGGCATCAGCTTTGTTTTATTCATTATAGGTTCAGCGATTGGCATATTTTCCGCCCGCACTTTAGCAAAACCAATTCGTGAAGCAGCCTTATATGCAGAGGCTGTTGCTGAAGGGAATTTAAATGCAGTTCTAAACGTAAAAACAAATGATGAAATCGGTATTCTTGCAGATTCATTAAGAAAAATGATTGATGTTCTAAAACAAAAAATTAAAATATCAGCAGAGCATGAAGCAAATGCCTTAGAGCAAATTAAAGAAGTTCAAAAAGCTAAAACTCAAAGTGATTTGCAAACAGAAAGCATGCTTAAAGTTATTGATGCCACAACAAAAAGCGCTACCGATGCTGCACATATTTCACTTGCACTCTCTCAAGCCAGTCATAGCTTAGAAGAAGAAACACGAAATGTATTACAAGGCACAGAAATACAAAATGATAGAATTATAGAAAGCACAGAAGCTATTGAAGCCATTCGACACGGCTTTGAAAGCATAGTTGCCATCACAGAAGAAGCTGTTGTGAAAGAGGAAAAAACTCGTACAATAGCTGTAGAAGGTGCTAAAAAAGTGCAGAATGTATTAGAGGCAAATCAAAAAGTTAATGAAATGTCCAAA
This sequence comes from uncultured Desulfovibrionaceae bacterium, assembly GCA_964370095.1. GTDB lineage: Bacteria > Desulfobacterota > Desulfovibrionia > Desulfovibrionales > Desulfovibrionaceae > CAYJAZ01. The sequence continues at coordinate 9,414 of CAYJHJ010000029.1, read as the reverse complement.
AAAATGCAAGAAACTATGCTTGAATTGGAAAATCATACACAAGGTATTACAAATATTATAAATACTATTACTGATATTGCAGATCAAACAAACCTTCTGGCTCTCAATGCTGCTATTGAAGCAGCACGAGCAGGTGATGCAGGGCGTGGTTTTGCTGTTGTTGCTGATGAGGTTCGTAAGCTTGCAGAAAAAACAGTAATTGCCACGAATGATGTTTCAACAGCAATTACACAAGTACAAAGTGCAACCAAAGAAAATGTAACCATAGTTGAGCAAACCCATAATGCTGTTTCAAATGCTACTGAACTTGCACAAGACTCAGGCGAAGCTTTGGCAAGCATTGTTGAACTTACCAGAGAAAATGCTGATCAGGTTCGTAATATTTCAACTTCAATCCAACAACTTGACGAGCAAACAGATGCTATACATCAAGCAATAAATGCTCTTGATAGCATCACAAAACAAGCTGCAAGCGGTATGGAAGTAAGCTCTCAAACAATTGCTTCTCTTGTTGATCAAGCAGGAAAACTTGATGAAGTTATTAAATATTTACAGGCCATCACTCTCAATAAAAATTAATTAATAGCTAATACAAAATAGGCGGTGATTAATAACTTTAAGATAAAGTAGAGCAATTCAAGGTGTTCGCTATCATGGGCATGCAAGCAATAAACACAATAAAAAACTTGACCGCTATTTTGTTATACAATATAATCAAGTATCTTAACAATTAAGGCTTGAAAAATGAAAAAAACCATAGAAAAAAAGCATAGCGATCCCTTTATTATTGATGGCCATACCCTTAAACTTATGCATGATTTTATTTTAAAATATGCAGATAATTGCTCAATTGAAATTATTACAGCCACACGTAAAGAAAAAGAAAGTAGAGAGTATAAAAATTTCGCTGAACTAGATAATTATTATGGTTTTAGTGCTTTTTACGATTTTTCAAAAACGCTAACACTTGAAGATGTAGCAAAAAAAGTAAACTATTTTCTAAATCCGCAAGAATCTGAAAATACTGAATTGAGTGCGCACTCGGAGTATATAAAGCCAGAAGCCGGCAAAAGCCGAGAAGTTAAAAAAATTATCTTGCGTGGATATAAAGACGATAAAGAAATCATATGCTTATATTTCAAAAGTCCAAAGTATAAAATTTTCCCTTTTACATACAGAACAACATTAAAAAGTTTTTTCAAGTTTGAAAGTGATGAAGAATACAGTAATTTTATTAAAGATTATGATACTATGATATGGGCGATTTTTTATAGGCATAGGCATTCATATGTTTTTCTTCATTCTTTACTGCCCTCGTTTTTTTCGGGCTTATTAAGCACAATTTATGCTTTGCCACGCTTTATTCAAGGAAATGAAGATGTTATTATGCTTTCTATAAAATCTCTTGCTCTTTTTCTTTTATTAAGTATTGCTATAAACGCTATATGTTATCCTATTCTTTATTATTTTAATCCTCTTGTGCATTATAATTTTAATACAAAAGTGAAGAGATAATAATTTTATAATATTTTGATGCTCTAGGGCAGTTCAATTTAAATTTTAATGAGGTGAGATAAATGATTTGCGAAATAATTTCTATAGGTACGGAACTGCTCACCGGCAATACCGTCAACACAAATACTGCATATATAGCAAAAATCATGATGGAACACGGACTTGATTTATATCATCAAAGTGTTGTTGGTGATAATCCTATAAGGCTTAAAGAAAATTTAGAAAGAGCACTTATGCGTTCTGATATTGTTATAACTACAGGTGGACTTGGGCCTACTTATGACGATTTAACCAAAGAAACTGTCTGTGAGCTTTTAGGGAAAAAACTTGTGCAAAACATGGAAATAAGCAAAATTCTTATTGACGGTTATGAGAAATTTGGTGCAGAATTGACTCAGGCTGAGCTAAAACAAGCATATATGCCGATTGATGCAACAGTAATACCTAATGAAAACGGAACAGCACCCGGTCTTATTATAACAGATGATAACAATAAAATAGTTATTATGCTTCCGGGCCCCCCAAGAGAGCTTATCCCGATGGTAGACGGATTTGTTAAGGATTATCTTTCAAAGCTTACAAAAAGAATGATTGTTTGCAGAAATTTAAATACTTATAATTACGGTGAGTCAGCACTTTTTAAATATATTAAAGATTTTGCCGAAAAATCTATCAACCCTTCAGTTGCAACATA
>CAYJHJ010000029.1:0-7195 GCA_964370095.1 uncultured Desulfovibrionaceae bacterium | reverse complement strand
AGAAGATAAAACATCTGCAAATAAGCTCCTTGATACAGCGGAAGAGGAAATAAGAAGATTATTACCCAAAGGAATAATCTACGGGGTTGATGCTAAGGGGATGGAGTATGTAATTGTTGAAAAGCTCAGTGAAAAGGGTCTTAAAATCGCTATAGCAGAAAGTTGTACAGGTGGGCTGATATCAAAGAGAATAACTGATGTGCCCGGCTCTTCCAAAGTGTTTGAATATGGAATATGCCCGTATGGCAATAATAGTAAACGTAATATTCTTGGTGTTGATACGATTGATGAGTATGGGGCTGTGTCTTCACAAACTGCCGCAGCAATGGCAAAAAATGTATTGGCTTTATCAGGTGCAGATATTGCAATAGCTACAACAGGCATAGCCGGCCCCGATGGTGGCACTGCTGAAAAACCGGTAGGGCTTGTATATATTGCACTTGCTACAAAAGATGATGTAAATGTATACAGACATGTGTTTTCAGATATTGTCAGTCATACGAGAAATGACGTGCGTATCAGAACTGCGAGTATGGCACTTAATTATCTGATAGATTTAATATAAAAATTGAATTTTTTGAGTTTTGGACAATCAACTTCCTCAAGCATTAAATTGGTTAAGCCGAGGGAGTTGATTGTCTAAAAGAAACAGATGGCGGCAAAGAAGCCGGAAAAGAATAATTTATAAAAAGCATAAAATCTCTAAAGAGATGATAGTAAGAAAACACTAATGTGTTTTCTTTGCTTTTAAAATGAAAGTGAGAAAGTGAAGATAGCTCGCCAATCATCGGTAGTAACGTCTAAGACTCTTTCAAGTGGCTTTGCTACGAAGAAAGAAGCATTAAAATTTGTTACGTCCATAATACTGCCCCAAACATTCACACCCACACCAGTCGAAGAAACACTCAACCAAGGGGTATCAACATCTGTTGATGGCAAAAAGCGTGTTGTTCCCCAATCAACAAAGGCATAAGGCTGAATTCCATATTTTTCTTTATAAAAATATGTCCAGCGAAGTTCTGCTGCTGCTGCAAGGCCTTGATCGCCGGAAACCACGCCGCTGTCATACCCACGCCCAAATTGAGAACCGCCAAGTGAGAATTGTTCATAAGAGAATAATTGCTCATCAGTTGTTTGTCCGGATGCAGAAAGATAGAGGCTGAAGCTTTTTGGCAAGGTTTGATTACGAGAGAGAAAAATGTTAAGTTTATTGAAATTAGCACCTGCATTCGGACGAGCAGAAATTGCTGAATAATCGCTTGCACCTGCCATATCAAGACCACGCACATAGTTAAAAATGACTTGGTTGGTGCCGCCCCAAATATCTGACATATCATAATTGAGTGATAGAGTAAGGTTTCTTGTTTTATCTTCAGTGTTTTTAGAGCTTTGAATTCTTGACTCACTATCACGATAATTGAAAGTTGCACTTGCGTTCAAGTTCATGTCGCGTGAACGAATAATGGGATAGGAAGCCCCAAAAGAAAAGTATTTGCTTGAAGTTTCGTATTCAAATTGACGAGCAAAAGCTGTATCAGGATTTGGGCTGTAGCTTTGTCCATAGTTTCCTAACATTGTGAAGCCATTAGCAAAATTATAAGACAAGCCTGCCTGCCAATAATGGTATTCGTCAAAATCAAGTGCTTGCCCGTATGATACATTTGCATTCAAACCAAGAAGAGGGAAGGAACTTGCTGATAGACCTGCGTTTAGCATGATTGGACCGGAAGATTCAGAGCCTGTATTATTAAAACCAATATTTCCGCTGATAATCTTACGCCCCAATTCAATTACAAGGGTTGAAGCACCTGTTGTTTCATTTGCAGGTTCAAAAGAAGTGGCAATTTCAAGCCCGGGTGTGCCTTGCACTCGAAGCATAAGACTTTCAAATTTTTTATGATTTAATGGGTGAACAAAAAGAATTTGATTTTCAATTCTTTTGAAATATTTTTTGAATTTTTCTACAAGCTTTTCATCGCCTTGGTATTGCACACTTGAAACAAAGCCCTCAATGGCTTGAAAGCGAACTGTTGCACCTTGTTCATCAGCTTCTTGAGGCGGAAGCACAACACGGCTTAATATATGGCCTGCATCGCGATAAAGCTTTGTCATTTCATCAACAATAGCAAGTAGTTGATTGAAAGTGATTGTTGTGCCGTAGAGTTTTGTATAAGGTGCTGTCATCTCGCTATCTGTAAAGAAAGTGTTGCCGTCAATAACAATTTCTTTCAAGACAAATGCTTGGCTTGTGTCTTGGCTAAAATCCTGAGGCACTTCTTCTTCCATCACAATTTTTGGTTGAGATAAAGGTGCAGGTTGCTCAATTCTTTCCCTATCTAAAACGTCAACTGAGGTGGGCAAAGGGTTAGCAAAGGCATTTGTCATGTTGCAAGTAAGCACTATTGCGCTGAATATAAAGGCTGTGAGTAGTATTTTTTTCATATATTTTTTCCTTCGGATAGATTCGCCTGCGGCACGTCCAAAGGGGATTATCCCCTTTGGAAACCTAAACAATTATTCTTGTTTGTACTGATATTTTTAGTTAACGCAAGGTACTAATCAAGTTTTGTGCCTACTTCTATATCGGGGTTTACTGCATAGGCCAGTTGCCTTAAGATATGGTGTAAGTTCACATTTGAGATTCGTAGGTTTGAATTTGTTAACTCGTTAATGATACCAAGCCCGTGATTGGCAGCATTAATGATGGTGTTAAAGAGACTATTAAATGCACTGGTTTGATCTTTATGCCATTCAGTGAAAGTTCGGTGGTCTCGCTCATAATATTTCCCATTGATTCTGTCACTCACTTGATCAACCATCATCTGCACAGTGGAATAATACTCTTCAAGTTCTTCATCTGTTTTGGGTATAAATACTTGAACTTTTTGCACCACAGGGGCAACATAATTCACGCCATCGTCTAATTCTATGTCAATCTGTTCCTCTCTAAAAGCACCACTGGCATTATTAATATTTGATATAATTTGATTTGCCCATTCGTTTGTAAGAAAAGCTGAAACTCTTTTGCTTACTTCTGCTTCAAGATCAGCTAAAGGAATATCTAGGAAAGACCAATCACCATTGTTAACTGCATCGTTGACAAAACCGGCTATTGTCGCACCTGATGGGCCGTCAATAGAGTCCATAAGCAATCTTATTTTTTGTTCATGAGTTAAATTTGGGTCATCATAGTTTGCCGGCACATTTGCAAAAGAAGTTGCTACTGTGTCAACAGCTGATAAATCAATCTGAACATTAAAAATTGCAGCTCTTTCTTCGGCAGGTGTATCTATAAGGTTACGCAGATTTCCGGCAGGCACACCGAGAAGGATAAGTGTATGAATTTCTTGTGAACTCAATTCTGTAATTCTACGAGTGTAGGTTGGCCCAAGTTCTTCGGCATTTACCAAAATATAATTTTGTGCTAGCGTAGACATATTAAGGAAGTTTTTAAGTTGCGAAGTTGAATAGGCAGCATCTAAAAGAACTTCTGTAGCCACACGCTCCATAGCCATAATACTGTTAAATTCAAGCTCGTTTAAGCTGTTTAGCGCGTTAATTGTTGTGCGTGAGGGTTGCATTTCTATAACAAATGCTCTTTGCACTTCATCAAGCGTAACGAGATTGAGTAAATCATTGACAGGATATTCACTTGCCAAAGCGAGAACTTTTTCTCTTTGTTCGGCAGTGAGCGTCATAATATTTTCCATGCCAATGCCTGAGAACATAGAAGCTAAAAGAAGCGCATTTGGCAGTTCATTAGCAGGCAATTCAAGCATAAGCCATATATCTGCCAATTTGTGTATACTGTCAGTCGGCAGAGCAAGAACGATATCTCTCAACTCATCGGAAAGATTAAGAATAGTCTGCACGTGATCTGTTGAGAACCATGTGCCGATAATTTGCTCTCTTTTTTCCAAAGGCAAGCCGAAGAGCGTGTGGTATTGAGAAGTGCTTAAATTAAAGGAAAGGATTCTTTTTTGCGTTTCGTCATCAAGATTGAGGAAAGCCGTTCTTGTGCCGAATGAAAGGGCAAGTAAATCGTGTTGAATCTCTGATGAGAAGTTTAATATTGCTTGCAATTCAGCAAATGATAGGTCTAAAGCTGTGCTGTAATAGCCGTCCGGCAGGTTCAATAAGTCGTTTAATTGACTATCTGTTAAGGTGAATAATTGTTCAAATTGCTCTTCTGAAAGGCTGAAAAGTCTTTGGAATTCCGTGCCTGTAAGCTCCAAATCCAAAATTCTTGTCCAGTCGCGTGCAGGCATATCGACAAAAGCTTGCAATTGTAGAGGGTTTAGCGAAAGCACGGCAAGAAGTTGACTTATAGGTAATTCCAATAAATCGTCTAACTGCTGTGTATAAGCTTCAAGCCCCATCAATTTATCTCTGTCATTTGCTGAAAGCGACAAGAATTTCAATCTTGAAGCTTCTGAAAGAGAATAAAACCATGCTAATTGAGAAGGAGAAAGTGAGCGGAGCACTTGCAATTGATATTCAGAAAGATTTTCCATCAAAGCTTGCAAGTATTCGTTTTGTTTTTGCAATTCTTTATCAAGTGCAGTAATGGAATTATTGATTTTTTCTTCTTCGTCATTATAATTTGGATTAGGCTCTGGGGTAGGAGAAGGAGCTTCGCTTGTATAAGCCACTACAACGTCTGTACCGTAAGAATGCTCTACTTGAGGTCTGTCACCGTCAATAGTAACCCCCGGAGTTGTATTTGTGTTGCTTATGCCTGTCACAGTGCCATTAAGACTCACTTCTTTGGCGTAAATTGAGAATGGATGTAAAGTAGTATCACTTGAAGCATTTTGAATTACTACTTTTCCTGCTTGAATAGCATGCCCTGCTTTTGTGCTGTTGCGCCCACCAAATATAAATGTTGCGGGGTTTACACCAAAATCAATAGTGTCGTTGTCGCCGGCTATAAGTGAACCAGACAGGTTTACTAAACCACCACTCAATACATTAAGCATAAAAGTAGACGGGCTTGGGGCAGTATATTTTAATGTAGCATCGGAATCTATCAATAAGCTATTAAATTCAATTCTATCACCCAATAAACCGCCTAATGGGTTGTTTTGTGCATTGATATTCAGCACTCCGCCATATAAATTTATTTCATCGAGAATGGTATTATATCCGTTAAAGTCCACACGAGCATTGTTGTTTATAAGCAATTTTGAGTTACCCGCACCAAGAGCGGAAAATTGATTAAAGACAACATGTCCGCCGTTTTCTACGCTAAGATTGGAATCGATGTGAAGTGTACCCAGAGTATTGGGAGAAAGAGTTGCATTTTCAACAACAACAATGCTGTCTGGAGCTGTTGTTGCTAAGGCCAGAATAGTATTAGTATTCCAAATAATATCTGCAAGCACAGAAATTCTGTTTGTTGCTTGAATTGATAAAATGCCCCCCGCAGCCATTGATGACAATTGATTTTGCACCCAAGTATTATTAAAATTTGTCCAATCACTTTGAAGAGGGTCAGATGAGTTTGCATTGCTGCTGATTGTAACATTTGTAGGGTCAAGCAACCACAAATCACCAACCTTCACGTTGATATCTTCTTCAACAGCAAGATACTTACCGGAAGTTTCAAGATATTTTGCAGTCCACGTGCCGTTTACTTTTGTTGTGCCGTCTGACCAAGCGATAACTGTGCCATCGTTGCCGGCATTTATTGTACTGTTTTTATCAACGGTTAAAGACTGTGTGTCTTCAAGTTTTGGTGCAGAAGAGAATCTGCCTTCAAAGCCTTCTCTTTGTTCGGCAGTTACGCCACCAAGGTTATCACCGCCTTGAAATTCACCACCTAAGCGGATAAGTCCGCCACTTGAGCCTTCTGCAAGGATTGTTGCATTTTCAAGTTCAACATTTTTTGTCGCAGTAATATCAACCCTGCCGCCTGCATGTTCACCATTAGCTTCAATCGTGCCTGAAATATAGGCTTCATTATCTGCAAGTATAGTGATTGCTCCACCATCTTTCACGCTTGAAGAAGCGGAGAGCCTGCCCGTATTTGAAATATCGCCCGAAGCACCGAATATAATTTGCCCGCCTGAGCTTGTGGCTGAATTTGCCTCGATAACACCCGTATTATTCACGGAATTGATAACAATATTATCAAGTTGGGCTGTTGTCATTACAACAATTCCACCCTCAGCTTTAATTGTGCCTGTGTTTTCAACGCCCACTTGCTCACCCTTGAGCGTATAAAGTGAGTTGACATCACTCTCATCAACTTTAAAGCGAATAAGTTCATCGCCGTGCAAGTCTAATACATAGGATTCACCGCTTGCAAGAACAACTTTCGCAAGCTTTCCCGCAATAACGCCATCATTTCTAACTGTTGGTGCAACTAAGACAGCAAACCCTGCATCGGCAATGCTGATATTACCATGATTGATAACAGCCGCACCCTCTTTTCCTGCTATATCAAAGAGATAGTTGCCGTTCATAAAATTTTCGTTTGTAATATCATTTGTTGTTGCAACAAATCCACCAACATTTATTTGCGCACCCTGGTGAATAGTTATGCCGTTCGGGTTCACAAGATAGATATTCGCGTTTGACTGCAAAAGCCCCGCTAAATCTGAGCTGCCACTTCCTATAACTCTATGCAGCGCAGCCGATTGTGCTGACGGCATATTGTGGATAAAAGCTTCTTTTTCGGCTATACTGAAACTGTTCCAATTGATTATGGCATTTTGCGAACTCTGGTTAATGGTCATATTCGTATTATTTTGGGTGATATTTGCTTGACCTGCAACCACATTCCCGCCTTCTGGCAAGGCATAAGCCATATTGCTTGAATATAAAGCAAAAATACAAGCCAAGATCAAGGCTTTTTTTCGCTGTAAACGGGCTAGCTTTCTAGCGTGTTTACGGACCTTGGACGGATTTTTGCTGTATTGTTCAATCTTGTGGAGTATTGACTTTAAAGACATTATACGCTCCTTGTGCAGAAGTTTATTAATTTTAGTAAGACATATTATAATAATATTATCATGGATCAGAAATAATGTCTAATGTTTTTTCCAACATTTTTCAGTCGTCAAACTGCATCAAATGCTATCGGCGGATTCATTACTGCAAAAACAATGGCTAACTGGAAAGGCAACACTTTTTTAGACAGTTTGGTGGACAATTTTTAATCGAAGTGTAATAGTACAAACGACAGGAGGAA
>CAYJHJ010000028.1:19659-25467 GCA_964370095.1 uncultured Desulfovibrionaceae bacterium | reverse complement strand
CACCTGCTAGCAAAATTGAATTTTCATCATATACAGCTAAAACTTGCCCTTTTGCAATAAGCCCTTCTTCGTTTTTAAAAACAACTGAAAAGCTATTGTTTTTCTGATTAAAGTCAACATAAGCAGGAATCATTTTTTGCCTAAATCTTGTTCTAACAAAAAGGTTTTCTTTTTGCCAATATTCAAAAGGAATAAAGAAATTAACAGAGTCAGCTTTACATTTTTGAGCTTTCAAATATTCGTCTGTGCCAAGATATAAAATATTTTCATTTTTATTTCTTTCAATAACATACAAAGGCTTTTTCCACGAAATTCCAAGACCTTTTCTTTGGCCTTCTGTGTAATGCCACAAACCTTTATGCAAATGTTTTCTTTTTTCAAAATTTTTAATTTCAAGTTCAGTATCATCTTGAGATGGCAGAATTTTAATTTTTCCTTGTTGTGAAAGTGAAATTTTTTCACTTTTTGCAATTTCTTCAATAAAAACAGTATGATTATCGTTTGGAACAAAGCAAATTTCTTGGCTTTCTTTGGGAATAGGAATTTCAATATTTTCTTTGGCAAAAATCTCTCTTATTTCTTCTTTTTTCATGTTTTTTAATGGAAAAACAGCATGTTGAAGATTTTCTTTTTTCACAAGTGCAAGAAAATAGCTTTGATCTTTACTTTTATCAAGAGCAGAGGAAAGCACAATATTATTACAGTTATCTAAAGAATAAGGATTAATATGTGTGTTTACATAATGGCCGGTTGCAATATGCTTAGCGCCAAGCTCTAGAGCTTTTTCTAAAAGTAGGCCAAACTTGATTTCACGATTACAAAAAGCACAAGGATTAGGTGTTTGAAGTATGCTGTGTGAATGAACAAAAGGTAAAATAACTCTTTCATAAAAGATTTCTCTAAAATCTATAATATAAAGAGGTATATTCCAATCACTGCAATGTTTTTTTAATAAGGAAAGATCAGGTTCTTTTTCTAAGAATCTTCCATGTAAAGCTATAAGCTCATGTCCTTGTTGTTTTAGAGAATAAAGGGCGTATAAACTGTCAACTCCGCCGCTTACTGCAACGCATATTTTCATAATATTATTTATTAAATGTTAAAGGGGAATACAGAGTAAAATCAACTGTATTCCCCTTATTTAGTAATTGATTAAAGATAGCTTTTGATTAAAGCATCTGCTCTTGCATTGAATTTTTGAATTCTTTGATCAAGAGATTTTTTATATTCTTCCATATCGCCGATATTTTTAGTGGCAACACCTGAATCAATAGCAGCTTGCGCAACAGCAGCAGAGCAGCGAGATAAAAGGCGTGGATCAAGTGGAGTAGGAATGATATAATCAGGACCGTATTCAAATTTTCTGCCATTATATGCAGCTTCAATTTCTGGCAATACAGCTTCTTTAGCAAGATCAGCAATGCTTTTTGCAGCAGCTAATTTCATTGCTTCATTGATTTTTTTCGCACCTGCATCTAAAGCACCACGGAAAATATATGGGAAGCCTGAAACATTGTTCACTTGGTTTGGATAGTCAGATCTACCTGTGCCCATCATACAATCAGGGCGTGCTTCTTTGGCTTTTGGGAAAGGAATTTCAGGATCTGGGTTAGCACAAGCAAAAATGATTGGGCTTTTGTTCATGCTTTTTACCATATCTTGGCTGACCAAATCTTTTTGTGAAAGTCCAAGGAACATATCAGCATCTTTGAAACATTCTTGAAGTGTTTGTAATTTGGTTTGGGCAAATTCGCCTTTATATTTATCAAGATTAGGTCTGTCTTTTGTGATAAGTCCTTTTGAGTCAAACATATATATGTTTTTAGGATCGATACCAAGTGAAACATAAAAGCGTGAGCAAGCAATGCCTGCAGCACCTGCACCTGAAACAACAACCTTCATATCTTCAATTTTTTTGCCTGAAATTTCAACAGCATTGATAAGGCCTGCACCTGAAATTACTGCTGTTCCGTGTTGATCGTCATGAAAAACAGGAATATCCATTTCTTCAATCAAGGTTTGTTCAATGTAAAAACATTCTGGGGCTTTAATATCTTCTAAGTTTATTCCACCAAAAGTTGGCTCCATAGCTTTAACAATTTCAATAATTTTATCGGGGTCATTGCAATTTAGGTTGATATCAAAAACATCTATATCAGCAAATTTTTTGAATAAAATTGCTTTGCCTTCCATAACGGGTTTACCGGCTAATGGCCCTATATTTCCAAGGTCCAATACTGCTGTTCCGTTTGATACAACACCAACTAAATTTGCTCTTCCTGTATAAATATCTGCTGTTGAAGGGTCTTCTTTGATTGCTTTACAAGCTTCAGCAACACCTGGGCTATATGCCAATGATAGATCGAGTTGATTAGAACATGATTTAACAGGTAAAACTTCAAGTTTACCCGGACGATAATTTGAATGATAATTTAGGGCATCCTCTTTTGTAAATAAAGCCATAACATCTCCTTAGAAAAATAAATAAAATTTATAGTAGAACTTAAGACAAGTGTGGTCAAGAAAATTTTTTTTAATTTTTTTTACTAAAAAAGTGAATTTTTAGTTTGTAAAAAGAAAAGACTGAATAATATCAGTCTTTTTCTTGTTCTAAATTTTTTAATAATTCAAATAATCACCGGATGCTTGTTTAATAATTTCCAAATTATCCAAGAATAATTCAACAAGATCTGGGTCAAACTTGTTTCCTGCATATTCTTTTAGCATTTCAATTACTTGAGTTTCGGGTAATCCCGGCCTATAGACCCTGTCTGACATAAGTGCATCATACACATCAACAATGGCAACAATGCGTGCTTCAATAGGGATTTGCTCGCCTTCCAAACCATGTGGATAGCCTGATCCATCCCAGTTTTCATGATGGTAATGAGCAATAACTTCACCCATTCTGATAATAGGGTTTACGGAGTTTGATAAGAGTTCGGCCCCAATAGCGGCATGGGTTTGTATGACACGAAATTCATCTTCAGTTAATTTGCCTGGTTTTCTCAAAACACTGTCTGAAATACCAATTTTACCTAAATCATGCAAGGGAGCAGCAGAAATCATAATTTCAACATATTCGTCATCCCAGCCTAAAATTCTTGCCATTTGAGCACTCATAAGCCCAATACGGAAAACATGGCCACCTGTTTCACCATCACGCGATTCTAAAGCATTGAATAAACGACTTACGATTTCTTGTTGTGTTTGTTTGATAAGTGCAGTTTGTTCATCAACAATTTGTTGAAGGTTTTGATTGATATGCCTTTGGCGACGCTCTGCTTCAACCAAACGCCCACCCACTTGAACACGTAATAATAATTCATCACCTTCAAATGGTTTTACAATATAATCGTCTACTCCGCCTTTTGTGAATCCTTCAAATTTGTCATTGAATTCATTACGTGCTGTGAGCATAATAATATAAATATATTGTTGATTTGAAGTAAGTTCTCGAACTTTTTGAGCAAGCTCAAGGCCGTTCATATTTGGCATACTCCAATCTGTGATAAGCATATCAATATCGTCAAGTGAGTTTTCAATAACTGCAAGTGCTTCAACACCATCGCAAGTTTCAATAACTTCATGCCCGGCTTCTTTTAGATGGCCGGACAAGATAAGTCTTCCCATCTCTTGATCTTCAGCTATAACAATTTTCATAAGATAACCCTATTCATTTTTAAGATAAATTTTCATTGAAGCAATGATTGCTTCAAGTTCTTCTTCCAGTAAAAATATATTTTTTTGAACTGCATCAGCTTTATCTGGCAAAGCTTCATCTCTTCCTTGATTTTCAAGTGCAAGAGCCAGTTCATAGATTTCGCCTTTTGTATAGTATGAAACCAAGCCTTTTATAGCATGGGCATTCACTTTTAAATTACTATTATCTTGATGTTTATGTGCATTAATAATTTCACGCATAAGCCCGGGAATGTCTTTTATAAAGACTTCCATACTTTTTAATGCTAAATCAGGAAATGAAGAGAAAGATCTTTTTATTTGATCAGCATCAAGAGGAGGGGTTACCACTCTTTCTATTTTAGGTTTTTTTACAACATATTCTTGAGAGCTTGGAACAAGATTTTTTGCACTTTGTACAGGAGTTTGATAAGCTGCAGTGCTTGGCTGAGACTTTGCTATGCTTGGCATTGCTGTGCTTAGAATTGGCTTTGACATGCTTGGCTGAGTGCTTGCAATGCTAGGGCCTGACTTTGCTATGCTTGGCTGAGTGCTTGCAATGCTAGGGCTTGACTTTGCTATGCTTGGCTGAGTGCTTGCTGAAGAAGGCTTTGTATATGAAAGATTTGGTTGGCTGGTGCTCAGTTCAGGTTTTGATATAGGTTGATTACTTATGATATTTGTTTTTGAAGTTGCTGTAAAAGGTGTACTTGAAGCAATACTAGGTTGATTCTTTGATGCTTTTGGCATTGAAATATCAAGTGCTTTTTTAGCCAAATTTGGTTCAATGCTTGGATCTGCTGAAAAAAGTTTAGGTTTATCAGCATTTGAACTATCGGGTTTTGACGTAAGCCTTGGGAATGTATTGCAAGGTTCTGAACCAAAAATTGGTGCTTCTTTATTTTCCGTGCTTTCTTTTTCTATTGACTTAGCGTATTCTTCTTTATTTTCATATCTTTTTTTGCTTTGAGCTTTTTCATCATCACTAGCAAAGGCATTATCAAAAATTTCTTCATAGATATTGAATTTTTTTGCAATTTCATCAATGGTTTCAGTTAGTTCATAGATGGTAACCGGTTTTAGCAAATAAGCATCCATACCTTCTGAAAGATAAAGTTCTTTTTCTTTTTTATGTGCATTTGCAGTTAATGCTATTACAGGAAGATGTTTGAGTAAGGTATTTTCTCTTTCACGTTTGCGTATAATGCGAACAGCGTCAAGGCCATCCATTACAGGCATTTTGATGTCCATAAGAACAAGGTCAAAGGTTTCTCTGTTTAAAATTTCAATAGCTTGTTGGCCGTTTTGAGCTATAACAGCTTTATGGCCTAGCATTTCAAGCATACGGGTTGTAACAATTTGGTTTATTTCTAAATCTTCAACCAAAAGAACAGATAAAGGTCTTCTTTGTAATGAACTTTCTGATTGTTCAGGAATATACTCAGGCTTAATATCAGGTTCATCAATAGAATCAACAGCACGCACCAAAATTTTAAGAAGCTCAGAAAGCCTTGTTGGTTTTGTTAGGTATGAGAAGATAAGAGAATGCGGGATTTTTGAAGTGATTGAACCTGAAGAAAGAATAATAACAGGTATATGTGCAAGGTGTTGATTGTTTTTTGTTGCAAAAGCCAAGTCAATACCATCTTTTCCCGGCATTTGTAAGTCAGAGATAATGATGGAAATAGGAGTTATTGATTTTGCTGCAAGAGTAAGAATTTTCATAGCATCATCAACATTAGAACATTCAGTTGGTATCATGCCCCAATCAGAAAGTTGTTCAGTAAGAATCTTTCTGTTTGTTACATTGTCATCAACAACTAAAACTTCTATACCTTGAAGTCTTGTGGCTGAAATAGTAATTGAATCTTCTGAATAGTCAGCAAGATAAGGAAGTTCAATTATAAACGAGAAATTGCTTCCTCTTCCTATTTCACTTTGAAGGCTAACACTACCATTCATAAGACTAACAAGTCTATGTGAAATCGTCAATCCAAGTCCAACACCGGAATATTTGCGTGTGTTAGAATGATCTTCTTGCTCAAGTTCATCAAAAATCAATTTTTGCTTATCAAGAGAAATTCCTATACCGGTATCTTTTATACTAAATTGTAATGTAGCATTGTT
>CAYJHJ010000028.1:19132-19649 GCA_964370095.1 uncultured Desulfovibrionaceae bacterium | reverse complement strand
ATTGAGGTTTATTTCGCCTTCTTCAGTAAATTTAATAGCATTATCTATCAAGTTATGAAGGACTTGGCGAAGCCTAAGAGAATCACCGACTAAAATATCAGGAATTTGACGTGAAATATTGACATTAACTTCAAGGTTTTTTGCATAAGCTTGAGGTGCAAGTGTTTTAACCACATCAAATATAGTGTCTCTCAATGGGAAAGGATTACGTTCTAGCTCAATTTGATTTGCCTCAATTCGAGCAAAGTCCCAAATATCATTAATAACAGAAAGCAGTGCGTTGCCAGAAGTTTTTATTGAGGCAAGCATTGAAGCTTGTGAATCATCAACTTTTGTACGAAGCATAAGTTCTGTCATGCCGATAATACCATTTAATGGAGTTCTTATTTCATGGCTGATACTTGAAAGGAAAGAGCTTTTATATTCTTTGAGTGATTTTGATTTTTCACGCAAGCTTGTAAGCTCAGTCTGAGCTTCTTGTAGCTGAGTATCTGTGGTTGATAGGCTGGTTTCAATT
>CAYJHJ010000028.1:9286-19084 GCA_964370095.1 uncultured Desulfovibrionaceae bacterium | reverse complement strand
ACTGTTTGCTGTGTAAATGCATAAATAATAATTGAACCTAAAAGCCAAACAATAAAGTGGCCTATAATTACGCCTAAATAACCAATTTTAGTAGAGGAGATAACTCTTTCTAAAGGCAAGTCAATACTGATTGCACCATATAAATCACCTATTTGATAATTAGTAAAATTATCAGCATAACTTGATGAGCTTTTTTGAGTTTCAGTGAGGTATAAAGGTTCAATATAGCGGAAAATTCTTTCACCATCAACATCAATGGTTTCATGTTCTTCTTGTAAACCAATTGATGTAAAGTCTGCTAAGCTTATGTTTTGTAAAAAGCGCTGCATCGCTTCAGATTCCCATCTATCAGGATCTTGAACTGAAATATTGTCATCAAAACTTACAATTCTAACTTTTATTGGGTTATCGGCATCGCTAAGTCTGACTAATTCTGATGAAAGTCTTTGAGTGAGCTTTGTAAGTTGATTGCCTCCTTCTGTGGTTATAACTGAAGTTTGTAGCTCAGATATTTTGTCATTCATTTCTTCTGGTATAACAATATATGAGGGTTCTGAATTGAATAGCATATCTCTGTATGCAAGTTCGCGCATTATTATGGTTTGAGATTCTCTTAGTGCAGAGCCTTGAAAACCTCTATAAATTTGATACACGTTTAAAACAGTAAAAACGATCATGATAAATGACCAGACAGAAAAGTATATAGCAGAAATTGCAAGAGTTTTAACTTCAGGTGAAGTTTGTGCTTTTTGCTTTTTCAACAGCACCTTTTTAACTCTTGTTTCTGGGTTTGGCTTTTTTTGAGGTTTTACTTTTTCTCTTTTCAGTGGTTTTGAAGCAAGCCTAGTGTTTTTTTTCTTTTCTGTCATACATATTCTCTGATTGAAAATTTTTGATTATATTGAAATATTAGATTAATTTACACAAAACAAAAAAATAAAGCCTATAAATTAATTTTAAATAATGTACACCATTCATATTTTGTTTGCAAGAAATTTCTTAGCACAAATCCATAAAATTATATTTCTTTATTCTATAATATAACCATTTATAATTGTGAAATAAAATTTCAATTAAATATCTTGAAAAAAAATAATTACTATGATATTAGTTTTTTAAGAGGAAAAGTATACATTTTTTTATTCAAATTTTTCCTGAAATAAAACGGAGCTGTAATTATATGAGTAATTCTACGGAGAATTCTGTTTTTTCAATAGTAAAACAAATGTTTTTGAATGTTTCAACAGGAATGCACACAAAACTTATTGCTTTATTCGTTGTTATTAAGGTGTTACCTTTATTGCTTATTGCAATGCTTGCTTGGACGCAGTCATCTAATATGGCTGATGAATTGCAAATTCGACTAAATGAACTTTCTGTAACCTTAGAAAACTCTTTGGAATTTACAGGTAATGTTGCGGTAGAAGATTCCATGCAAGCCCTTGAAATTCGTGTTCGAAATGAATTTGAAAGAACCACTACTGATTTGGCTAATAGGCTTGCCTCTTTACTTTATTCTGTAGATGATGATCTTCGCTTTTTAGCTTCAGTTAAGCCAAGCAATGAATTGTATCAGGCTTTTATACAAAATCATGTGAGCCCAATCTTAGATCAAAGTGAATATATTTGGTCAGATATTGAAAACGCATGGGTGCTTGCTGAGGAAAAAACAAAGCCTGCCGAAAATATTAACTCAAACTTAGAAAATGAAGCTTTCCACTATAGAGCACCGGATCCATTTGAGTTTATAGATGTTCCTCTTTATAATGAAATAGCATTTATAAATCTTGAAGGACAACAATTATATAAAGCAACTTTTGGCGATAAATTTCCAACTAATCTTATAGATGTTTCAAAAAAAGAAAATACTTTTGTTAAAGCTGAAAACTATTTTGCTGAGGCTCAAAAACTACAAGCTGGCGAAATTTATGTTTCTGATGTGATAGGTGCTTATGTTGGAACACCTATACTTGGTCTTTTTTCACCTGAAAATGCTCAAAAGAAAAATATTCCTTTTGAATCCTATAAAGATGCTGCCTTTGCAAGCACTGAAAACCCACATGGTAAAAGATTTGAAGGTATTGTTCGTTGGATAACACCTGTTGAAGAAAATGGTGTGCGTGTTGGTTATGTAAGTATAGCTTTCAACCATGATCATATTATTGAAATGATGGGGCGTATTATCCCTACTGATGACAGATATGGTGAATTAGGCGACCCTATTGAAGGCAACTATGCTTTTATTTGGGATCATTTAGGAAAAAGCATTGTGCACCCTCGCCACCACTCAATTGTTGGTTATGACCCCGAAACAGGTGAACAAGCAGTTCCGTGGCTTGAACAAAGCGTTTATGATCAATGGCAAGAAAGCGGTAAATCATATGCTGATTTTATTGTAGATTACCCTGTATTTGAAAATCAATCCCGAAGCAAAAAACCTGCAAAAGAACTTACAGCACAACAATTGATGGGCTTAGATTGCCGTTATCTAAATAATGCACCGCAATGTATAGGTTGGTTTGACCTTACAGATACTGGTGGTTCAGGATCAATTCATATTTTATGGACCGGCCTTGTAAAAATTACTACTGCTGCAGCTATTCCTTATTATACAGGTAGATATGGCGAAAAAGAAGTAGGATTTGGTTTTGTTGCAATATCAGCATCATTAGATACCTTGCAGGCACCTGCATTTGCAACAAAAGATAAATTAGATACTGTAATTAGAAATGCAGATTATGAACTTGATAAACTTTCCTTAGAATCAGAAGAATTTATTCTTGACTCTTTGTTTGGTATTGCACAAAGCCTTACGATTTCAACAGCTATTATGAGTGTTATTGTTATTATAATCGCTGTTATGCTTGCCTCTGCCCTTACAAGAATGGTTACTCATCTTGTTGAAGGCTTTACACGATTTAGAAATGGTGAACGCCAGTTCAGGTTCTATAGTGATAGAACTGATGAAATGGGAACTTTAGCTGATTCTTTTGATGAGCTTGCGGATACGCTTGTTTCAAGCATCAAAGAGGCTCAAATTATTCTTGACAGTGAAAAAAATATTATCTTTATGAACGAAGCTGCTGAAGAATGGTATGGTAAAGACCTCAACGATGTTGTAGGCGAAAACTTCTTTACAATTTCATTTTATAAAGAAAACAGCTCATACTGTCCTATGTCATTGAAAAATGAAGATAGTATGGCTGAAATAATGTATCGTGAAGATAAGCAAATGTATTTCCAAGATTCTTATGTCAGAACACCTGTGTCAGAATATGAAGACGATGAGGAAGGATATATCCTTTCAACTCGTGATATGACTAATGTTGTTGTGAATGAAAAACATATTGATGAGCAACGTCAAAGCCCTGATATGATGTGGCTTAAAGATGCAGCTTCAAAAACATTCATAATGACGAACACTCGTTATGCCAATATCTCAGGAAGGCATGCTGCTGAACACGTCGGTAAAACTGCTTTTGATATTTATGAAAATAATCATGCATTAGCAGTTGAAACAGAAGCAACTGATAATGAAGTTATTGCAAAAGGCAGAACTTTATTAAGGGAACAAACTGTTACCTTTAATGATGGACACACTGAAATTCTTGAAGTATTGCGTTCACCAATGTATAATTCAGAAGGGCAGATTTCTGCAATCTTAGGTATTGCCCGTGATGTTACAAACCGTGTTGAAGCACAAAATGCTTTACTTCAAATTCAGCATGAACTTGAAGATGCTTTGAATGATGCAAACGCTGCAAATGCTGCAAAAAGTGATTTTCTTGCTCGCATGAGTCATGAAATCAGAACTCCACTAAATGCAATTCTTGGCTTAACAGATATTGTTCGCCGTTCACTTGAAAAAGACGATGCTGATATTCCTAAAATTATTATGCAGCTTCAACACATTGAACGTTCTTCAAAACATTTGCTTGGCCTATTGAATGACATTCTTGACTTATCTAAAATTGAAGCAGGTAAGATTGAAATTGAACTTGCACCTGTTGATTTGTTTGCTCTTGTAAATGCTGTTGAACCTATCATTCGCCCACGCTGTGAAGAAAAACATATCAACTATAATGTGAATGTTGATCAAAGAATTTGCCCTAAAGTGATGAGTGATCCTCTAAGATTAAGGCAAGTCCTTATCAATCTTTTAGGAAATGCAGTTAAATTTACACCTGAAAACGGCACAATAACCCTTAATTTGAATGTATTGCAAATTCAAGAAACACGAGTTGAAGTTCGTTTTGAAGTTCGTGATAGCGGAATTGGAATTTCAGAAGAAGGCATTTCAAAACTCTTCACACCATTTGAACAAGCAGAGTCAAACACTGCAAGACTTTATGGTGGCACGGGCTTAGGTTTATCTATTTCAAATAGCATTATCAACTTACTTGGCAATCAAATAAGAGTTGAATCAACTCTTGGGCAAGGCTCGAACTTCTATTTTGATTTGTGGTTTGATTGTCTTTCAACCGAAAATAAAATAACATCACAACCTATTCTTGAAGTAAGTTCAAGCGATGTAAAAGAAAAAAATGAGCTTTCTAGTGAAAATGAATTAACTTCAAAACGTATTCTTTTAGCAGATGATGTTGAATTAAACAGGCTTATTATCATAGAAATGCTCAAAGGAGTTGTGGGCGAAATAGTTGAAGCACCTGATGGAAAAGATGCGATTGATATCTTTACTAATTCAGAAGAAAACTACTTTGACTTAATTCTTATGGATGCCTTAATGCCACAAGTAAATGGCTATGAAGCTGCAATGGCTATTCGTGATCTTCAAAGGGCTGATGCCAAAACAGTTCCAATTATTGCTGTTACAGCAAATGCTTTCAAAGAAGATGTTGATAGGGCTTTGGCTTGTGGCATGAATGCTCACCTTGCAAAACCTGTGGATTATGATAAATTGCTACAGATTGTAAAGCAATACCTTCATAACTAATTCAAATATAAAAAAAGCCTCTTTCAAGTGAGAAAGAGGCTTTTTTTTGGCTTAGTTATAAATAGTTTAATAAAAAAATTAATTATTTTTTAATATAAGTTTTGTGTTTTCACTAACACTTTCAGTAACCCAAACATTACCGCCAATAACACAATTTTTGCCTATAGTAATATCACCTAATATGGTTGCACCAGCATAAACAACAACATTATTTTCTAAAGTAGGGTGCCTTTTATTTCCTTTTACCAGCATACCATTTGCTTCTTTAGGAAAGGAAAGTGCGCCAAGAGTTACACCTTGATACACGCGGCAATGGTTGCCAATAACACAAGTTTCGCCAATAACAACGCCTGTGCCGTGATCAATAAAGAAATACTCACCAATTTGAGCACCTGGGTGAATGTCAATTCCGGAATGAGAATGTGCCATTTCAGCAATAATTCTTGGTATAAGAGGAACTTTAAGTTTATATAATTCATGGGCAATTCTGTGGTGCGCCATGGCAAGTAAAGAGGGATAGCAAAAAATTGCTTCACCAGGGCTTGTTGCAGCAGGGTCGCCTTCATAAGCGGCTTGAGCATCTTTTGACAATAAAGTTCTTATTTTTGGCAAGCATTGAAGAAATTTTATTGTAAGTTCATGTATATAGGCTTCATCATCATTACAAGTATGTTTCAATTCATTGCAAGAAAAGCAAACACCGCGTGTGATTTGCTCTTTCAAAAGTCTATAGATTGAATCAAGGCTAGCTGAAACATGATAGTGCATGGAATCAGGATCAACTTGTGAAATGCCAAAAAATCCTGGAAATATAATAGCTTTTAACCTGTTCACAATTTCATCTAGCACTATGATTGAAGGCATGGGTGTATTGCATAATGAAGTGTGCAAAACTTCTTCAAGTTGATTTGTAATGCACAATTTATCTGTGATCTCATCTATGGCTTTAATTCTGTTGTTAATGCTTTTCATTCTTAATCCTTAAATATAATTAAAGTTATGAGGTAAAAAGACCGGTTGAGAGGTATTTTTCTGCAGAATCAGGGGCTATGGTAAGAATAGTTTTTTTGGGATTTTTCTTTGAATATTCAATAACACCCACCATGTTTGCACCTGTGGAAATTCCGCAAGAAATTCCTTCAATACGCATAAGCTCTTTTGCTTCTTGTATAGCATCTTCGGTGCTGATTTTATAGATTTCATCAACCACTTCTTTTTTGAAATTTTTTGGAACAAAGCCGGCTCCTATCCCTTGAATTCCGTGTGCACCTTTTTCTTCTCCTGACAAAACAGCAGAAGTTGAAGGCTCAAGCGCAATAATTTCAATGCTTTTATATTTTTCTTTAAAATATGTACCAATGCCTGAAATTGTGCCTGAAGAGCCAACTCCGCTAATAAATGCATTGAGCTTTATACTATTTGTTAGAAGAAAATTCTCAATTTCAGGGGCTGTTGTTTCATAATGCACATTCACACATTCAGGGTTTGAAAATTGATCCAGCATAAAGGAGTTGGGGGTGGATTCAATAAGTTCTTTTGCTTTTTCCCCAGCGCCTGTCATGCCTTTTGAGCTTTCAGTAAGCACAAGTTCAGCCCCATAAGCTTTAAGAAGTTTACGCCTTTCCAAGGACATAGATTCAGGCATAACCAAGATGGTTTTTAGTCCTAATTGGTTTGAACAAAGGGCAAGCCCAATACCTGTGTTTCCGCTTGTAGGCTCAATAATTGTTCCGCCTTCTTTTATGTTTCCATTTTGAAGAGCTTTTATAATCATTTGCTTTGCAATTCTATCTTTAATAGAAGCACCCGGATTAGTGCTTTCAAGTTTTATAAAAATTTCAGCATTATATTTTTGTGAATATTTTTGAAGATATATTATAGGTGTATTGCCAATGGTTTGTATTAAGTTGTTTTTCATATTTTAAACCTCATGTTTTACTTTAAAAGTGAAGGCATAAGTTCAAAGCCATCAGGGTTTATAACTTTAATATTTATTTCCGGTTTAATATAATCACAATTATTTTTATGAAAAAGTTCACACTTTTCTAAGGCTTGTTGCACAACTTTTTGAATTATGCAGCAAGGCAAAGTCATTCTAATAATATCTATTTTTTTAACTTTGTTTTTTATAAATATTTCGCTAAGTTTTTCAATAAGCTCTTCTTTGTCTTCAAGGCGAGGGCAAAAAACCAGCAAGGTATGCTCTTTAATATATTTATTATGAAAATTTTTACAGGCAAAGGCAGTGCAATCTGCCGCAAGCAAGAGTGTTTCATTTTCTAAACATTCCAATTTTTGCGAAATAAGCATAAGCTTGATAGGCCAGCTATTCGTGTGAATTGCTTTCATTATTTGCCTTCTATATAGTGGTAAAGTTTGTTCACAAACGGAAACATTGATAAAAAATTTTAATCTTTGATATATAAAGTTTTATAAATACTTAAAAATATCAAAGATTAAAAGTAAATAGTATTATTTTTTTAATTTAAGCGGCACATATTCGCAAAGAGGTTCTTCTGCCAAATGATTTTCATGCATTGAAAAAGCCCTTGCCCTGCAGCCACCGCAAACTTTATGATATTCGCAAACTCCGCATTTACCTTCATAAGTAGATTGATCACGGAATTGGTTGAAAACTTTTGAGTTTTTCCAAATTTCAGGAAAAGGTTCTTTTTTGATATTTCCGCAATCAAGTTCAAGATAACCGCAAGGTTGAACTTGCCCAACGTGCGAAATAAAGCAAAAACCAATACCACCAAGGCAGCCGCGAGTCATGGCATCCATTCCAAAGTTTTCTCTGTTTACAGGCACATTTTCTTCTTTTGCTCTTTGGCGCATAATTCTATAATAATGTGGTGCACAAGTTGCTTTTAAATGCATGGAGGTGGTTTTTCTAAAATCATAAAACCAATGTAAAACTTTTTCATATTCAGAAGCTGTGATTACTTCATCTTGAATTTCACTGCCTCTTCCCATTGGCACTAGCAAGAAAATATGCCACGCAACAGCACCAAGCTTTTCACATAAATCAAAAATTTCTTTAAAAGTATGAAGGTTTGATTTTGTTACTGTGGTATTTATTTGAAATTCAACACCTGCTTTTTTCAAATATTCAATGCCTTGAAGCGATTTTTCAAAAGCACCGGGCACTCCTCGAAATGCATCATGAGATTCAGCATCTTTTCCGTCAATGGAAATAGAGCATCTTCCAAAACCAGCTTCTTTGATTTGTTTTGCATTTTCTTCTGTGATAAGTGTTCCATTTGGTGAAAGCACAGGATGAAGCCCTTTTTCTTTAGCATAAGCTCCAAGCTCATACAAATCTTTACGCATCATAGGATCGCCCCCTGTAAAGATGATAATTGGGTTTCCTACACTTGGAAAGGTGTCAATCAGAGCTTTTGCCTCAATTGTGTTAAGCTCGCCTTCGTAAGGTTCAAGATGAGCTTCAGCACGGCAATGCTTACAGGCTAAGTTGCAAGAGCGAGTAACTTCCCAAGCTATAAGCCTGCAATTTTGTGCATCAATAGGGTGCTTTGCCTTTCCCTCAACCACATGTGTATGTTCAGTATTCATAATTTTTCCTTAAAGTTTATTCGCCTTATATATATCCATTTACTAATAATTCTTCGGTGAAATAAGATATTATGATTTGAGCGCCTGATCTTCTTAATCCTATAAGACTTTCAAAAATAACAGCTTTTTCATCAATCCAGTCATTTTGCCCTGCTGCTTTTATCATTGAATATTCACCGCTCACTTGATAAGCAGCTATTGGCGTATCAAAAGAAGTTGCTAAAGTGTGAATGATGTCTTGATAGGCACCTGCAGGTTTAACAATAAGAATATCAGCGCCTTCTTGTATATCAGCCTGAGCTTCACGCGTGGCTTCTTTCACAACAGAAAAATCCATTTGATAGCTTCTTCTATCACCCGTTTGTGGGGCTGATTCAGCGGCTTCTCTAAAAGGTCCGTAATAGGCTGAAGCATATTTTACGGCATAAGACATAATAGGAATGTTTTCAAAGCCTTTATCAGCTTCATCTAAAACAGAACGTATAACTTGAACTCTTCCATCCATCATATCAGAAGGTGCAAGCATATCAGCACCCGCTTCAGCATGTGATAGGGCGATGCGAGCCAAAAATTCAAGTGTTGCGTCATTATCGATTTTTACTTGAGCTTTATTTTTTGATTGAGTTAATATACCGCAATGACCATGATCAGTATATTCGCAAAGGCAAACATCTGTAATAACAATAAGGTGTGGCCATCTTTTCTTTATCATTCGCACTGCTTGTTGAACAATGCCGTTTTCATGATAGCCTTCTGTTCCGGTTGGGTTCTTCTTTTTAGGAATTCCAAAAAGTATAAGTGAATGAAGACCTAAATCCACAACCTTTTCTAAATGCTTTTCTAAAGATTTTAGAGAATATTGAAAAATCCCCGGCATAGAACTTATAGGTTTTTTATAGTTTGCATCAGGTGAATCAACCACAAAATAGGGCATAACAAGATGTTCTCTGGTAAGTAGGATTTCTCTCATCAATGCACGAATTTGTGGGTTTTGCCTCAATCTTCTTCCACGAAAAAATGATATTTCCATACAGTCCTCTATATTATATTTTTGATTATAATTATTTTAAATTATAATAGTTAAAAAAAACCGGTTAGGCAAGGCTAACAAAATTTTAGTAAGTTTTAGAGTTTTTCAAGCTTGTTTTTTACTTCATCAATATATTTATTTGGTGTTGAAGCACCAGCAGTAAGCCCAACAACTTTAAAGTCTTTTAGTTTTTCAATATCAAGTTCTGAAGCTGTTTCAACATGATAAGTAGGCAGGT
>CAYJHJ010000028.1:0-9270 GCA_964370095.1 uncultured Desulfovibrionaceae bacterium | reverse complement strand
ATTGTAGGATTGTGAAATTTCGGCAAGTCGTCTTGTGTTTCCGCTGGTTTTCCCACCAACAACTATAAAAGCTTCAACTTTATTACTATTTTCTAATTCAGCCAGTTCTCTTACTGCTTCTTGCCTTTTTTGTGTGGCATCACAGATAGTGTGTAAAACATGTAATTTTCCATGCAGTTTTTCAGCGATTTCTTGTAATTTGTTTGAAAAATTTATATATATTTCCATATCTTGTGTTGTTTGTGCTGCAAGAATATAATTTTTAGGCAATTTATGAATTGTTTCAAGCACAGAAGAAGGATCTGAAAAAACAATATAAGGAATTTGCGAATAAGAAATTATTCCTTGCACTTCAGGATGCTCTTTTTCACCGTATAAAAGAAGAACAGAATTTGAAAAATTGTCTTTTTCTATTATTTCTTTTGCTTTTAAAGTAGCTTTATAAACAGCGAGTTGGGCGGCTTTTACTTTAGGGCAAGTAGCATCAATCATAGTGATATTTTCATTTTTCAGTTTTTCTTCGTCTTCTTTAGGAATTCCGTGTGCCCTTATTACAAGGCAGAGTGTTTCTTTATTTTCAAGATTTAATATTTCTTCAAGAGTGTTAAATACCTCAACACCTTTTTCTTTATATTCAATCAAAACTTGAGGATTATGTATAACAGGACCGATAGTGGCAACTTTTGATTTTTTTAATCTTGAATTATTAATAGCTTGATCAAGCTTTTTTAAGGCAAGGTCAACCCCCATGCAAAAACCGGCATGAAGAGCAATTTTTACATCCATAATTATTTCCTTATTAATCGCAATAGTTTAGAAGCTATAGGCGAAAAAATTTCATTGTAATCTTCTTTTCTTAGATTATAAATAAGCACAATCCATAAAAAGGCAAACACAATTCCGCTTATAGTCATTTGCATAAATTGTTGAGTTAATGGACTGAAATCAAATATAAATTTTTTTAATTTGATATTTGTATACCAAGCAAAGAAAAGCGGGGCAATAACCAGCAAGAGTGAGCGTAAAAAACTTTTAATGCTCTGAATAAATACTGAAGACGAATTCTTTTTTTGCCACATGAAAAGCAGAAGAAAAGTATAAATTATCAAAGAGATAGTAGTAAAAAAAGCAACAATTTTTGCACCATAAATCGGTGTATAATATATATAAAGCGGAACAACAATAAAGCTTGAAATTGTGCCTATAACAGCTGGGGTGATAGTATCTTGCTTAGCATAAAATGCTCTGCCTATAATTTGCTGAACAGCCCAAAAAGGAACGGATAAAAGCATAATTTGAAGTAGGGGAGTTGCCTTTATAGTGTCATCAGAGTTGAAAACACCACCTTCAAAAATAAAACCTATAATATTTTCACTTTGCAAAATCATAAAAGCAGAAATTGGAATTATCAATAATAAAGATGAGTTAATTGCTTTAGATAATGTTTTGTCAAATCCTTGATAATCATTTTTTGCTAGCAGTGAAGCTAAGAAAGGAAAGGAAGCTACAGCCGCTGCTTGGGCAACAACGCCAACAGGAACAAGCATAATCCTTCTTGCATAATTTAGCAATGAAACTGCACCACCTTCTGCCATAGAGCCAAAAATTCGTACGAACTGCTCATCTAACACAACAACAGATTGCCCAAGCATGAGTGGCAAGGCAATAATAAGAAACTTTTTGAAATCTTTATGCTTTAGAGAAAAACAAAAGTGAAATTCTTCTTTTTTTACAGCTAAATAGGGTAAAAGAAAAGCTCCTATAAAAGACCCAAACAAAACACCATAGCAAAAGCCTTCCATTCCCTGAACAAGCCCAAGTTTAGGTAGGGCAATTCCAAATAAAAGAATAAATCCGTTATAAATCAAAGGAATAAGTGCAGGAACTAAAAATTGTTTGCGTATATATAAAAGCGAAGTAAAACAAGCCCCTAATAAAAAGAAAACTTGTGCAAAAAGAATAATTCTCAAAAAAGAAGCAAGCCGAATTTGCTCTTCAAGGCTAAAACCTGGGGCAATATATTTCGATAAATTTTCTGAAAAAATAAATGCAAGCAGAGTGAGTGTTGTTATTGAGAGGGCTGCATATGTAAAAACAGTATTAAAAAATTTCCAGCTGTCTTTTTTAGAAAATGGAATATCAAGCGATGATTGTTTTTCTTTTTCAAATTTTTCTGTTAAAAAAGGAATTAAAGTTATGGAAAGATAACCGCCGGCAAGTAAATAATTGATGAAATCAGGAATAACAAAGGCTGTGAAATAGATGTCTGCATCAGCACCTATTCCATATTCCCAAGAAATAACTTTATCACGAATTAAGCCCATAAAGCGTGAGATAAGCATGCTCATTGCCAATAAAAGCGCCGCTATACCCATACTTGTTTTCATGTTTTGCCTTTGCCAAATAAAATCAGCCTAAAGCATAAAATTAATTTATGCTCTAAGCTTGATAATGAATGTAATAATTAAATTTTTAATAAAGGAAATGTTCCGAAAGTTTTTATATACCTTTCAATAAACATAGCATTTGTAAAATCATGTTCTTGCGTGCCATTTTTTTCAACACAATAGGAAGCCACAACAGAAGCAAGCTGAGCAGATGTGATAATGTCTAATCCATTATGCAAGCCCTTTAAAAGTCCTGCTCTATAGGCATCTCCGCAACCTGTAGGATCTATAACTTGTTCAGCTTCAACCACATCAATCATATATTTTTTTTCATATTCTTTACAATCAACTGAAGAACCTTTTTCGCCGTATGTTGTTATAATGTAATCAACTTTTTCTTTTAATTCATCAAGTGTAACATTAAGGATTTTGCAAATACGAGAAATTTCATAATCATTACCAATTAATATATTGGAAGCATTAATCAATTCTTCTAAATGCTCATGCGGAAGAACAATAATTTGCTGCCCCGGATCGGCAATAAGCTTGGCTTCTTTTTCTTTATAATAACGAGCAAGTGAAATCATATCATCTAAATTTCCCGGTGAAATGATTGCCCAATCATTTTCACAGTCAATTTCAGGATAGAAAGCAGGGTTGAGGTTATTTAACATAGCAGCAGGTGAGAAAGCAGCAATTTGATTTGACATTAAATCTGTGGTGATATAGCAAGAAGCCGTAAAGTTGCTTTCGTCTACAAAGATATTGTCTAAAGGAATACTTAGTTTTTCAAAGGCTTTTGCATAGGTGGAAAAATCTTTTCCTACAGAAGAATATGTTTGAGGTTTTTCGCCTAATAGCCCAAGATTATAAGCAATATTTCCTGCAGTTCCGCCACGCATTTCAGCCACATTGTCAACCATAAAAGAAACATTTAAAACATGCAGTTTTTCAGGAAGGATATGTTCTTCAAATTTTCCGGGGAAAGTCATAATCCTGTCATAGGCAATAGAACCTGAAATATGTATCATTTTATTCTTCCTTTATTTTAAATTAAATATATGTTAAAGTTAGTTATAATATTAAATAATTATATAAAATTATTTTTAGAAATGCAATATTTTATTTATAAGTCAAAAAGGTATTAACTATGGCAGAAAAAAAGACTAAATCTCCAATTTCACAAAATAAACTTTCCAATAAAGAAAGTAAAACAACAAAGCCTTTGCCGAAAAAACAAAAAATTGAAAGAGCGGCACAAGTGATAGCATTATTAAATAAGCGTTATGAAAACCCTGAAACTTTGCTCAACTTCACAACTCCTTGGGAGCTTTTAGTTGCAACAGTGCTTGCTGCACAATGCACTGATAAAAGGGTGAACATGGTTACCCCTGCTTTATTTGAACGCTTTAAAGATGTTCAAGCCTTTGCAAAAGCTGATTTAGGAGAGCTTGAAAAATATATACAATCAACTGGTTTTTATCATAATAAAGCAAAAAATATCATCGCAGCCGCAAAGATTATAACAAGTGAATACAATGATATTGTTCCTCAAACTATGGATGAGCTGGTAAAACTTCCAGGTTTAGGCAGAAAAACAGCAAATTGTGTTTTATGCGGAGCTTTTGGTATTAATTTAGGAATTGCTGTTGATACACATGTGAAAAGAATTGTGTATAGACTTGGGCTTACAAGTGAAACTGATCCTGATAAAGTTGAAAAAGATTTGCTTTTGCTTTTTAAAAAAGAAGAGTGGGGGAATGTTAATCATAAAATGGTTTGGTTTGGCAGGCATGTGTGTGATGCCAAAAAACCATTATGCAAAGAGTGTGAAATGAATGATTTTTGCCCTAAAATAGACGTAAAGAGTTAAATTCTTCTTCAAATACATAAAAAAAGTGGAGCCTTCTGACTCCACTTTTTTTATAACAAATTATTATTGATTATGCTAAGAATGAATTTTAATCAACATAGTCAAAGGTTTTAGCTTCTTTCTTTACTTCAAGGGCAATTTTCCAAAGAATTGATACCACTAAAGCACCAACAGCAAATATACCGAGTGAAATCACAATTTCAGCAAAACTTGGAACATAAACTGTTATTTCTTTGAAAGGATTTGGTGTGAAACCAC
This sequence comes from uncultured Desulfovibrionaceae bacterium, assembly GCA_964370095.1. Taxonomy (GTDB): domain Bacteria; phylum Desulfobacterota; class Desulfovibrionia; order Desulfovibrionales; family Desulfovibrionaceae; genus CAYJAZ01. The sequence continues at coordinate 4,752 of CAYJHJ010000028.1, read as the reverse complement.
CAACAAGCAAACCTAAACCTTTATCAATCCAAGAAGCAATAACAAGTGCTATCAAGGTATAAGGAAGAAGTTGAACATTATTGCGTGTGCTTGGAAGCATAAGAAGAATAAGCGAACCGATAGCAAGCACAGCAGCAGCCCACATCCAACCATTGATCCATGAACCTTCTCCTCCATAACCGACAAAGAGGAACTTAATCGGCGCATAGTGGCTTGCAGCACCTGAATAGAAAGCTGTGAATAACTCTAAGCAATAGAAGAAAACGTTCAAAGCAAGAGCATATGTGATAATGAGTGTGAGAGTTTTGATTGCTTTTTTGCCTGGATTGAAGCCTGTGAGCTTTTGAACTGCAAGCATGAGAAGCAAGAGAATTGCCGGCCCTGAACAAAAAGCAGATGCCAAGAATCTTGCAGCCATGATAGCTGTTAACCAATAGTAACGGCCAGGAATACCGGCATAAAGGAAAGCTGTTACTGTGTGGATTCCAAATGCCCAGAAAACTGATAAGTAGATAACAGGTTTGATCCATTTTGGTGGAGGAACGTTGTATCTTTCAGCTTCTAAGGTTACCCAGCCAACAACAGCATTGATAATAAGATAGCCTGAAAGCACCATCATATCCCAAAACATAACTGATTGAGGGGTTGGGTGAAGAACAACATTCATTGCTTTATGCGGTTGACCAATATCAACAACGATAAAGAGAACGCACATTATAACAGCACCGATAGCTAAGAATTCGCCAAAAATAATCATTCTTTTGAATTCTTTGTAGTGGTGAAAGTAAGAAGGCAAAACAAGCATAACAGCAGAAGCTGCAACACCAACTAAATAGGTGAACTGTGCAATATAAAAGCCCCAAGAAACATCTCTTGAAAGACCTGTAATTTCCATACCATAAACAAGTTGGAAAATATACACAATACCTGCAAAGCCAATAATCAACATAAGAAAGGCAAGCCAAATATAATATCTTGGTGAGCCTTTAAGAACTTTTTCTAACATATCGGGCTCCTAGATAATGTAGTAGACACTTGGATCAGTGCCATATGTTGGTTTACGGCGAACAGCAAAATTGTTTGCCAAGGTTTGACGAACAGCTGAATCAGGATCTTCTAAATCGCCAAAAGTGATTGCACCGTTTGAAGCTTCAACGCAATAAGGCATTAATCCTTTTTCTAAGCGCTCAATGCAGAAAGTACATTTTTCAACTGCACCACGAGTTCTTGCAGGATATTCCACATTCAATTCTTGCAATTCAGGTTGTGGATCCTTGAAGTTGAAAGAACGTGAACCGTAAGGACAACCTGCCATACAGAAACGGCAACCTATGCAACGGTGATAATCCATAGTAACAATACCGCTTTCTGTTTTGTATGTAGCACCTGTTGGGCAAACACGCACACAAGGAGGGTTAGCACAATGGTTACATAAAAGCGGATATTTTCTTGCTTTTACATCATCAGGAAGTGTTTGATAATCAGGATCATCAGGGAAAGAGCCTTTATATTTTTCAGGCCAAATCCACTTTACATCTTGAGGAGCAGGAATTGAAGTTGGAACATTATGCCCTTTATGGCAGGCATCCATAATGTCTTTCAAAGTTACTTCATCAAGAGCTCTTGTATCAATCGCCATTGCAAAACGTTTTGCTGTTATGGCGTTTTCATTTGTAGTATAGTAAGCACCTTTTGGTGCAACTTGGGCTTGGGCTGTGGAAATGCCACCGAGAAGGGCAAAGCTTGAAATCCCAGCCACTTTAAGAAAGTGTCTTCTTTTCATGTATATACCCCTTAATTACCTTGTGGCTGAATGTGGCATGACCAGCAGTATGGATCAACACTATTGGTGTCGTGGCACTTTTTACAGAAATCATCATAATTTGCATGACATTCCATACAAGTATTTTGTAAGCTGATTTCCCATTTTTTGCCTGTTGATGAAACATACACTCTGTTGCCTTCACGAAGAGCTTCATCACGCCATTCATTTAATAATGCCATATGTTCAGAACGCATAAATTGAACATCTTCAATACATTCTTCCATGCCCGGCCCTTGTGGGAGGGAAACTTTAGGATATTCGTATTTATCTGAGCCGAAATTTATCCAAAAAGGTGCTGTTATCACAACAACAAAAAGGATAATAGCTGTTATAACGTATTTTGAATTATACATACTATTCATCTCCTTCTTGAGCTTCAACAGGTGCTTCTTGGTTTTCTTCAACTGCTTCTTCTTCAGGTTCAGGATCAGGGTATTCCAAATCTTCTTGACGAAGATCTAAAGTACGAGGAATTTCACCTGTCATAACAAGTGCATTCGCTACAAGTTCGTGAAGGCCTGAAACTGTAACACCAGGTGCCCAATAATCAGCAACAGGAAGCAAGGTTGCACGGTCAAGCGCACAAACGCAAGCCATCCAGTTAACATCATTTTGATCTTGAACATATTTAAGTGCATTACCGCGTGGGAAACCTGCACGAAGACGTAATTCCATAATTTCTTCTGTGTTAAGGCCTGAACCTGAACCACAACAGAAAGTTTCTTCACGGATAGTTCTGTCAGGCATTTCAACAAAATTATTGCAAACTGCATTCAAAACATAGCGTGGTTCATCTAATAAGCCCATAGCACGAGCAGGGTTACATGAATCATGGAAAGTAGTTATGATATGATTATTTCTTTCAGGTTTTAGATTAAGTTTGTTGTGTTTGATTAAGTCAGCTGTAAATTCAGCAATGTGCACCATTTTAGTGGAGGCTGCATTGTGGAAGACTGTGCCTGTGATTGGTGAAACCGGTTGAACCATATGAGCAGGAGCAGGGCCATTATATGTTGCCATATAATGGTTAACAACACGCCACAAATGTCCGCACTCTCCGCCTAAAATCCAATTTGAACCAACGCCATCAGCTTCTGCATACATTTTGGCATTGAGTTTTTTTGCCATATCAAAGGAAACGAATGAACCGAAGTTACCGCCCTCAGATGCATAAGTGGATAAAGTATAATCTAATCCAAGTTCATGGAAAAGCATTAAGTATCCCATGAAGGTATAGATGCCCGGATCAGCAAAAACATCGCCTGAAGGAGCAATGAAAAGAATTTCATGCCCTTTTTCATTGAAAGGAGGGTCAATTCTTATACCTGTAATTTCTTCAATATCATCGCATAAAAATTCAACAATTTCTTTAAAAGCATGCGGTTGAATTCCAAGGTGGTTACCTGTACGATTACAGTTTGAAACAGGTTCCATAACCCAGTTGATACCAAGGCCCAATTCATAAAGTAATTCACGAATTATGGCTGTGATTTCAGCTGTGTCAATTCCATATGGGCAATAGAGTGAACAACGACGGCACTCAGTGCATTGATAGGCGTAGTTGAACCATTCTTTGATGATTTCTTTATCTAAGCTTCTAGCACCAGCAACTCTTCCGAGAAGTTTGCCTGCTAAAGTGAAGTCTTTACGATAGATAGAGCGAAGAAGCTCAGCACGAAGAACAGGCATATTTTTTGGGTCATTAGTGCCCAAAAAGAAATGACATTTATCGGCACAAGCACCGCAACGAACGCATGTATCTAAAAATACTTTAAGTGAACGATGTTTTTCAAGGCGTGCTTTTAGTCCGTTATAGATAATTTCTTCCCAATTATCAGGTAAGTGCCAATCTTCTTCTTCGGGGTTCCAAAGATGCGGATTTGGCATTCCAAGGTTTTCCATAATATCAACTTTTGCAGGATAGCAAAAATTGCCCGGTTTTATTTCCGGCTTTGTGTCAAACCAGCTTTCTTCGGGAAAGTCAGGGCTTTGAGCCAAAAGTTCATTTGGCGTAGGCATTGTTGACATATAGTTTTCTCCATATTGTTTTGCTTTATAAAAATAAAGCGAGCATTTACTTTCCCTTAGCTTTTTTCTTCTAGGGGTTTATCAAGTGGTAAGCCTGCCTCAGCCATTGCTTCACGGAAGTCATCTTCATACGCTTCATAAGTGTGGTATTTCTTAGGTGGATTCCATGGATTGATATGACGATATTCTCTTGTGTTGCAAAGAAGATTTCTTGTAGGTGAAAAGAAAACGCCAAAAGCATGCATTAGCTTAGAGAAAGGAAAATACATAAATAAAACAGAAACAAAAGCTAAGTGAACAAAGAAAATGTTTCCTATTCCTTCCCCTGAAACAGGGCTTAGAGTAACTAGACCCATTGTAAATACTTTTACTTGAGCAATATCTACTTTATCAAAATAACGCATACAAATTCCTGACAAAACAATTCCGAAAATCAAGAAAAGAGGAAAATAGTCATTTGCTAAAGAAATATAGCGTGTTTTTGGATTCATCAAACGGCGAAGAATCAAGAAAGATAAAGCTGCTACAATAAGAGCATTTGTCATATAAAATCTTGGAGAGCCGATTTGGAAAATGCCGTCAACAAATTCTAGGGCACTTACGCAAAATGGAACCGGTTCTAAAAAGAAACGCATATGACGAAATAAAATTAACAAGAAGCAATAATGGAAAATTAATGCGAAAAGCCATAAAAATTTGGAAGAATAATATGTTAGGCGTGGCACGCCGTCAATTTCAGTACGTACTGCATTTGTGTTTCTGAATAAAGAACGGAAACACAAAACTTCCAAAGCCATACGTCCTATAACTGCAAATTTAGATGTTGGTGCATCTAAACGGTTTGGCTTGATAAAATCAAGCGACTTGCATTGTCCTCCAACGGTTCGAATGGCGAATGT
>CAYJHJ010000027.1:0-25495 GCA_964370095.1 uncultured Desulfovibrionaceae bacterium | reverse complement strand
AACAGAAGAGGCTCTTTCAATATTATTTTCATCCTTTATCTCTTCTTTAATATTTTTTGCAAGCTGCGGAAGAAGGCTTTCTTGAATAACATCAGGGTAATTCCAAGCCATGCAAGTGGAAGAAAGATAAAAGGCTTTGCCTTGCTCAAGTGTAAGTTCATCTTTTCTTTCACTTATGTGCTCAAGAGAAATTGCACCTTCAAGGCTATGTAATGTAACTAAAAAATCATTCTGTAAAAGCTTTTCATCCGAATTATTGCCTAAAGTTATATTTGAACTTTGATCACTTACACTAGGTGAAACTGTAAGCAATGCGTGTTTAGGCATAATTGCAAAATCTTTAGAAGAATTTTGAGCATAAAGGATAATATCTGCCCCATCATCAGAACCGATAATGTGTTTGCCTTCTTTAATTGCAATTTTAGCCCCTAGGTGAGGCCCTGAAAATATATAAAGATAAATATCTGCTTTGCTCATAATAGTCCTTAATTAGTTGGATTTTTAGGACCGGTTTTTCTTGAACAGCCAGAGCCGGTGGCTTGTTGTTCAATGATTCTTTCTTCATAATGTGCTTGTGTAGGGGTGCGGCTGAAACTTTTTTCATCAAGCCTTTCAGGCACTTGATATTCTTCATTAAGCCGAACAACTTTAGGTGTTATAAGTATCAGCCTTTCCATTTTTTGTGTTTTCTTTGAGCTTGATTTAAAAAGATTACCTAATAAAGGAATATTTTTTATAATGGGAATTCCGCTATCTCCCTCACTGGTTTGCTCATAGTAATAGCCCCCGATAAGAAGGCTTTGCCCCTCATTTACAATAGCTTGAGTATTAATTTTTGTTTGCTTGATAGGGGGCAAGGCTCCAACTGCTGTTGTAGAGCTGTCATCCCCTTGATTATCTTGCACATTAACCACAAGTTTTATGCTTTGACTTTCATCCGGATGATTAATTATATGCGGAGTTACTTTTAAAATAGTTCCCGCTTCAACTTTAAAAAGATCCGCAACGTCTTTTCCACCCACTTCAACATAGTAAGTGCTTGTATTCTCTAAAGTTGCTTGAACGTTATCCATGGTTAGAACTGAAGGTTTTCCTAAAATACGTGCCGCATTATCTTGCTCAAGTGCTTGAACTTGTGCAATAAAAAATTCTGAACCAAGTGAATAAAGGGTGGTAGAAAGCCCGCCTGAAACAATATCCCCCGGATTTGGCAGAGGAATAGTGCCTGCTTGTCCTGAGCTTGAACCTCCTAAAGTTTCACCGCCTCCAAGATCTATAGAACCTTGAAAATCAACACCAAGATTTCTGTTGTAATCACTGTCTATGTCAACAATCGCCGCATGAATTTCCACAAGTTCAACAGGTTTATCAAGGTCTTCAATAACTTGTCTATAATAGCTCATTCTATAGGCTGCATCAGTAATAATAACTGAATTCACACGTGGGTCTGCAATAATATTCACCATATTAATAGGGCCGGCAGCTTGTGATTGGCTTTGATTTTGTGAAAGAGGTTGTGGGCTTTGTGCAACAGAACTTGCTTGCCCATTTGCTGAAAGCCCCTGCCCTAAAAGAGCAGGAACAGTGCTTGGAAGCTGTGTTGTTGTGCTTGGGCTTGAGTTTGAGCCTGTAACCATTGCCCTTAGAATGCTTGCTATGCCGGGAATTGTGATTTGCGTATCCATGCTTGTGATACTGATATCATCAGCCCAAGCAAATTTTAAAGGAAAAACTTCCATCACAAAATTTGAAGTTTGTGCCGATTCAAAAGCTGTTATAGCACTTTGCACTTGTGCAAGATAGTTTGGGGGGCCACTCACTACAAGCATATCACTGTTTGGCATAACTTCAATGGGCAGATTTTTTGCAATAATTGAAGTTGATTGCAACATAGAAAGCAATTCTTTTGCAGGAATAACTTTTGTAGTGATAAATGCTTTTTGCACTTCATTTTGATTATAAAAATAAATCATGTCGTGCGAAGTATACCATGCAATTCCAAAGGCTTCACGCATAGAGTTCAAAAAGTCTTTGGCAGGAACATTTTCAAATTTCCCACTTAAAGTCCCTGAAATTTGCTGGCTGAAGCTTGGCACAAGGTGCTGTGATCGTGCAAAAGAGCTAAGCACTTCAGAAAGCTGTTGCTCTTCAGCGTAATAGCTAAAACTTTGATTTTCATTAAAGGCATACGCTTTTGTGAAAAAGTTAAGTGTAAGAATAACTGTAATAATAATTTTCTTTAACAAATCATACACCTTTTATTATAATATTTTATTAACTATTTTTTCCAAGACATTGAAAAACTCAATTCTTGGCTTGAAGTTAAGTTTTGATTATTGCTAAACCACCAGTCAACATCTTTTAGAAATAATGAAGTTACCTTTAAAAGTGCTTGAATATCATGCATTACTTCTTTTTTATAAAGGAGTATAGTATTACTGTCAACTGTGAGGATTGAGGTTCTTGTTTTACAAACTGCAACCTGCCTTTTTGCATAATCATCTAAAAGCTCATTTTTTTCAGATGCGTTATTTGGCAAAGTTGCAAGCTTTACTTGCATAATAAGTAATGTGTTCTCAGGTGTGAACAATTCAAGCCTATACTCTTCATTATTTTTCCCTACAAGGTCAAAGTAATGATATTTATTTTCTTGAACCTTAGGTTCTTTCCATTTTGTTTCATTGCATAAAGCTTTTATAAAATCATCATAAATATTCATAGGCTTACTTCTTTTAGGATGTTAAACCTAAGTTTTTTTTGCTTCATTTAATAAGTCGCGAAGCTTTCTTGCTGCTTCACGTATTTCTGTATATTTTGAAAGTTCACCAACTGAAACAGCACCTTCAAGCCCAACAATTGCTTCCTCAACCTTTCCAAGGTTTATATAGCAAAGTGAGGCATAGTATAAGGGGGTGGGGTCAGCTAAGCCTTCAGCTATCGCAGCTGCTTGATAAAGATCAATAGCTTTTTCATATTCCCCCAAACCTTGATAACAGCCTGCAAGGCCCATGCTAAAGCGTGAATCAAAATGATCATAGAGAGTGAGGAGTTTAAATATTTTTTTTGCTTCTTTATAATTTTTTGTTGTGTAATGTTGATAAGCGAATGAATAGGCACTTTCTAAAGATTCTTGTGGAAAGTCAACCACTTCTGCGATAGGCTTTCCTTCAAGTATGACATTAATAATATTTTGTATTTGATTGTCTGATAATTCTAAAATATCTTCACTCATAGCACAACCTTTATAGTTTATTTTATTATATTTTTTGCTTAGCCCATTATCTTTGTGCGTGCTTGATTTGTGCTTTGCTGAAGTGAATCGGTGGTGGAGAGAGCTTTTGCAATCACCTGATTGTAGTTATCAACCAAACTTTTAAGACTATCGCGAAGATTTCTAAACATTTCAGCCTCTGCTTGCATTTCTTTTTGTTCCGCTGAAGCAAATGAGTTAAGCATGCCGGCAATAGAATCATTGACTCTTGTAAGACCACCTATACTTGTTGTTACGGAAGTTGAAAGAGCACTGAGCTGTTGAGTGGAGTATTTTTGAACTACCTCACCCCCAGCATTAGTTGTTTTAAGTAGAGGCCCGGCCCCTGTTGCCAAACAACCACCGGCTACGCCTGAACCAATACTAACCAAACCTGAAGCACAGCCCATAGCACATTGAACAATTGCATTCGAACGTATTGATTCCGCTTCTTCTTTCATTTTATCAACAGCTTGTAAACCTTTTTCAAAAGCCAGTTGTTGGCTCATTTTTTTACTTTCGGCATTTGCTTCAGTAACAAGGGCTAAAAGTGCAGCCCCCGGTGAAGGCAAAGCAAGAAAGGCACTTACATCAACATCGCCATCGGGAAGTGAAAGCCCATAGCCATCTATTCCAATAGAGTTTAAACCGTTACCCGGAGTGAATTTTTTTTCAGCCAATGCAAAAAAGAGGTTTATGGCATCATCAGAAATCACACCTTTTAAGTCTTCTTTACTTAAAGTTTCGTTGCCTATTTGAATTTGATTTGTTAAAGAATTAAATTGAATTTGTAACATAATTTTCTCTCTTTTCTATTATACCTGTTTTTGCTATTGAAAACTAAATATATTTATTATCCTATGCCATAACAGGTGAGGATGTTTGAATTGCAATTTTTGTTTGAATAGAATTATTAACCATGTCGGTTACTGATTCCATCAATTCATTTACTTGTTTTAGGATTGTATCTATAAAATCTAAATCCATATTTTCTGATTGCTGAATTCGCTCTAAAACTGCTTCAATTTCTTTGATAAAAGCCTGTTGCTCAGCTTTGTCATATTCACGTACAGCAGCACCTATTTGAGTAGCTCCGCTTCCTACTTGAACAACTGCATTGGTAATAGAGGCAACTTTATTTGCATTAGCTGCTATTTGCTCAAAACGTGAAACTGTGTTTGCAATTGTTGAAGTTGCTGTGCCTATTGAACCTCCAAGTGTTACGGCAACTGCAACTATTGTTGCCAACAACTCATAAGCCATGCCTATATATTGGGCTGTTTTTTCATCTGCACCGCAAAGTTTTGCAATTTCAGCAACACCAGCCCCAAGGCTTACTTTTCCATCTGTTGCATCAGAAACAATACTGTTTATGCTAAGGTAGAGCAAGGCTGCTCCTCCAGCGACCATCAGTGGATTTGCTGTCATAAAACCTGTTGCCATTGTTGCTATAGCAGCAATAGTTCCAACTACCATACCAATGTATTTAAAGGCTGTTTTTAATCCGTCAAGAAATTTATCCCAACCTGATTTTTCAATGTTTTCTTGAAGTTTGCTTATCTTTTCTTCATAGTATTCTTTTCTTTCTTTACTTCTTTGTTCAATGGCATTCATTCCATCATTCACAGCTTGTTTTCTTTCTTTGAAGTTTAGAGTTTCTAATAAAGATTCCAATGAAGATGCAACTGCTGCCAGTGAATCAGCAGTAACTGTTGGAGCTTCTAAATCCGGTGTGGCCTTAAAACTAAAACCGGGAAGCTGTGAAAACTGCGTAGTAAGAAGAGCCAGCTGTTCAGGAGTAAGATCTTTATTCAAGGAAGCAAAAATCTGCTCAGTAACTTGTAATAAAAGAGATTGTGTGGCAGAATCGATAGTTGTTGTGTTTTGAATTTCGCTTGACATAAAAACCTCACTACTTTTTGATGCTTTCAAGCAACTCTTCACAAGTAGAAATTAATTGTTGTGTAGCAGATTCTTTTGGAATTTCAACTACTTTTTCTAAAGCCAAAATAGCATCATCTTTTTTACCCAGCTTCAAAAAGCAAATTGCCATATTATAAAGCGGAAGAGGATCTTTCATAAATGAAGTGATTGAAGCGGCCATAAAAGCATCCGCCGCCGGGAAAAAATCACCCCTTGATTGACGGCAAAGCCCTAAGCCCATAGAAAATCTTGGATCTAAATTGTCATATAAACAAAGCACTTGAAAAAGTGGTTCAGCGTCTTTATAGTTACCAACTTGCAAATATTTATAAGCTATTGAGTATCCTGCTTCAATAGTTTTAGGGTCTATCCCAAGTGCATCGCTAAGAACCCCTCCTTCAGAAATTACTTTTTTACAAGCTCCATCTATTTCTTCTTGACTAAATTCTTTCATAGACATGGTTTCCCCCATAGAATTATATGTTACTGTAATTTAATATTATCCACGTACAATATTTTTACGTGTGCTTGCTGAAGAGCTTGCTGTTTTTACGTGTGGGTTTGTGGCAGATTCTTCTGCTTCTTTTTTAGCAATGGCAACAAGTGCATCTTCTTCTTTTGAAAGGTTTCCAAAATCAAATTTAATATCTTCAACAGAGAAACCTGATTTTTTTAAAAGAGAATCATTAAGCTCTGTAAGGCGACTAAATTCTTCCTTTATTGCTTGAAATTCAGCAAATTGTCTTTCCATATCTTTTTCGGTGTATGACATAATAAGGCTCCTTGAATAGAATTAATTGGATAAAATTAATTGGATAAAAACTGTAAAGAAAAGATTATCATTAACCCAATGAAATTTTTTGCAAAGTTTGATTTGAATTACTGATTGAAGTGTTTGCGCCTTGCAGATATGAGTTATATTGCCCCATATAATCATTGATAAGCACCATTTGTTGCTGTGTTGCTGTGCCTAATTGCTCTAAATGAGCTTGCAAAGACTGTATGGCAATTTCCCATTCATCTTTATTATGCACATTATCACCTTTTTTTGTGCTATAAGCAAGATTGTTGTTTTTCATATAGGTAACCATATCAGCCGGCATTGTTGTTGATCCTTTATCACCGGCATCACTTTGTAATTGCCTTGCTTGTTGAAGCATAGCTGAAACTTTGGATTGCTCTGTTTGAGATGCTTCAATAGCATCCATTTGATCTTGTGCCGAACATTTTGAAAATTCTGCCAAGGCAAGTTGAAGTTTTGCGAATTGAACTTGAATACTTGATGTAGGGCCAAGATCATAAGAGTCTTGTAATTGTTGTAATATAGTGCTTTTACTTACTTCGATAGTCATAACTTTAACCTCTTTATTGTTTATTAAGATAAATGCATATAGTATGCCATTATTTGTAATAGATTGAAAATACTATTTATTTTTTTTGATACTTTTCAAAGAGCAAACAAAGTTGGCAGTAAAACTATACCAATTAGAGCTTTATTCCTCTTCTTCTTACAGAAGCCGAAGAAGGCCTTGAGCTAGTTGTTGCCGCTTGCGTTTGAGCCACATCTGCCCCTGCACTTGCTTCTTGTTTTGCAAATTCAACTAATTGCTGCTCAAATGGGGAAAGTGAGGAAAGCTCTCTTGCCATTTCTTCAGGGCTTGTGTTTGTTTTTTCTATAAGGATTTGTTGCTCTCTATTAAGTTTTTGGAAGGCTTCTTCTAAGTCTGCAAACATTGCAATTTGTTGAGCCAGATCTTTTTCTGTAAATGCCATTTATAACTCCTTATGAAAATTGTTTTGTAATTATTGTAGACTTAAATTTATAATCACAGCCTACATATTTGAAATGATTTTTTGTAAGGTTTGGTTTGAACCACTGATAGTAGAATTTGCACCCGTAAGATATGAATTATATTGCCCCAAGAAGTCATTGATAAAAACCATAAGTTGTTGCGTATTTGTGCCCAGTTGACTTGAATAGTTTTCTAATGATTCAATAATCATTTCATAGTCTTCTGTTGTTGGGGGGTCATTTGCCGGAATAACCAAATTATTATCCTGCAGATATTTCATAATTTCATCTGTGAGGCCAGGATTTTTAGCTTTGATAGCAGACATTTCTAACTCAAGCTTAGAAAGTTCGCCAGCGGGAGTTTTTGCGGCAGCGGCGTTACTTATGATTGTTTGCTCTGAAAGCATTTCAGTTTCAATATTAGTCATTTCTTGTTCAAGAGTAACAATTTTTTGCAAAAGTGGGTCTGTTAATGCTAGTTTTTGCAAACCTTCTTGAGCCTCTGCTACTGATGCTATCATTGTAGTTATAGAGTCAAGAATTTTGTTATACTCCAGTTCTTTTGCTGAAACATCGCCTTCTAAGTCACTAAGCTCTTTTTCGATAGCTGCTTTTGCAGTATTTACATCACTATTTGATTTCTCTAAGTCAGATTTTTGTTTTTTAAGATCAGCTATTTGGCTGTCATAGTCAGCTTTATTATTTAATGCTGTTTTATAGCTTGACTCATAAGTGCTGTATTCTTTTTTACATTCACTTGCATAATCACTCATGGTCTTATTCACTTGATCCATAAGCTCATATTGCGTTCCGTTATGCCAATTCTTTTTCAGATCTTCTGAAGGATGGGTTAAACCATGTGCTGTGAGGAAGGCTTCAATGCCTCTAAAATAATCAGTGTCAACAATATCATTGGCATCCGATATTTTTTTTGAGCTTAAAACTAAGGGTAAGCTTTCAAAATAACTGTCAATAAAATAAAGTTTTTCTTGCGTGGAAGTTCTTGTTCTGCCATCAGAATAGTTGCCTGAAGCAGCTTCTTTTTCCAATTTTTCTTTGAAGGTATTTAAAGTTTTACTAAGATAATCTGCAAGAGCATTTTGTGAACCTGTTTTTCCTTCATCTGTCATATCTTTTGAAGGTAAACTAAGGCCATTTGCACTAAAAAAAGCTTTAACAGATTCATAGAACTTAGTGTCCCTTAAATCGTTAGCATCGGTAATTTTTTTATTACCCATTAAAGCATCTTGGGTTTTATTATAATAATCAACTGTGTCAATATCTTTTTGCAAGCGATCCATTTCAGATTGTGCCGCATTCATGGCATCTTGTTCTTCTTGTGCCTGGCGCTCTAATGCTTTTATTTGGGCATCTAAGTCTTTAATTTGTGAGTTGTTTGACTCTATAGTTGAAGATCCATCATATGCTTCAAGCTCTGCTTTTTTTTCCTCTAAGGATTTATTAAGTGCTGCAAGCTCTGCTTGAGAAGTTGAAGCTTTTCCTTGTGCCTCTGTCAAAGCACTTTGGGCAGTTTTTAAAGATTCTTGCAAAGCCACAAACTCTGGTGAACTATTTGCCGCTTCCTCTGCAAGCACAAGTTCGCTTTGCAAAGTTGAAAGCTCTTCAGACAACTTATTATACTTTGCTTGTGCCTCTATTGACATAGCTTCAATTTCAGCAGAAGTTTTCCCTTCAAAGCCAAGTTTTGCAAGTTCTGCATTAACAATGTCAATTTCATTTTGCTTTGCAGTGATTTCTTCTTGAGCTTTTTCACAATTTGCTTGTGAAATGCGTAAACTATTAATATATTCATTGATAGCTTTTTGCTCATCTTGGCTTTGTGTGATAAGATCCATATTCGACTGTGCACTTTCTTTTGCTTGCTGCGAAAGAAGAAGTTGCAATTTTGCATATTGTAATTGAATACTTTCTGTAGGTCCAAGATCCAAATTTTGTGTTTTGCTTACTGAGTTTGCTGAATTAATGATTGACATAAAATTTCCTTTTTTTAGTTTGAGGTTCGTCTTTCAAAGCAATAAGCATAAAGCATGCCAACTTATATAACTTGCTATAATATATAAAACTTTATTTTAATTTTGGCAGTAATTCTATCAGTGCCAAAAAAAGTGGCATTCAAAGGCTGTTGATGCCTAAGGCAACTAAAGGGGAAATACTATAAGCCTTTAAAATAGATACTAAAGAAATACAATTTTTTTTTACAAAAAGCAAGTTAATTCTTTTTTTTATGAAATATGTAAGCAATTTTTTTTATATTTTATAACAGTTTAGTATAAATGCTTTGTGCATTTTCTTGAATTGACACTAAAATAGCTTTATGTTATTTTATAGTCTATAATATATATTTTTTATTGATAATTTTTATGTTTTAGAAAGCTTTATCGATTATATTTACATTTTTTTTGGCTTTTGATGTCAATTATATTTCAAAGGTGATAAACGGCAAGCTTTTTGCATATTATAAAAATAATGCAAAAAAAGTTGGAGAATTAATATGGTAATTGATTTTAATATTCAAAACCAGTCAGTTCAATCACAATCATCTTCAGTTGGCTTTTCTTCCCTCACAACACAAGCAAAAGGCACTTTGATGGGGCAAAATGTTTTTATGCCGGATGATCCCATGTCTTTATTGGCCGATTGTGCAGAAGAATTAACTTTTGCTGTTGACACAACAGAAGATTTTGAATTGCAAGAAAGAAAAGAAAAAGAAGTGATGGAGTTAAAAGACTCTGACATTATCAAGCGTTATTCTAAAATTCTGCAACAAAGTGATAAAGCTAAAAAATTCATTGATTTGAAAAATGCAATTCTCTCAATGAAGGGCATGCTTAATTTACAAACTTTATTGCAGCTAGCACGTAATCTATCTGAAAATTCCGCTGAAACTTATGCTTTTTTAAAGCAAGCACATGACGATTTTAAAAACGATCATGCTGACCCTTCATTATTAAAAATTCTTGAAGAAACACTTGACACCCTTGAACTGCACGAAAAAGGCAAAATTATTACCTCTATTCAAGTTGAGCTTACAAAAGCTGAAGACAATAGATTTAATGCTTTGCAAGAAGCACAAAGCCTTTACACTACATCAGTAAGTGAATTTCTTGCCCCTAAAGAGGTTTATGCCTATATCAATCAGCATTATAGCGGAAAAATTGATCTTGCACTTGATTTTTTATACAAAACCCTTGCAAATGATTTGGCAGCCGATGTAAGCAGTAGTGATAAAGTAAAACTACAAAGTGTAAGCACAAGCCTTGGTGAATTAAGGGCTTTTCAAAGTGCGCATGTTCTTTGCGATAAATTTATCACTCGCTTAAATGAAGTGTATGGAATTACAACTTGCCCTTATTCAGGCTTTCAAATACTTGGCAAACTGCTTGATATGAAAGAGGAAAGTTTTTTATCTTCTTCAAGCATTGACAAGATTGCAGCAGATTCTCATCTAGCAAACCCCGAACAAGAAGTTTTTTTTCTGCAAGAATTACAAACAATGGCAAGGCAGCTTTCACTGACCATTTTTAACAATGGCCAAGAAAGAGCAAAAGTGGTTGATGCTATTCAAATGTCAGTAGATCAAGCTATTGAAAGAGAAGATGAATGGCTTTATCAAATGGAAAATCAATAAATTTTTATTTATAATTTACGGAGCATATATGCTTGAAAATGAAATTGCTAATTTTGCCAATCGAATGAATATGCCTTCTTTTTCACTGAATGAAAAAGGTATGGCAAGCCTAGTTATAGGTGAAAATGAAGACGCTATGCTTTTTTCTTTTGAAAAGACTGAGAGTGAACTTTTACTTTACCTTTCTATTCCCGTAAAACCATACGACACAAAGGCCTCTGAACGCGTTCTTGAGCTTAGTCATTATAAATATAACCACCCATTCCCCCTTACTACAGGGCTCTATAATAATAAAGCATTTTTAATATCACGCTTTGAACATGCAGCTATAACTGCAGCAACTATTGAAAATGTGTTTGAATTTTTAATGAAGCTTAGCTTAAAAATAAAAGAAGAATAACCTAAAATAAATGACAATTATAAAAATAATAGAATAACAGTCTAAATATTAGAGGAAGAGATATGGAAAAAACTCAATTATTCAGCACGTCTTTCGGAATTCAAGGTTTTGTAAAACCTCAAACAAATTCAAATATTCCCACAGCAAAGCCCCTAGCATCAACCGGTTCAAATGAAATTGCCACGGTTGAACATTTTAATAACCTAGATTTAAAAACTATTTCAGAAAAGTTTTTATCCCCTGAAATAGGCGATGGTGAATGTTTACGCCCCGATGTTTTCAATAAAACACTCCTTAACTTTGCTAATAAATTTGAAAATAGTCAAGATGCGGAAGTTAAAGCATTTGTAGATGAAATTGTTAAGCCTGTTCTTGAAAATAAAGAATTATTACAAGCATACAGAAACCTTATGATTGGCGGGTAAATATGTCTGAAATTTTTGAACAAGATTATCATAGCCTTTCAACAAAAATGGATAGGCATGAAGAAAAAGAAAAAGAAGGTTTTAGCCTTATTGATTATCAAAGCCTTTCCTCACTTGGCTATATGCTTATGCGTATGGGAAGGAATGATGATGCACAAAAGACATTTAGCGCTCTTTTGAAATTGGCAATAGATGAAAAACAAAAGAATTGGCTTTACAAAAACCTTGCAGTCGTCTATATAAGAAAAGAAGAATATAAACTTGCGCTTGAAGCTTTAAGAAATGCCATTGGCGATGGAGTTTATAAAAAACAAGATGCATACCTTTACCTTTTAAAGGCAGAGGCTTTGTGGCAGTCTTCACGTTTTAATGAGGCAGAAGCTTCAATAAAACAATACTACAACCTTATAGCATAAGCACTGAAAAATATTATGAATATATTTGTACAAGCCAAAAAAATTGTCGGAGCATCCTCAAGGCACAGCGATCTTGCTTTAGTTGGCCTTGTTATTTTAGTTATTGCTTTAATGATAATGCCCTTACCAACGCCACTTGTTGACACGCTTATTGGCATGAACATGGCTTTGTCTTTTCTTATGTTGATGATGTGTATGTATGTTAAAACTGCACTTGATTTTTCTGCATATCCTACCATGCTTTTATTTACAACCCTTTTTAGAGTAGGGCTTAATATCACAACCACAAGGCTTATCCTCCTTCAAGCAGATGCCGGCGAAATTATTTATACTTTCGGTGAATTTGCTCTTGGCGGCAACTTTATTGTAGGTGCAGTAGTATTTTTAATCCTCACCATTGTACAATTTTTAGTTATTTCAAAAGGTGCAGAACGTGTGGCAGAAGTTGGTGCCCGCTTCACACTTGATGCTATGCCCGGCAAGCAAATGTCTATTGATGCTGATATGCGTGCTGGTGTTATTGATATGGAAGAAGCTCAAAGGCTTCGTGATCGTGTTAGCCAAGAAAGCAAAATGTATGGTGCAATGGATGGTGCCATGAAGTTTGTTAAAGGCGACAGTATTGCAGGAATGATTGTTGCTGTTGTTAATATTGTTGGCGGCACAGTGATTGGAATTACCCAAAATGGGCTTACAGCCGGTGAAGCTTTACAGCTTTACGGTATTCTTACTATAGGCGATGGTTTGGTTTCACAAATCCCTTCACTTATTATTGCTATTTCAGCCGGTGTGCTTATCACGCGTTCAGGTGATTCTGATGATGATGTGGGTGCACAAGTAGGTGGGCAATTCTTTGCTCAACCTAAAGCAATAAAGATGGCAGGGTTCATGATATTTTTATTTGCTCTTGTGCCGGGTTTTCCAAAACCTCAACTTTTTACATTGGCAGCAATTCTTGTTGGTTTTGCTTATCTTTTGGAAAGTATCTCAAAAGCCCCTAAAGAGCGTGATGCTCAGGCTGATTTAAAGTCTGTAATGTCGCCCACAGTTCAGAAAAAGCAAAGTGCACAGCCTTCAGGCGAGCATGATGAATTTTTGCCAACAGTCCCTATTATTTTAGATGTTTCGGATGAGCTAAGCTCAGAATTAAATTATAATTCCTTAAATGAAGAATTGGCAGCTTTAAGGCGTGTGCTTTATTATGATTTGGGCGTGCCTTTCCCCGGAATTAACTTACGCCTTACACATCATTCAGGATTAAGCTATATGCTTTATATCAATGAAGTTCCTATGTCTGGCGGTGTTTTGGAAAAAGATGCTGTGCTTGTGAATGAAAAGCCTGAAAATTTAAAAATGCTTGGTGTTGATGCCATAATAAAAGATAAATTTTTGCCGGATTTGGAAAGCATTTGGGCCCCTTCTTCTCATCAAAAACTTCTTGAAAGAGCAGGGCTTTCATGCATGGATCATTCAAAAATATTGGCTTATCATCTATCTTTATTGCTTTCACGCCATGCATCAATGTTTCTTGGTATGCAAGAAACAAAATATCTTCTTGATAAAATGGAAGAAAAAGCGCCTGACCTTGTGTGTGAAGCAAGCAGACTTTTACCAGTGCAAAAAATAGCTGAAATTTTTCAAAGGCTCGTTCAAGAGCAAGTTTCTATCAGAGATTTACGCACTATTTTAGAATCATTGATAGAATGGGCACAAAAAGAAAAAGATGGCGTTATGCTTACCGAATATGTTCGCACAGGCTTAAAGCGGCAGATTTCTTATGCTTATTCTAAGGGGCAAAACATGTTGCCGGCTCTTTTAATTGACCCTGATTTAGAAGAAACTATACGTAAAGCTATTCGTCAAACTTCAGCGGGTGCTTTTTTGGCACTGGATACAGAAGTTTCAAAAGCATTCCTAAAAGCCTTGACAGAGGCAGCGGGTGATTATGAAAAACACACACAAAAACCTGTACTTATGGCAAGTATGGATATAAGAAGATACGTTCGCCGCCTTATAGAGAGTGAACATTATAATCTTGCAGTTCTTTCTTACCAAGAGCTTAGCCCGGAAATAACCGTACAACCTCTTGCTCGTATTAGGATTTAATATGGATCTAACAATAGAATTTGCTGTTCAAGCTTTATATTTGGTGCTTATGCTTTCAATGCCCCCAATTATTGTTGCTTCAGTTGTTGGCTTATTGATTAGTCTTATTCAGGCAGTTACTCAATTACAAGAGCAAACACTCACCTTTGGCATAAAATTGATTGCCGTTTCTATCACTTTATTTTTAATGGGTGGAATGATTGGCAATGAGCTTTTACGCTATGGTGCTGAAATTTTTGATAGATTTTACCTTCTATAAATTGAGTTATTTATGATAGAAGATCTTATACTACAACTTGATATCTATCGTCATATAATGGCTGTGCTTATTGGCATGCCACGCTTATTTGTGATTGTTATGCTTGCCCCTTTTTTAGGCACTGCTGTAGTAACAGGGCAGCTTCGTTTGGTTATGGTGGGTTCTATCTATCTTATTTTACACAATTATATTCTCAGCTATATCCCAAATATTAATGATTTTTCTTCAATCCTCACCTTAGAATCGACTTTTTTAATTTTTAAAGAAATAGCTTTAGGTTTTTTAATAGGATATTTAGGGGCTTTGCTTTTTTGGTCAGTGCAAAGTGCAGGTTTTTTTATTGATAATCAAAGGGGTGCTTCGCAAGCAGAGGGTGCTGATATTTCAAGCGGTGATACAGTTTCGCCTATTGGTGGTTTATTTTTTCAAAGTGTTACGTATTTATTTTTTGCAACAGGTGGGTTTTTAACCTATCTTTCAATTATCTATACTTCTTATCAAATCTTTCCGCCAACTGAATTTATGGCTATGAACATCAACCTTCCTTTAGCTCTTTTCTTTGCTTCAAAAATGAGCTGGCTTTTTCTAACCATGCTTTTATTGGCTTCACCAATTGCAGTTGCTTGCTTATTGACAGATATTTCCTTGGGCCTTGTTAACAGGTTTGCCTCACAGCTTAATGTCTATGTGCTTGCAATGCCAATTAAAAGTGGGCTTACTGCATTTTTATTATGTTTTTACTATTTAGTTTTTTTGGCATTCATGCCTAAACTTTATAAAGAAATTAATGGCTTTGTTCTGATGCTTGAAGAAATGTTAGTGAGATAAACTATGAGTGATGAAAAAACCGAACAGCCCTCCGCGAAAAGGCTAAGAGATGCACGGAAAAAAGGGCAAGTAGCCAAAAGTCAAGATGTGCCCTCAGCATTAACTACAATTGCTGTGGCTCTCTATCTGCTTGTAGCAGGGCCGGGTTTTTTTGTTGATATGCTTACTATGGCAGAAATTCCTATGAATATGATGAATAAACCCTTTAACGAAGCTTTGCCCATAGTATTTTTTTCAATAGTGAGCTATATTGCACTTATAAGCATACCTTTTGTTGCGATTACAGTTTTAACATCACTTATAGCAAACTTAGGGCAAGTGGGTTTTTTGTTTGCACCTGAAGGGGCAATGCCAAAATTAAGCAACCTCAGCCCTGCACAATGGTTTAAAAAAGTTTTTTCAGTTAAAAACTTTATTGAAATGCTAAAAAACTTCCTTAAAGTTTTTGTTATCGGCTATGTTGTTTATTCTATTTTTGAAGAGATGTTTCCCATTCTATTCAAGCTTCCAACCAGTTCAATTTATTCAGTGCTTTTAGTTATTGGAAGTGCAATAAGTGATATGCTTGTGCAAGCTGCCGGTGTTTTTTGCTTAATTGCAGCTGCTGATTATGTTTTTCAGCGTTTTCAATTTACAAAACAAAATATGATGACAAAAGATGAAGTGAAAAGGGAATACAAAGAAAGTGAGGGAGATCCTCTTATCAAAAGCAAGCGTAAGCAAATCCATCAAGAAATGCTTTCTCAAAATACACTTGGAAATACAAGAAAAGCCAAGGTGCTTATCACAAATCCAACCCACTTTGCCATTGCTTTAGATTATGATGAAGAAAAAACTCCATTACCTTTAATTTTAGCAAAAGGGCAAGATGCTTTAGCCCAAAGAATGATTGAAATTGCCAAAGAAGAAGGCATTCCCGTTATGCGTAATGTGGATCTGGCAAGGGCTTTGTATGAAACAGGAAGTGAAAATGCCTACATACCAAAAGATCTTATAGGCCCTGTTGCAGAAGTTTTACGCTTCATTCAGGGAATTAAATAAAAGAATAGAGGGTTAAAATGCTGTCTGAAGATTATTTGCAAGAACTTATAAAACTATGTGAAGACTTGGCTTGGGGGCGAACTGCAAGCGAAGATCGGTTATACACACTAACGCAAAGCCATGAGGTTTCGCCTTTAATAAATAAATTGGCAGAAGCTTTTGGGCTTATGCTTGTTAAAGTTGCAGCTCGTGAATACCATAAAGATCAGTTGATTGAAACATTGCAAAAACAAAACATTGTGCTTGAAGAAGCAAGAAAACTTCTTCTAAAGCAAAAAATCAGGCTTGAAGCCGGCTTGCAATCAGAGTACAGTAAAAATATGGTCATAGGGCAAGATGAAGAATTTAAAAAACAGCTTGACTTAGCTCTTACTATTGCAAAAAGACCTATAAATACAATGATCCTTGGCCCTACCGGCTCAGGCAAAGAAGTAATTGCCAAAAATATACACTATAATTCAGCCAGAAGAAGCGAGCCTTTTTTGGCTGTGAACTGCACTGCAATTCCGGAAACTTTATTTGAAAGTGAAATGTTTGGCATTGAAAAAAATGTTGCAACCGGTGTGAATGCACGAAAAGGTATTTTTGAAGAAGCACACCAAGGCACTCTTTTTCTTGATGAAATTGCAGATATGAGCCTTGTGAACCAAGCTAAATTATTAAGAGTTTTAGAAGAAAGAAAAATAACTCGCGTAGGAAGCGTGAAAGAAGTTCCTGTTGACTTCATTTTGATAAGTGCAAGTCATAAAGATTTTAAGCAATTAATTAAAGAAGGTAAGTTTAGGGAAGATTTATATTATAGAATAAATGTCGTTGAAATAAAACTGCCTTCATTAAAGGAAAGAACAAGTGATATTCTTATTTTAGCAAATTATTTTCTTTCAAGGCATGCAAAAAACATGTTTCGCTCCACCATGAAAATCAGTGAGCTTGCTCAAAAAGCTTTTTTACTGTATGATTGGCCGGGTAATGTGCGTGAATTAAATAATGAAATGGAAAGAGCTGCCGCTTTGTCTATAAGTCAAACTGTTGAATTTGCAGACTTATCTCAAAAAATTCAAATGAAAGTTGCTGATGAATTGCAAAAAAACGGTATAGACTTATATAGCCAAAAAAACACAGCTTCACAAGAAAATATAAAAAGTGAACTTGAAAAAAATAAGCTGCCTTTTCAGCATAATTCATCTTTACCAACGAATTTAGAAGAAGCGGAAAAACTTATTATTAAACATGTGCTTGAAAACAGTGAAAATAAAACAAAAGCAGCTGAAACTTTAGGTATAACTCGCGAAGGCTTGCGTAAAAAGCTTATACGCTTTAATATTAGTGAATAGAGGTTTGTATGAAATTAAGCCATAAACTTGTGTTAGTTGTTATACTGACTTCATGCTTTATAGCACTGCCGGTTTTATATATAACCTATCAAAATGTAACTGAAAATGCACTTAAGGTACAAGAAGAGCATTTTTCAGATCATGTTGAGTCTGAATTTAGAATTATTTCTGAATCTTATCTTGCTTCTTTGGAAAATAAAGTAAATGCAGTTATTAATCTTAAGGGTGATCTGGTAAAACATTCAAAAAATATCCTTGCAGACATAACTGCAATTTTACTGGCCCAAGGAATACACGCTGATGCAAAAGAAAAACTTATTTCACGAATTATTTCAAATGCAAGCGTTGATGGATTTCCTACTGTATTAGTAAAAGAAAATAATGCTCACTTGCCTGAAACTTTTAAAAATTTTATAGAAAGCGATGTGCGTGATATACGAGGCAGAACTTTTAAACAACTGCTTGAAAAAGAAAAAATCTCACAATCAGGAGAGTATGCAACTTTTACTTTTTACGTTGATGAAGTTGAAGAGCATGTTCTTTTTTATTTTCTGCCTATATACACTGCACACGGCGAAGCTAATTTGCTTGTGAGTTATGTTTTTATACATGATTTTGAAAATTCTCAAAGTTTTTCCTTGCAAAACATAGTAAAAAATGTGCAAAAAAGGTTTGATCAATTTCTGCTCTATAAAGAGTCCTTCATTTTACTTTTAGACAATAATAACAAAGCTTTAGCTCAATCAGGCGAAGTTCCTAATGTTCAAGTCCCCAAAGCTTTTCTTGAAAGAGCAAGAGAGAAAGCTCGCTTAGCTGAAATTCTTACATTTAATGAACAAGAATATTTCTTGCAAACAGGATATTTGGAAGCTTTGGGTTGGACAATGATTTTTGCAGCTCCACTTGACGTTTTAAGCGAGGAAGGGATTGCATTTATCAGAAGGCTTTTAGCTTATTGCCTTGTGATTATTTTTATTTCGCTTTTTGTAAGTTTGCTTCTATTAAATAATATTGTAAGCCCTTTACGAGATTTAACTCGAAAGGTTAAAGCTTTGCGTCATATTGATTTAAGCCAAACAGATGAAATAAAAAAATTCACAGCATCTTTGCCTGTTCTAAGGCGAGATGAAATTGGTGTTTTAGCAAATAATTTTAGGCATCTATCAAACGAACTTTCAGCAAAAATAAACTATCTGATTGAAGCAACAGCTAAAAAAGAAAGGCTTGAAGGTGAATTGAATGCAGCCCGTGATATACAGCTTGATATACTAAATTCTATACACAACGCTCCACAAAATGACATGCTTCATACAGCATTTTTTCTTGAACCTGCAAAAGAAGTTGGTGGCGACTTGTATGAATATTTTCTATTGAAAAATGGAAAATATGCATTTGCAGTTGGTGATGTTGCAGGCAAAGGTGTTGCATCCGCTTTATTTATGTCAATGACAGTAACTTTGATTCGCTATGCTTTATATTATGGTGAAAATTTAAAATCTATCATGACAAATGTGAATGAAATGCTTGCCAGCCATAACGATTCTAATATGTTTGTTACTTTGTTTATAATGATTTACGATCCTAAAACAGGAGGGATAGAATACGTAAATGGTGGGCACTGCATGCCTTTAATAGTGAGCAGAAATACAAAAATTGTGCGTAAACTTGAAGGTTTAAGTGGACCTGTAGTGGGCGTTTTTGAAGGAACAGATTACTGTGTTTACAGTGATACTTTGCAAAAAGATGAACTTTTATTGGCTTATTCAGACGGAGTTACTGAGGCTATGGATAAAGATTATAAGCTTTATTCTGATACTAAGCTTATTGATTTTATGAGTAAACACGCTGATAATAATGTTTCAGAATTAATTGATAATCTTTATGACTCAATTCTTGAATTTAGAGCCGGCACTGAGGCTTCTGATGATATAACAATTTTTGCTCTTTCACGTAAATAAATCAGCACTAGATTAAACTTGCCACTGCTTGAAACACAATGTTTTTATCTTTTCCAAATAAAGCTAAGTTTTCGTCAATCTTACTTTCTATTGTCCTTGACTATTTGCTGCCAATACTTTTAAATAATACATTTTTTCATATAAAAATAATTCTTGATTAAAACCTTTATATCAATTAAAAATAAGAAGAATGAAGCTTTAAAATTTAGCTTTGTTTGAAAATAGACAAATACTGAACTAATTTTTATTCACGGTTTTTTGAAATATATACACGAACAAATTATCGAAACTAAAAGTCGTCTGTTTAATCCTACTAAGAATACAATAAAACACACTCTAAACAAGGGAAACATATGCTAGCTTTAATTATTACAGTCTCTTTAGCAGCCCTCATTTCAGCTTTATGCTCCACAACAGAAGCAATGCTTTATTCAGTGCCTTGGACGCATATTGAAAAATTGCGGGAACAAAAACGCCCTGTTGGCGAGTTGCTTTATCAATTACGCATACAAATTGACCAGCCTATTTCTGCTGTTCTCACCTTAAATACCATTGCAAACACAGCAGGTTCAGCACTTGCAGGTGCTTTGGCAACAGTAGTTTTAGGTGCTGAAAACCTTGTGTGGTTTACTGTTGGTTTTACTTTCCTTATTCTCATTGTTGGCGAAATTCTTCCAAAAACTTTTGGGGTGATGTATACTGCTCAACTTGCAACCATTCTTGCGTATCCTCTCAAATATTTAATCTTTATATTAAAGCCCTTTATTCTTCTTTCATCACTCATAACAGGTTTTATAACAAAAAATAATTCTAAGCCCGAAACAACTGAAGAAGACATAAGAATTATGGCAAAAATGTCTGCAAAATCAGGCGTTATTGAAGCATTTGAAGAAACTGTT
The DNA here is from genome assembly GCA_964370095.1 of uncultured Desulfovibrionaceae bacterium. GTDB lineage: Bacteria > Desulfobacterota > Desulfovibrionia > Desulfovibrionales > Desulfovibrionaceae > CAYJAZ01. The sequence goes on along the minus strand of CAYJHJ010000027.1, from coordinate 5,215 downwards.
ATAACAAATATTCTTACACTGGATAAAAAATTTGTATACGATGTAATGACCCCTCGAACAGTGGTTTTTTCTCTTCCCGCAAGTATGCCGCTTAAAGAAGCCCTACATTCAGAAAAAATTTGGCAATTTTCACGTATCCCTGTTTATAAAGAAAATAATGAAGATATTATAGGCATTTTGCCAAGGCGAAAAGTTGCTCAATACATGACAAATCTTTCAAAAGAAGATTCTAAAGAAAACCCTGATGCTACACTTGAATCACTCATAGAGGAAATCACCTTTGTTCCTGAAACACAAAGCCTTGATAAAACTCTTCTTGCTTTTCTTGGCTCAAGGCAGCATCTTTTTGCAGTTTTAGATGAATATGGCGGACTTGCCGGTGTGGTTTCAATGGAAGATGTTCTGGAAGAAATGCTTGGGCGTGAAATAATTGATGAATCTGACATAACAGCCGATCTTCGTGAGATCGCCAAAAAAAATGCTGACAAAAAAACAGCAAACAATTAAAAAGCAAATGAACAAAACTATGCAAGATTCGGCAAAAATTCTTTCGTATGACGAATATGTTGGTGAATTAAAAAAGCTTCCTCTTGAAAGTGAGGGGCTTTTGCAAGTAAAGGCCTTTTATAATCATTCTATACAAGCCTTTTGCAAAGATGTTCACGCATTGTTAATTGCGCTTGACGATCATTTGGTTCATCGAGGCGACGGAGTTTTTGAATCCCTTACTTGTCGAGACAGGAAAATTATCAACCTTGACAAGCATTTACAAAGACTTGCCTCCTCACTTCAAGCCATTCAACTCAATCTCCCAATGAGCTTTGAAGAATTAAGGGCACTTATCATACAAACAGCACAAATAGCTGATTTTAATAATGGCAGCTTAAGACTTTTAATAGGTCGCGGCCGCGGTGGATTTGGCGTGAACCCTAATGAATGCAAAGAAGCAAGCGTATACATCATTGCATCTGAACAAAAGCCGCGGGACAATACTTTCTGGCAAAAAGGCCTAACTGCCGCTCGATCAAATATTCCCGTCAAGCAAAAATATTTGGCAAAAATCAAATCAACAAATTATTTACCCAATGTTCTTATGGCTTTAGAGGCAAATGAAAAAGAAGTTGATATTGTTTTTTCTTTTGACAGCAATAATCATTTGGCAGAATCTGCAATTTGTAACCTTGCAATATACAAAGATAATACTTTTTATTTTCCTACTTTTGATAACATCTTAGCTGGCACAACGGTTTTGCTGGCTATTGAAAAGGCAAAGCTCCTAGGAAATGTTGAAATAATGGATATAACAGAAGATTTTCTCATGGCAGCCGATGAAATTTTAGCTATTGGAAGCACTATTGCCTGCGTTGGAATTGTTGAATACAGTAAACAAAAAGTTGGAAATGGAAAAGTTGGGAAAATGGCCTTAGCATTAAAAGACTTGCTTTTAGAAAGTTATTTTGAAGAAAGTATACCCTATTAATTCTTTAAGTATTTTTAAATCAAAAGCTCCTTAGCTGTTCCCAAATGGAAACACAAGGAGCTTTTTGTTTACATTTATCTTTTCTTAAATTTGCAAAGCAGAAAAATCAGCCAAAGGTAAAAGTGGCTTCAGTGTGATATTCAATAAAATCAACCTATTAATACGCACTGTTTCATCTTCTGCCATCACCATTGTTTTATCAAAAAACTCATCAATAAAAGGCGAAATTTCAGTAAGCAATTCAAAACATTTTGCATAATCTTGTGCTTGATAAGCTTTGCCAAAAGAATCATAGTATGAACCAATTTCAGTAAAGAACTTTTTCTCTTCATTGTTTTCAAAAAGCTCTTGCTTTATATCAGAAAGTTTATCACTTAAAGTATAATTTGCAGCTTGTTTGCGTATAATATTTGTTATGCGTTTATAGCTTTGCACAGTAGGGATATAAGCGGAATGACTTGCAAAATCTTTCAATGCTTCTAATTTTTTTGCTTTTTCTGACATGCTTGACTTTGAAAGCGTTGATAAAATTGCATCGACAAAAAGAGGATCATTTCCTTCTGTCAAGAAAAGGTTTTTCACCCTAGCATTATAAAATTCAATAATTTTTTCAAGGGCTTCATCTTTTGAAAGCTTCCATTTAATATTTGAATCATAAAATGAATAAGCAAGCTCAAAAATTTCTTCCACGTCCAAAGCCCATGCTTTATCACGCAAAATTCTTGCTATACTGATGGCATTTCTTCTAAGAGCATAAGGGTCAGCCGTGCCTGTAGGAACACTGTTTAAACCAAAAAGTCCTACTAAAGTATCCGCCTTATCACACAAGGACAATAAAGCAGCGTAATCATTTTCAGGCACAGAAGTTTCAGGGCCAAGCGGAAGATAGTGAGAGGAAACAGCATCTGCCAAATCTTTTTTGCCAAGTTTTTGTGCGTAAATTCCGCCCATAACACCTTGTAAAGTATCAAATTCGCCCACCATAGCAGAAACAAGATCTGCCTTTGCCATTCTTCCAGCTTCAGCGGCCAAAACTTTATTAAATTGAAGTTTTTCAGCCAAAGCAAGCATTAATTTTTCAAGGCGACGTGATTTATCGCCCATTGACCCTAAAGGACCTAAGAAAATAACTTTATCTAACTTTAAAAGCCAAGCTTCAAAGCCTTTTTCTTCTAATAAAGCAGTATCGGTTTTCCAAAAAAATCTTGCATCTTCAAGCCTTGCACGCAAAACCCTTTCCCAGCCTTTTTTAACTATATTAACATCAAGAGGATTTAGATTGGCAACAGTAAGAAAATATGGAAGAAGTTCATTATTTTCGCTTTCTAAGCCAAAAGATTTTTGATGAGATTCCATGCTTGTCAACAAAACTTCTTTAGGCAATTCCAAGAAAGAAGAGTCAAATTCACCAAGCAAAGGCACAGGGCATTCCACCAAGCCTTTTACTTCATTGAGCAAATCCTCTTTCCAGATGATTTTTGCTTTGTGTGCACTTGCAATTTCATTTCCTTTTTCAATTATATATGCTTTACGATCGTCTGAATTAATCATAATAGCTTGATTTTTTATAACATCAAAATAACTTTTTGTATTTTTTATTTCAACATTTTTCTTGCCATGTATGCGATGGCCGCAGGTAGTATTTGAAGATTTAATTTCGCCAACAGAAAATGCCAGCACTTCTTCATCAAGCAAGGCAACAATCCAGTGAATAGGGCGAGCATAAGCTAAAGTGAAAGAATTCCATCTCATTCTTTTTGCAAAAGGCAAAGAAAGAATTATTTGAGGTGAAATTTCACTAAGGATTTCAGCCGCTTTTTTTCCGCCGACTTGTTTTTTTACTGCTATGTATTCGCCTTTTTCAGTTTCAAGCACAAAGATATCTTTTTCTTCAACTTTATGCCCGCGTGCAAAACCTTGTGCTGCTTTTGACAAAGTGCCGTCTTCTTGATAGGCAATTTTTTTTGCAGGCCCAACAAAGGTTTCTTCTTTCAATTCTTGCTGATTTTCCAAGTCTTTAATATAAAGTGTTGCACGCCTTGGTGTTGCAAAACTTTGCATTTCCAAAAAGCCCAAACCTTCTTCTTTCAAAGCAGAAGTAAACCTTGAAATAAGTTCTTCTTGCGTTTGGTCTAAAAAGCGTGCAGGAATTTCTTCTGTTCCTATTTCTAAAATAAAGTCTGACATATCCACTCCTTACTTCGCTTGAGAACTGTTGCCTAACATAGGATAGCCAAGCTCTTCACGCTGCTCTGAATAAAGTTTTGCAACTTTTGCCGCCATAGCACGCACTCTGCCAATATAACCCGCTCGCTCGGTAATTGAAATTGCACCCCTTGCATCAAGCAAGTTAAAAACATGCGATGATTTCAATAAATAGTCATAAGCAGGCATAACTAAAGCTTTTTCTATCAAAACATTACATTCTTTTTCATAATCAATAAAGTGTTGCAAAAGCATTGCGGCATCACTTACTTCAAAATTATAAGTGGATTGCTCAATTTCATTTTGCAGATAGATTTGCCCATAGCTCACTTTCTCATTCCACATAATGTCATAAACAGAGTCAACCCCTTGTAAATACATAACTAAACGCTCAAGCCCATAGGTGAGTTCAACAGTAATTGGGTCTAAATCAAGCCCGCCTATTTGCTGAAAATATGTAAACTGTGAAACCTCCATGCCATTCAACCAAACTTCCCAGCCAAGCCCCCAAGCACCAAGTGTTGGTGATTCCCAATCGTCTTCAACAAAACGTATATCTTGTTCGGCAGGGTTTATTCCCAATGCCTCTAAACTTTCAAGGTATAAATCTTGGATATTAAGTGGCGAAGGTTTCATTACTGTTTGAAACTGAAAATAATGCTGAAGCCTGTTTGGGTTTTCACCGTACCGTCCGTCTGTCGGCCTTCTTGAAGGCTCAACATAAGCCGCATTCCAAGGCTCGGGCCCAATCACTCGTAAAAATGTCGAATGATTGAAAGTTCCGGCACCACACTCTAAATCCATAGGTTGAACAATTAAACAGCCCTGCTTTGCCCAAAACTGCTGTAATGTTAATATAACATCTTGAAAGTACATAAAATCTCCCTTGTGTTTTTGAGGGGAGACCCACGCTTTTTTGAAAAAAACGAGTTTCTCCCCTCAAACTCCCCACTCCTTAAAAAACAAATATAACTTGAACTAAAAAGTTAAAAGCAATTTACCCAAGAAACTTGTAATTCATAGGGTGGGTTTATAAATCCGGTAATTCGTTGAAGTTCAACAAAATTATATTATGAGTTTTTAGCTTTGTATTCGTCTTCAGTCATAAGCCCTGTTGGTTCAGCACTTACTTTAATTTTTACAAACCAGCCTGTTGTATAAGGATCTGAATTAACAACTTCAGGGTTAGACTCTAAAGCTTCGTTTACTTCAACAACTTCACCATCAACAGGGGAATAGATGTCAGAAGCAGCTTTTACGGATTCAACTGAAGCAAATTCTTTGCCTTTTGATACGCTTGCACCAACGCTTGGCAAATCAATATAAGTGATGTCGCCTAATTCTGATTGTGCAAAATCGCTGATTCCAACTGTTGCAATTCCATTTTCCATTTTAACCCATTCATGGCTTTCGCAAAATAACATCATAATTTTATCCTTCTTTATATTTTTTTATTTTTTTATAATTATCCAAGCTTTATTTATATAGATTTTGGTCTTCGACGCAAAATCCTCACTCACAAGAAGCGGG
>CAYJHJ010000026.1:14294-25833 GCA_964370095.1 uncultured Desulfovibrionaceae bacterium | reverse complement strand
GAATTTCTTCTTCATTTTTTTGAACCTTTGAGGCGTATCGTGAAATAGGAAGAAGAGCAAAGGCGTTTAATATTGATAAAAACATAAGCCCTACACCATAATTTTCTGTAAAGGCAGCAAATACTAAGAAAATATATTTATAAACTATAATAATGGGAAGAATAAAAATGCTAAATAAAATATTCATATAATGCTCTTGAATTTTAAAAAAATTTACTAATTATTTTTTGTGCTTATTTTTGCAATAGTCCAATCTGCAATGGCTTTGCCGGCATGAGGGAAGTTGGCTACATATTTTTCACGAAAAGCTGCAAAGTGTGAAGATGGCTTTTCAAGGCTTTCTTTTATAAGAGCTAAAATATCAAATTTTCCTGTGGGGTAGATAACAGCACCTAATTCTTCTTGAACACTATCTTCAAAGCATTTGCCTAAATCAGCGTATTCGTATTGTTCAAGATCTTTTACAGGAGCATCAATTGAAATTACAGGGCGTTCATACAATAAAGCAAAGTCAAAACGCACATTAGATTTATCAGAAATAAGAACATCTGCTTTTTGAAAAGAAGCACTGGGGTCAATATCATTATCAAATAAGATGTTTTTATATTGAGAAAATTCAACTTTTAATTTTTCAAGAAATTCAGGTTCAGCTTTATAAGAATGAGGGTGAGGGCGAATAATAAGATTATAATTTGCTTTTGCAATTTCATGTATAAAATCTGTGCCACAAAGCCTTATACAGCTTTTATCACCCCAAGATGGTGCCAAAAGTATTGTTGGGTTTTCAGAAAGCTTTTCTTTTTTAACAATATTTTTTGCAAGCACGTCAAAATAAGGCAAGCCAAGAGAAATACATTCTTTAGCAGGCAAATTACGAAGTTTTTCTAAAGTGCGAACACTTTCTAAAATATGATCGCCCGTCATAAGAACAGCATCATAATGATCCAGTGAACCTTTATGATACATTGCAATATCGCCTATGGCATGGCACACATGGGCAAGGCATTGCACATTTTTGGGTCTTGGCATAGGGAAATTTGGGCAGCCTATATTTGGAGTTGTGGAAAGCATAACAAGAGCACTTCTATTTGCGATTTTTGCAAAAGCCGAACTGCCTGAGCCAACATATTTTGATAGCATATAGGGGCTGTCAATGGTGAGTGCAGGATCATGTATATCCATGCTCACATAGGAAAAAGGCACTTTTTTTTCGATAAAAGCGTCTATAATTGGTTTGAAAGTAAGCCAATAGGTTTTGCCTTCGGAAAAAATAAGAATTTTATTGTGTTCATCGCCAATTTCTTGTGAAATGTTAATGTTTTTATTTGATTTGCCCAGTATTTTATAATAAATATTTTTTGCAAAATAGACCAAAGTTCCAAGCAAGCTTATCACAAGGTAGATAAGGGCGTTTCCTGAACCCGGGTCAAGGTAGGCATAGGCAGAAAAGGGAAAAAAGAAAGTTATAAAAAAAACATAGACAAACAGATATTTTCTATGTTTTAAAATTTTGCTTACGGTCATTAAAAAGCCTTATCTTATTATTAATATAGACAAATTATATTGTTGTTAAAGTACGCTTTAGAGGCGAAGAATATAAAACTATATTGTATTTGTCAACTTAATTGAAAAGCATTGCAAAAGAACTCAAATCCAGTTTTGTTTATAAAAGCTTCTAATGCAAGCTGCTGTGGTAAAGGCTTGCGTATTGTGAATTTTCTTTTGCCATAAGCTCATCGTGGGTGCCTTGTTCAACAATTTCGCCGTGGTTTATCACAACAATATTATCGGCATGCCTAATGGTGGAAAGCCTGTGGGCTATAATAATCACTGTTCTGTCTTCCATAAGATTATTTATAGCTTTTTGCACAACAGCTTCTGATTTATTATCTAAGGCAGAGGTTGCTTCATCTAAAATAACTATAGGGGCATTTTTCATAAAAGCACGTGCGATACCGATTCTTTGTTTTTGCCCGCCGGATAAAAGCACGCCACGTTCACCTATTTGGCTGTCTAAACCCATTTCAAGTGAATCAATGAACTCCGTAAGGCATGCACTTTCAAGCACATCTGCTATTTCTTCTTCGCTTACGCCTGTTTTGCCTAAAAGAATATTATCTCTTATTGTTCCTGTGAATAAGAAGTTATCTTGAAATACGATGGCAATTTGTGAGCGTAAAGATTGAAGGTCATAGTCCTTTATATTTACACCATCTATTTTAATGCTTCCCTCAAGCAAATCATAAAATCTTGGCAAAAGATTTGCTGTGGTGGTTTTTCCGCCGCCCGAATTGCCAACAAAGGCCACGTTTTGCCCAACTTTAATTTCAAGGTTAAAGTTTTTTAAAACAGGTTTATCAGGAGAATAAGAAAAGTTTATATTTTCATAAACTATTGAATCTTCAATTTTTTCTAAAATTTTTGCATCTTTAGTGCATGTGATTTTATTGTGTTGATCTAAAATTGAAAAAACACGCTCCATAGCCAAAAAAGAAAGTTGCATGCTGGCAAAGGTTTTGCCCATGCTTTTCAATGGAGTGTAAAGCATTAAAAGAGCGGCAATAAATGAAACAAATTCACCGGGAGTAAGAATTTTATTTATAATAAGGTATGAACCAAGCCAAATAACACCTGCAATTCCAAAAGAAACAATAAAGTGCATGAGCGGGCTTAGTATGCCTGTTCTTTTTGTAAGCTTCATTGAAAGCTTGAAAAGAAATTCAAGTGTACCTGTGAAACGTGTTTTTTCATACTCTTGAAGGTTGTAAGAAGTGATAATTCTATTGCCGGCAAAAGCTTCGGTGAAAGAGAGCATAAGCTTGCCGCCTGAAAAAACACTGTCTTTTACCATTTCTTTTATTTTTTTTCTTAATTGCGTTAAAGGATAGAGGGCAACAGCCATTACAGTGAGGGCAATGATTGACAATTCCCAAGAATTCCAAAGAAGAACAACAATAAGCGCAATGGAAGAAAAAAGGCGTGTAACAAACATTTTCACTGCGTTTAATAAGCCTGCACACGCTGCTTCTGCATCATTATTATATCTGAAAAGAACTTCACCTGAGTTTGACTTATCAAAATAAGCAGTATCTTTATATAAGAGCTTTGAAAAAAGTGTAAGCTTTAAATCTTTGGTTATTTTAGCGCCAACCCAGTTGTTGAAATAAGTTGAGGCATAGTTACAAGCACTTTGGAAGAAACTGAATAAAATAATTACAAGAGGAATATAGGCTGCTTGTTCAATGTTTTGCTCAATCATAACAGTGTCCATGAATGGGCGTAAGCAAGAGGCAATAATGGCATCCATTGAACCTACAGGGATTGTGAGTGTGAGTGCTAAGATAGCCCTATATCTGTATGGGTGAACAAAAGGGTAGATACGTCTATAGTTTTCTACCATATTCATTGAAAGTATTTTATCTTTTGTTTTTTGAAACATAGTTCCTCATTATATAAATAGACAACATAAGTGGTAAATAATTAAAAGAGCATACTTTATATTCCAAAATTTATTTGTTTTTAAAAGTATCACAGTGCAAGAACTTTATAGTTCAAAAGCTTTGGCTTGTCTATATTTAAAAAGGAAAAATTTAAAATTAGGAAGAAGGAAGAAGCAATAAAGTAGATTTAATATTTTTATAAAGTAAATAAAGTTCACTCCCTGCTAAATCACCCATATCGTCGTTTTGCAGCATGTCAAGATACCAAAAATAAGAAGTAAGGGCTGTATAGGCATAGATATGCCTTCTTAATTTATTTGATTGTTTTTGATTTTCTTGTAAATAGCTATCTATAAAATATTCCCTGTCTTTATCTGAAAAATTTGAAAAAGAAATAAATGTTCCCAAGTCAAAAGCAAAGTCAAATAAGCCTGCATTTGACCAATTGATAAATTCAATTTTATCATCAAATTTTCTCAGGTTTTCAGGCTTGCATGTGCCATGAGAGAAAACTTCATATGATTCTGTACTAAAGAATTTTACAAGCTCTTTCATTTGCTTATAAAGCACAGCAAATTCTTTATAATTATTCCGATTGACTTTGCTTATATATTCAATTTTTTCTTCAATTTTATCCCATAAATTTATGCTGTGATTTTGATATGTTGGAGTGGAATGGATTTTTCGTATATACATAGCACAGCCATAGATTTCCTCTTTATTTTGAATGATAACAGAGGTAAAGGGTATATCTTTTAAAATTTTCCAGCCCTCGTTTTCATCAACAAATAAATCTGAGGAAATTAAATCATGATTTTTTGCATGTAAAGTGGCTTGATGTTCGTTTTTAAAAACAGCCTTCGATTTTTCAAGAGGATATTCATAGCGATATCTTTCGTTTTTATACTCAAAGGAAAAAGTATTTTTCTTTTCAAGTGGCTCTATATGGCTCAATTCGTTTTTTTTGCAAGAAAATGTTTTTTTGATGTTTTTTAGCACAGAAAAATCAGTGTTTTCAATATAGTCGGGGTCAAATAGGCTGAGGTCTTTAAGTGAATCAAACTCAAAAATAATGCCATTTTCAATTTTTTTTCTATAAAGGGTTAATTCTTTAGTGTGCTGAGCAAAAAGATCTTCCCAATAACCTTTTTGCACTGAGGGAGTATCGTATTTTGATTTAAGAATATTGATAAACTTTTCGGCAAAATCTTTGTTAAAGTATGTCTGCCCTGCCATGCACCATTCATTTTCAGCTTCAAACAAAACTTGTTTAATTCTATCATCTTTATCACAAATCAGCCCATATTCTTTTGTTGAACCTGATATGAAGTGAGATGCATAAAAGGACTGATATTCATAAGCATTAAAAAGATTTGTAGTAAAATAAACATCAGAAGGGCAAATATAGGTATTGCTTATAATATCTGTGCAAGCCATAAGTGTTGAAGTGTTGTTGCAACAATAATATTCTTCATTAAGGCGAATTTTTATATCAAATTTCTCTTCTAAATAGAAGAATTTTTCCTTCATATAGCCTAATACAAGAGTGATATCATGAATGCCTGCTTCTTGTAATTGCCTAATAATTCTTTCAACAATAATTTCACCACGCACAAGCATAAGGCCTTTTGGCTTTTCAAGGGAAAAAGGTGCCATTCTTGTTGACATGCCTGCTGCCATAATGATGGCATTGTTTACTTTATAGGGCTCTAAAGCTTTTATTCCCTCTTTTGTAATTAGCCTATTTTCAACAAGCCCTGCACTTTCAAGAAAGTTATAAATAGCATTTATATTACCAAGCGAAAGGTTTAGAAGCTCAGCATAAGCTCTTTGTGATAGATCTGGCTCAAAACATATAGTTTTTAATAGATTAAAGTGTTTTTGTAGTAGCATGATAGTCCTTATAAAAAGCCTTGACTTGTTCATATTAATTGGATAATATAAAAAAAATGAACAAATAGCAATCTTTTTTTGAGGTACTTATGAATTATTTAAGAAAATCTTTTTCTCATGCTTTTATGCTTCTTTTTGTCGTGCTTATATTTGTTTTTTCAACTTCAATAGCAGCATATGCAAAACCAAGAGTTCTTATTTATACCTCTTCTTCAGAAGACATGAAGAACTATATGCAAGAACGTTTGACTGAACAATTTCCCGAGTACGATATTATTTTAGAATATATTTCAACAGGTGCTCATGCCGCTAAAATAAAAGCAGAAGGTGCAAACTCAGAAGCTGACATCAGCTTTGATTTAGAAACCTCCTATCTTGTTCAAATCAAAGATAGTTTTGCCACATTAGATAGCTATGATTATTCAATTTATAACGACAACCTTATTCCTAAAGATAAAACTTATTTAATCAGCATTGCAAATGCTTGCTCAATAATAATAAATGCAGATGTGCTTAAAGCTAAAAATTTGCCTATGCCTACATCTTATCAAGACTTATTAAAGCCTGAATATAAAAATTTAATTTCTATACCGGGTGCTAAATCTTCTTCTACCGGTTTTCTTTTATTCAATTTGCTTATTCAGCTTTGGGGCGAAGAAGAAGCTTTAGACTATTTTGATGAGCTTTCAGAAAATGTTTTGCAATTCACTTCTTCCGGTTCCGGCCCCGTAAATGCACTTGTGCAAGGTGAGGTGGCAATAGGCTTTGGCATGACTTCGCATGCTGTTTTAGAAATGAATAAAGGTGTAAACCTTAAAATAATTCAATTTGAAGAGGGTTCACCTGTTACTGCTTATGGTTATGGAATTATTAAAGGTAAAGAAAATAAAAAAGAAGTTCAAGATGTTATGAATTTTCTTTATTCAACGCTTATGTATGAAACAAATGAACGCTTTTACCCCGAACCTATTTTCAAAGGAAGGGCAGCAAGTTTAGAAAATTATCCTACTGATACAGTGTATTCAAAAGAGTATCACCCTTCACCTGATGAAAGAGCAGAACTACTTGATTTGTGGGAATACTAAGGTGTTTTTGTGTATAATACAGAAAATAAAGATAAATTGATAATTGAAAATCTATCAAAATCTTTTGGTAATAAAAAAGTTCTAAATGACTTGAGTTTTACTGTAAGAACAGGCGAATTTTTGTCTATCCTCGGGTCTTCGGGCTGTGGAAAAACAACTATTTTACGCATTCTTATCGGCTTAGAAAGGCTAGATAAGGGTAAAATTATTAAAGATGGAATTGATATTACAAATATGCCTGCTTCTAAACGTGGGATGGGAATTATTTTTCAGCAATATGCCTTGTTTGAAAATATGACTGTGCTTGAAAATGTTCTTTATCCACTCAAAAAGAATAAAGAATTTAAAGCTAAAGCAAAAGAAATGGCTATTTCAACCTTAGAAACAGTGCAATTGGAAAATTGCCTGAATATGTATCCAAGGCAATTATCAGGCGGTCAACAGCAAAGAGTTGCTATTGCCCGCACCCTTGCTTTGCAGCCTGAAATTATTCTTTTTGATGAACCTATGTCTGCACTTGATGCCGACACACGTTTGGTTTTAAGAGGCGAACTAAAAGATCTGCAAAAAAAATATAATACCACCATGATCTTTATCACTCATGATCAAGAAGAAGCCTTTGCTTTATCAGATAGAATTATGGTTATGCAGCAAGGAGAAATTGAAGAGATTGCAACACCCCTTGAGCTTATTAACAACTCAGATAATCCTTATGTGAAACAATTTGTTGCTCATAATATAAATCAAAAAATCAATTCTCTTCTTCCTTTTGCAAGTGGTTTGCATTCAAAGTAATATTGAGTAATTATGAATAAAACGCAAGCATATAGTCCTTCTAAATTCATAATATTACTATTATTGGCAATTTTTATAATTTCTATTGTTTTGCCTTTTGCCAATTTAATAACTATGGCAATAGATGCTCCTATAATAGATATTTATACTAAAAGATCCTTTATAAAAGTTTTGAAGCAGACTTTATATGTTGGCTTAAGTGCAACTTTTTTGTCTGTAAGCATAGCACTTATTCTTGCTTGGGCTATTGTGCGAACACAAATGCCTTTTAAAAGTTTATTCACCTCTATTTTTGCTTTACCCATGCTTATTCCTACTCTTTCGCACGGTATTGGCTTGATATTGGTTTTTGGTGCAAACGGCATAATAACAAAAAGTTTGAATTTTGCCTTTCCTATCTATGGCTTTTGGGGAATTGTGCTTGGTTCGATGCTATACACCTTGCCTGTAGCCTATCTTATGATTGCTGATATTCTTAAGTATGAAGACAGTTCAACACATGAAGCAGCCAATGTTCTTGGGCTTTCAAAACTAAATTGTTTTACGGCTTTAACTCTTCCCTATATGGCAAAACCATTAATTTCAGTGTGTTTTGCGGTTTTTGTTATGGTTATCACCGATTATGGTGTTCCTCTTATGATAGGCGGAAAATATAAAACTTTGGCAGTTTTGATGTATCAAGATGTTATCGGTTTACTTGATTTTTCCAAAGGTGCTGTTATTTCATTGCTTTTTTTATTGCCTGCTATTGTGGCTTTTATACTTGATAATATGCAAAAAGATATTGGGCAAAGCGGATTTGTGCGTAAGCCTTTTCGTATCGCAAAGCATAAATTAACTGACACTTTTGCACTTTTTCTTTGTTCATTCGTAGCTATTTTTATTTTATTGCCTATTTTTTCTTTTATATATCTATCTTTTATTAAAAAATTTCCTGTTAATCTTACCTTTACAATTGAACATATTTTATATGGCATAGAATATGATTTATTTGATTATCTGTTCAATTCAATTTTTATTGGAATATGCGTTGCTGTAATCGGCACAATGATGGCTATTATAACTGCATATATAACAACACGAAGTTATTCAAAATTTAAAAAAGTCTTGCACTTTTTTTCTATTATAACATTAACTATTCCCGGCATTGTGCTTGGTTTAGCTTATGTGTTTTTCTTTCAAACATCTTTTATATATGGCACTTATGCTATGCTTATTCTTGTCAACCTGACGCATTTTTTTGCTTCGCCCTATCTTATGATGTATAATTCTTTCAATAAGATAAATATGAATATTGAGCAAGTGGCAAGTATTTTGGGAATAAATCAATTTGATACTTTTTATGATATTGTTCTTCCGCAGGCAAAACTTACCATTTATGAAGTGTTTTCCTATTTCTTTATAAATTCTATGGTTACAATTTCTGCTGTTGCTTTTCTTGCAAATATTGACACAAAGCCAATATCTTTGATGATCAGCCAATACGAAGCCAATATGCTTATTGAGTTATCTGCCTTTGTTTCATTTGTTATTTTATTGGTTAACATAAGCCTTAAACTGTTTGTTAAACTCTTAAAACATAAGAGCCAAAATAAGCTCAAGGCAAAAATAGAAAATAGTTAACTAATGTAACTACTTGCAACTATAGATAAAATATTATTTTGAGGATAGCTTTATGCTTTCACGGAATGCTTTTCTTTTGTTTTTTGAAAAAATGAAGCCTGCCCTTAGATTGACAAATATTTTTCTAATTTTAGGAATATAAAAATAATTCATTTTTATTTGAAAAGTCAAATCAATAGCATCTAAAAAATCCCATGCAGGGGTGGTTTTTTCAAAATCCAGTTTACTGATGGGTTCTTGAATTTTTTGTACTATAATAGCCTCTTGGGTAGAGATAGAGTTTTCTTCGCTATTAAATTGCAAAATCCTGAATGTAAATTTTGTTTGTGGAAATTTTTCTTTAAGATTTTCTTGTAAATTTTTAATTAAATTTATATCTACTTCAAAACTTGTATTGAGTATAAAGAGAACTGCTTTACTTTGATGAAAAAGTTGATAAAGCCTTTCAATTCTTTTATTGAATTTTTGTTTTACTCTTTCGTATTCATTATCTTCATCAATTTTTTTATAAAAATGGTTCACCCATCTATATTCTGTATATTTATCAAGATAATGCACAGTGCTTAGGTGTGAAGAGTTGGGATCTTTTTGCATTTCAACAAGATTTTCTTTTAATAGAAAATTTTTAAAATCTTCTTTAAAGCAAGAATTAATCGCACTCAGCGGATAAGGTGTATCCATATAAAGCCAATCAAAGGGCAGTGATGTAAATCTTAGATTTCTAATAATAAGATTATGCGCTGCAGCACAATTTCCTCCTAATGAAAGGATTAAATCATATCTTTCTTTACTTCCAAGCATTAACTGTTTCTATAACCTTTTGAGCTTCATCATCTGTCATAACAGGGCTTATAGGCAAGCTTATAACTTCATCATGAATTTTTTCTGTGATAGGGTAGGAAAAATTACTCCACTCACTGTAAGCCCCTTGCTTGTGTGGAGCAGTTGGGTAGTGAATGAGGGTTTGTATGCCATTTTCTTCAAGATATTTTTGGAAAGCTGAGCGATTTTGCACTCTTATAACAAACACATGCCATACATGTGATTTTTCATCGTATACCTTAGGAAGTTCAATAAGCTTGTTTGTGATATTCATACGATAAAGCTTTGCAATATCTTGTCTTCTTGCATTATCTTTTTCAAGGCCTTTTAATTTCACATCAAGTATAGCTGCCTGAATTTCATCAAGGCGAGAGTTTATACCTTTATAGATATGTTCGTATTTCTTATGCGAACCATAATTTGCAAGCGCTTTTATTTTTTGATAAAGTTCATCATCGTTTGTTGTTATTGCACCGCCATCACCCATACAACCAAGGTTTTTGCCGGGGTAAAAGGAAAAAGCTGAAACATCGCCAAGGTTGCCTGTTTTTTTATCTTTATAATAAGCACCGTGTGCTTGAGCAGAGTCTTCAATAATTTTAAGTTGATATTTTTCTGCAAGAGCCCAAATTTTATCCATTTCAACGGCTTGCCCATAAAGATGAACAATAATAATGGCCTTTGTTTTCTCAGTAATTTTTTCTTCAATTAAATCAGGGTTTATATTGTAGGTGTTGATATCAGGTTCAACCAAAACGGGCGTGCAATGGTTTTCAGAAATTGCAAGAATTGAAGCAATATAAGTGTTTGCAGGAACAATAATTTCATCATCTTTTTTAAAATCATAGGCTTTGATGATAAGGTTTAGTGCGTCTAAGCCATTTGCAACACCAAGTGAATATTTTGTTCCGCAAAAATGGGCAAAATTTTTGCAAAATTCTTCATTTTGCTTGCCATTTAAATACCAACCAGAATCAATAACTTCTTTAATTTTGGCATCTATTTCAATTCTGTACTGTTCATTTATTTTATATAGATCAAGAAAGTTTATCATCTATTTTCCTGTTTATTTAGTGCTTATTTTTTTCCTATAACAATTTCATTGGGCAGAACATTTTTTGTTACCATAGAACCTGCCGCAACAAAAGCATTTTCTCCTATAGTTAAGCCGGGTAAAATGGTTGCATTCGCACCAATAACTGCCCCACGCTTGATGATAACCGGTTCGCACACCCATTCTTTTGCTCTTGATTTTGGTCGTTTATCATTGCAAAAGGTCGCATTTGAGCCAATAAAGACATCATCTTCAATTCTCATGCCATCCCAAATTTGCACACTGCACTTTATGGTTACATTATTACCGATAACCACATCATTTTCTATAAAGCAATGTGAGCAGATATTGCAATTATCGCCAATTTTAGCTTGCTCCAAAACAACGCAAAACTGCCAAATATTTGTGTTTTCGCCTATATTTTTACTTTGCACATCGGATAATTGATGTATCATGATGATATCTCTTTTAAAAATTGGTTATAATCGCGAATATAATCGCTTTCATTATAGTGTTCTGAGGCTAAAACCATGACTACACAATTTTCAGAAAAATTTGTAAATTCACGCCATACATTATTCTTTAAATAAAGGCCTTGAGAGGGGTCGTTGAGATGTATTGTCTTCTTTTCTTTTCCGTCATCAAGAATAAAATCGCAAGAACCATTTAAGCAAACAACAACTTGCTCAAGTTTTTTGTGCGAGTGTTTTCCTCTAACAGTTTTTTCAGCAGTACCCCAAATATAATATACTCTTTTGATTTCAAAAGGAAAATCTTCATTTTTTTCTAAAGCAATAAGCTTTCCGTCATGGTCGCCTTTTACTTTG
>CAYJHJ010000026.1:0-14284 GCA_964370095.1 uncultured Desulfovibrionaceae bacterium | reverse complement strand
AATTTAACAACATATACACAGTTTTGCTCCAATAAAAAAATTAAAAGTATATTTATTTAAAAACACACATTATTCACGCAAATAACTATACATGTTCTTTGTTGTATGTCAATACTTTGCTTTGATAGTGCAAATTTTAGCAAAAGCCCTTATCTTGAAAGAATAAGGGCTTTGTTTTCAATTTAGAAAAAATCACTTTTCACAGTGTTTTTATCTATAGCTTTATTTATAAAAGACACTATAAAACTCTTGCATTTTTTCCTCTGTATCAAGTGCAAGAATTTCTTCGCTTGTTTCTAAGGTTCTTAAAAACTCACGATATTGAATGCCGGCTTTACGCACATTGTTATAGTGCGATTTAATGCGGTTTTGCAGTTGCATATAGTTGTTTATACCAAGCTTCACTTGTAGATTATCAAGGTTGGTAACCCAATAGTCGTTTGAACCCTCTTCAACTGTTTGTGCAGCAAGCAAATTTTCAGCCACTGCAAAAGCAGTTGTTGGAAAATGTTCATCAACAGCATCATAATATACGCCTTGATTATTCATTATTTCTTGTACATAAGGCACTTCTGAATCTTTTATTGCACGTGCTTCATGCGGGGCATATATTTTTTCACTTGCCCAGCCATCAGGGTATTGACCATATTCTTTTATTTCAAAAGGCTCATTGTTAATATAGCCTTTTTCACCAACATGGTTTTCAACTTGCTCCCATGAAGTTCCGTTCCAACAGGGAATATAGCCTTCTGATAAGGCTGGTGCGGTTTCAACAGCCCCTGCCGGAATAAGGTTGTTATAAGAATCAGCTTCGCCGATGTAATAGCCTTTTGTATCTGTTTGATAGACGGTTTTTCTCATTTTTTTATTTCCTTTATCCAATTTATCCTAGGTATACACAGTGTAAAACGCCATAGGCACGAGGTTTGTTTGCTTTGCCGGTAGGCACTTGAATGCTTGAATTAAGCCCCCATTCATCAACGCCTGATCCTGTTGAAATAACTGATGAGCTTACTCTTTGAGGCGATCCTTGCCCTAAGGAAGCAAAAGCCCCTGAAAGTTCGATAGTACCATCTGTCGGATAAATCTCTCTTTTAACCGAGCCTGTAATATTTCTTATCATGTCGCCATGTACACCACCGACTGTCAAGCCATCAAAGCCGGCACCTTCTTCATACATACCTCTTGTATCAGGTAAACGTATTGTATTTGCAGCAATATTTAGAACAAAATACGGCACTCCGCCAACACCATTCCATGGGTCAGCTTCTCGCATGGCTTGCCATTGTGCCTCAGTTTTCAATTTCCATGCATTTTCTTCATTTTGCAATGCTTCATAAAGTAAGGGTGCAGTTGTGCTTGCATGATAAATCAGTGAACCGTTGCGAACAACAAACCTTTCAGGTGGCTCTTGTTCATACAAAGATACAAATGCACCGGGATATAAAAGGGGATTATCTTCAAAATTTTTCCAATAACTTGTATGAATAGTCGGATCTTTTACTCCTTCTTCATAGCTTATGCCATTTGCTTGAATACACTTATAGATTTTATTATCAGAGCCATAAACAAGTGCATTTAAAGGGTAGTCAAATTCTTCGCTCCACGCATACATTCCGCCTGATTGTTGATAAAAAGTGTGCTGTGAAAGTTCATGAAAAATTCCGTTGAAGTCAACCCTTCTTGGTGGAATTCCACCTGCTGCCAAGGGTGTTTGTGTGATTGAGGGAAATCCGCTGTTATAGCTTAATTCTCCGCTAGAGGCTAAGAGCGGAATATCAGCCCTATCGCCTGATTGGGCAATGGCTGAGGGTAAAAATTTAGGGTATTTTGGTAATGACATTTTTTCCTCCTTATTTTCTGCCCTTATACCACAGCTTTTCTAAAAGGAATGAGAGAGATTCGTATAGACGCACAAAGAATAAAAGAGCATACTTGACAGCTTTAAATAAGGCACTTGAAAAGTATTGCTTTTCGTTTTTTGAAAGTATATAGTTTCAAAAACAAAAGGCGATGAGGTTTATAGAGTGCAAATTATATCTGTTGTTCGTGATTTTGACTTGTATGAAAAACTTGTAAAATCAAATCCATATAATCAAAATGCTGAATTACACGCTTATGATAATAGGATAGAAAATCAAACTATTACAAAAAGATATAATTATTTTATCAATTCATACGATTATTCAAAGCCTGATTGGTTTGTTTTTTGCCATGAAGATTGGGAAATGCAGGAAGGCTGGCAAAAGAAAGTGGAAAATTTAGACAAAAATACACTTTATGCCCCAATTGGAACTGCTTTTTATAATCTGAAAATTTTTGGAATTAAAGTCAGATACGGGCAAGTTGCAACCTCAAATAAAGATGGAAGCGAAAGAACAAAAACAGGTGTTTTTTGGCCTTTTAAAAGTAAGGTAAAAACCTTTGATTGCCAATGTATGCTTGTTCATTCCTCACTTATTGAGAAATATGCACTGCGTTTTGATGAAAACTTAAGCTTTGATTTATATATTGAAGATTTCTGCATAAATGCAATGGAAAATAATGCTATTGAATCAAAGGTTTTACAGCTAAAATGCCAGCATTATTCTTTTGGGAACGCAAAAGAAAGCTTTTGGCAACAATTTAGCTATCTATCTGAAAAATATAAAGATGCGAAATCTTCATACCTCACAACGCTCACAACACCTGTTCTTGGAAAAGCAATTCCGAAGCTTTTGTTAAAAATCAGCCATTTTGCTTTTTATGATAGCAAAATCACTCGTTCCGGAAGACGTATTATAAAAATTTGCAAAATTCCTGTATGGCTTAGCAAAAAGACAAAAAAGAATAATGCTGCGTAATTTTTTATTATTATCCTTGGAGTTATGATGAAAGCTTTTTTAGTTCATGTGCATATCTATTACACAGAAATGTGGCCTGAATTGCGTGCAAAATTATTAAATATTTCGCCGTATTCGCATGAGCTTTTTGTAACCTTGGTTGAAGAAAATGAAAAATTGCAAAATGAAATCTTGGAATTTAATCCAAAAGCAAATATTGAAATTCTTGAAAATAGGGGCTTTGATATAGGACCTTTTGTGCATGTTATCAATAAGCTTAACCTTGATGACTATTCTTATGTAATAAAATTACACACAAAAAGAAGCCTTAATGATAAAAGAGCATATATAAACAATTTTTCAATGAATGGTACAGCATGGAAAGACTATCTTTTTGAATTTATTTCAACAAAAGATAATTTTTCGCGTTCGCTAAATGCCTTAGAAAAAAATAAAAAAGTTGCCATGCTTGGGCATTATAAAATTATTTTGAAGCCAACACATGATTCAAAGAAATTTCAAAAAATTATGAAAGATGCTTTTCAAGAATTTCATTTGGATAATATTCCTTATAAATATGTTGCAGGAACAATGTTTATAGCTAAAGCAGATATTTTTAAAAGATTACAAAATCTAGAGATTGAACTTTCTGATTTTGAATTTGCAAATAAAGAAATTCGTGATGGGCAATTGGCACACAAAGTTGAAAGATTTTTAGGGCTTATTGTGTATCTGCAAGAATGTGAAATTGCTGATTTATCAAGGGCTAATTACTTGCAAAACCTTTCTATTTTTTGGGCAAAGTTTAAGGCTTTTTTATATCTCAACACAATAACAAATTCTGGCAAGCATATTATTAAAATTTGCAAAATTCCTGTTTGGAACAAAAAGATTTAGTCCTATTTTGCTTGCCAATTTTGAATATAATTTTCAGTTTTTTCAATAACTTCTTCAATTTTTATATCGTGAATATTATCATTCACAATACATTCATCATTTTCTCTTAAAGG
Source organism: uncultured Desulfovibrionaceae bacterium (assembly GCA_964370095.1). GTDB lineage: Bacteria > Desulfobacterota > Desulfovibrionia > Desulfovibrionales > Desulfovibrionaceae > CAYJAZ01. The sequence continues at coordinate 10,452 of CAYJHJ010000026.1, read as the reverse complement.
CCGCCAGCAATCATACATATATTGCGTGATAAGCGATAGAATAGGGCACGAGGTTGAAGCGGCTATATGGCTTGGCCCTGAAGAAGTGCAGATAAATAAATCAGAATTTTCAATAAGTGCGGCACTTTCTGCTATATCAGTTCCTATATAGAGTGTGTAATAATCTTTAGAAAGATTGCCAAACTCTTGAATTAAGGCTAAATCACTTTTTCCTGTCATTACAATGATATCAAGTTTTTTGTCTTCTAGATTATATTTTTTGTGCAAATATTCAATAACTTTTCCATAATATTCAATTTTCCATCTTTTATGCGGGCGTAAAATATTTCCGATTGAGATAATAATACGCATTTTATCGGGATTTCTTGGAAATTCAGCATTAATTTTTTCAAAAGTAGTAAGAGGGATTTCAATTATAGGATTGAGCGGGGGAATAGTAAAGCCCATGTTCTTGCAATTTTCTTGATAGAGTTTTAATAAATGCCCTTCATAATTTGTGGGTGGAAGGTGAGTGAAGATTTTTTTATTTTTTTCTTTAGGTTCGGAAAAAGACATTCTTATAGGAACATTAAGGTTTTTCACAAAAAAATTGGCTGAGCGTGAATTAGGAGTAAAATTTATAATAATATCATATTTTTCTTTTCGAAGCTTGATGAAAAGCTTGATTATATCAAGTATATTTTTTTTATCATAACAAAATGTGTTGTTGATATAATTGCAATGCTTGAATAAAGCTTTGTTTAAAGATGAGCCTAGCAAATCAATTTTTGCATTTGGAAAAGTGTTTCTTATGGATTTCATGGCAGGGGTTGAAACAATAAGATCGCCTAGTCTGTCAAGGCGAATTATCAAAATTTTCTTATTATCCCAATCTGGGAGTTTTGTTATATATTCCATGAACTTCATTCCAATTATATAATATATTTTCTAGATGAGATAAATTTACATATTCTTTATAAATTGACAAGAAGAAAAATTATAGACTTTTCTTGTGAAATTATTTCTTATTTACAGTATGTTATGATTTATTTTTTAAGAGGAAAGATTTTTGTAAGCTTGACAAAAATATAAATATCTGTTCCCTTTAGAGAAGATATTTTAAAGTATAGTTTTATTCGGATTTGTTTTGAGGAAAGTATGAGCAATAAAGTTACTGTGATAACTGCAAGTTATGGGCATGAAGAATATATTTCAAAAGCTATTGAAAGTGTTTTGGCACAAAGTTTCACTGATTTTGAATATATTATTTTTGATGATGGCTCAAAAGACGGTTCACGTGATATTATTGAAGAATATGCAAGAAAAGACAGCCGTATAAAGTTTCATACGCATGAAAATAATGCAAATAAAGGCTTGCCTAAAACTGTTGAAAAATGTGTTTCCTTGGCTCAAGGGGCCTATATTGCTTTTTTGGAAAGTGATGACATTTGGAAAAACACTTTTTTAGAAGAAATGCTTCATATTGCAGAAAAAAGAAAAGATGTGGGTTTGTTTTATTGTGGTATTGAAGTTTTTGGCGATGATAATGAAAACAATGCCAAACATAACAATATGTTGAATAGGCGTAAAAAATTTATAAAGCAAGAATCTATTATTCGTATGGATTTTCTTTACGAAAGGTTTATTTCAACTTTTTCTTCTGTCTTGGTTCGCAGTGAAATTATGAAAAAATGCCAATTCAATCCTCTTATTCCTCAAAGGCTTGACAATTTTCTTTGGATTCAATGCCTTCTTTTGATGCCCGCTCTTTATCTTGATAAAGAATTGAGCCTTTGGCGTAAGCATGATTCAAGCTTTAGCCGCACAATGGTTGCTCCTTACGCTTTTGCCAGTGAGGATATGTTTTTTAAACTTTTGTATCCTGAGCATACAAAAAAAGACATGGACTTCTATCATTGGCTTTTGAGTGGGAAAAAAGAAAAGATTTTCAGAAAGCAGATAAGGGCATTTCTTCGTTTTTATTTTCAAAAAAAATATCCATACGGAAAGATAAATATTTTTACAGTAAAAGAAGGGGAGTAGAATGAAATTTATTAAAAAAATAATAATAAAACTATTGCTGACTCCTGAAGCGATGAATGTGTTTCTTGCAGCCATTATTTGCGGATCATTGATTACTTTGTATAATACAAATAGATCTTATTGGGAGCATTATATTGCAATAACCACCTTCACTTCTTTTATTTTGGCTTTTTTAGCAAGCAAAATGTCTGACTCAATTGCCTCATATGTTGCAAAACTTTTTGAAGGAAGTTTTGATAAAGTAGCCTATACTTATCCGCGAAATGTGGATGAATTTACTTCATATTATAATGAAAAAACCGGAGAAAAATTTGTTTTTCCGATTACTATTGAAAAAATGATTGAGCCTGAAAGCGTGATTGAAATTATTGATTCGCAAAAAATGTATGAATTGCCGCAAAAGATAAATGAAAATTTCAATGAAATTATGAAGGTGCACCTTTCTTCCACTGTTTTTAATCAACTTAATATTCGCTTAGATAAGATTTTGTCTGAAGGTAATGTGATCACACTCAATACATCACGAACTACTTTTTTTAATTCTTTAGTTACCAATAGAGCTATGGATTATAAGTTTGCCGACCATCTTACTGTGAGAGAACTGTATTGCTATGGCCCTTTTCTGCCAAGTTTAGAAGAATCACACTTTTCAAATCATTTAGGTTTTAATATATTTATAAAAACAAGTGATGATTATTTTGTATTTATTAAAAGAGGAGCAGAGGTTTCTATTGCAAAAAATAGCCTTGGTTGCGGTGTTTCTGCCTCATTAAAATCAAAATATGCTCTTAATGATGACCGTGAATTCACTTTAGAAGGTTTAAGATCTGCCATTGCCAAAGAATTTTTAGATGAGCTTAATATAGAAGAAGCAGAAGAAAGTTTTATGCTTAATAAAAATTGTAATATTGTTGCTTTTTATAGAGATTGGATTGAAGGCGGTAAACCACAATTTCTTATTTATGTAGAATTAAAACTAACTAAAGACGAAGTTGAAGAATCATTCTACAAAAGCACCAAGCAAAAAAAGAAAAAAAGAAAAGTAAAATCATCTAAAGACTTTATTGTAGATATTCTTTCAACAGATAGGGAAGTTAGCAAAGTTGCTAAAATGAATAAAGATGGAAGCGATATTGTTTTTATAAGTCAAAAAGACTTTGATGAGCTGGAAATTCTTATGCAAAATAGTGTTAAAATGGGAAATAAAACGCACACAATCATTCCAACCACAGTGGGCTTAATCGTAGCGATTAAAAGGTATTTGGCAAGTTTGCCTTCTGAAGTGTAATTTTGAAAAAATATATATTTTATTTTAATTTTATCTTATTTTTTTGTACACTTTATAATCATAGAAACAGGCCTGTGAAGTTCACGAATTGTTTTTTTATGGTTTTTCATCATTTCGGGTGTAGGGGAGGGTTCGGCAAGGCTTACGATATTGAATGGGGCTTGGATTAGAGAGTTAATTATTGTTTCTATTTTATGGTGGTATCTTTCAATGGGTTTATCAATCCACTTTCTATAGCGCTTTCCTTCTTCTGCGTAATGATCCAAAGCAAAAGCTTTTACTTCACCACTTTTGTTAAAAAGCCATTCTTCCATATATTTATTGGCAGTATGTATTGGGTGTTGAATAGAAAATACAAATAGTCCCTCATCGTTTAAAAGCTTATGTATATCTGAAAATGTTTGTTTTAAATCTTTTATATAATGAAAGACCAAACAACTTACAACAATGTCAAAGCTGGTATTTATTTTATTTAAATCAGATATATCTAAGTGTTTATAGTAAATATTTTCTGCAAAATTTTCTTCTCTTGCTTTTTGAAGCATTGTTTGTGAAATATCTATACCAAGAACGCTTTTTGCACCCTTTTTGTGTATCTTGAAAGCTGTGGAGCCATAGCCACACCCAACATCCAGTACATTTTTCCCTCTTAGATCGCCAAGCATAGAAAAAATAATGGGCTGTTCTTGCAAATCGTTATAATTTCCGGCTTCGTTTCTGATGTTAATATAGTCTTTAAAAAATTCATTGTCGTCATAAATATTTTTTGAAGCCATAGATTTTCCTAAATATATAAAATTTATTAGTATAGCTTCTCAGCATGCATATCTTCGTGAAACAGAGGGGTTTGCTCAATTAAATATTTAAAAACATTATAATATTCTTCATTGTCTAGACTTATCTTGTTGTTTTTTACATATTCTTTTGCATGATCAGGATTGCATAAGCATTCCAACAATATTTTTGTGTATGGAAACTTATCCGTGAATTCGTGATTGTCCCTATATTTAAGTGCTTTAGGATTAGCAAAAAAATCGTCCATTGAATGTATAAATTTATCACAGTGTGGGCTTAGTATTTCCCTATAATGGTAAAGATAGCGCCAAATAGCAATAATTGGATCAATTTTATCAAGCATTGTAAAAAATTGCATAACATGCGTTTGCTCATTGTCTAGATAAAAATTAATAGTTTCAATAGATTTTCTTTGCTGATCATTTAAAAACATCCAAATAAAATTATTTGCACGTTTCTCTCTTTCTATTGAACCTATTTGGTGCAGTCTATTTTGTAATTTATCTTCTATGCATGTGAAATTAGGAATATCCCCAAGCAGGATTTCATTGATATCATGATAAGTGATAATTCTTCCAAGGTTAGTAATATTTTCTTCATGTACAAAATGTTTATTATCAAGCTCAAATAAAACGTCTGCCAAGCGTGCAAGTGAAATAATATGATCATACACACTTCTTGTTTTTATTCCTAATTCTTTATAATCTTTAAGCCTTATTGCTTTCCCGGTTCTTTTGAGTTTTTTTAAGCTTTCTATTATATTAATTTCTGTGAGAGATGGAAATTTCATCTTCGCAGAGCTTAATTCATTTAAATAAAGCTGCACTTCTGTAGAAAATTTACAGTTATTATAAGTGATATTTGTTTGGTATGTATTTTGAGTCAAGTTTAGTCTCATTCTATTTTATTTATTATTGTTTCATGAATTTTAGGGTATTATCGTATTTTTATATTGTTGTTTTTTCACTTTGTTCATTCTCATGAAAAAGAGGAACTTGCTCAATTAAATATCTTAAAACATCTTGATATTTTTCATCTATGTTTAGTGTTTTAGTTTTTGCATATTCTTTAGCTTTATCAGAATTAGTTAAATAATCCAATAATATTTTTGTGTGAGGAAATTTATCAATCAAATCGTGTTCTGTTCTATATTGTTGAGTATCCGGATTTTCAAAGAAGTCTTTCATGGAGTCAACAAAGGGGCCATAATTTGATGAGAGTTCAAGCCTGTAATGATGCAGATAGCGCCATATTGCTATAATAGGGTCAATTTGATCAACCATTCTAAAGAAATGCACAAAGCTTGGAGTATCTGCAACTTCTGCATGTATATGCCTGTTCAATGCAGCAATAGACCTTCTGTGTGGATCGGCTAAGAACATCCAAATAAAATTATTTGCTCTAATTTCTCTTTCATTTTTTTTAATACTTTGCAATCTGTGGCGTAACACACCTTCAACATCTGTATAGTGTGGAATATCCCCAAGCAAGACTTCGCTTACTTCACAATATGCAATAATATTTGCTAATTGTGTAGTATAATCATCACGCATTAATTTTCCTGCATCTAACTCATGCAAAGCATCCGCTAAATATGCAAGAGAGATGATATTGTCATACACTGTTCTTGCTTTTAAGCCTAAATCACTATAGTCTCTAAGCCTTATTACTTTGCCTGTTCTTTGCAATTCTTTTAATTGCTTGATAATATTAACTTCCCCGACAAATGGAAATATAATAAACTCTTTGCCTAATCTATCTAGGTGTTGCATAACTGCAGTATGTATTCTGTTGTTATTGTAAACTATAGAATTTTTTGAAAAATATTCTGATGTTTCTGTGCAGTTTGTGCTGCCTGTTCTAAAATTATCTTTACTTTTTCTGTGTTCGTCATTACTTTTTATAATCATATAAAACCTCGCTTACAATGTTGCCAAACTATTTATTTTATCTTGAAGCTTGGCTATATTATTTTCTGTAACAACTTTGTAGAACTTGATCAATTCTTTATCCAGCCTTTCTTCTTCTTCAGGGTTATTTATCATTACTTCAGAATAAAAGTTTGCAAGTATAAATTCCATATTATATATTTCATCTTCAAATATTTTTACAAAAGAAAGATATTCTTCAATCTTTTGTATTTTTTTATGGGTAAAACAGTCAATTTGACTTGTTAATGCTTTAAGCTTGCGTATGCTGTTTGAAGTTGAAGAAATAACAGTCCATAGTTTTTCGATTTGTGTAAAGGTCAGCCCGCCGTTGTTTCGATTATACATGCTTATATTTACAATAAAATTTTGTAGAATTTGTGCTTCTTCTTTCAATAATCTTATTATTTCTTTATAGTTATAAATATACATAATTATAGAATGTATAAATAAAGTAATGGCACTTCCGAATATAGCCAAAATAATGTTATAATATATCTGATTTTGAAAAAAGCTAAACCAAGCAGCAAGTGCAATAGATATAAGCGAAAGTATACCCATAATAATTGATGATACTTTATGAATTTTCATTTAGAAAAATCCTCATAGTTCATAATAATTCAATAAAAAAATATAACATGGCAGAGAGTAGAAGTCAATATTTTACAATAGAAGCCGTTTTGCCATTGATTTTTTCTTGGGTATAATGGTTAATATTACAATTGCTTATGTGGTTAAGGATGTATAAAAAATGTGCTTTCCATTATACTTTTCATATTAGTTATTTTTCTATCTCATGGCAACTGCTTTTCTAAAAATAAGTTCGCCGCTAGAATTTTCTGCAACAGCTTCAAAATTATTAATAACTTCTTTACCGCGTAAAAAAACTTGCTTTGCAAAACCTTGTAACTCAAGGCCTTCATAAGGCGTATAGTCTGCACTGTCATGCAAGATATCTTTGGTGATAGTTTTTTTGTGATTAGGGTCAAAGATAACAATATCTGCATCAGTGCCTGCTTCAATTCTACCTTTTGATCTTAAGCCAGCAATTCTTGTAACGTGTGTGGCTGTAATTTCAACAAGTTTGTTGATAGATATTTTTCCGCTAAGTACGCCTAAAGTATGCAATAATGGAAGCCTCAGTTCAACACTTGGCATGCCCATAGGCACGTTAAAGATATTGTTTGTAAATTTTGTTTTGTGCGATAAATGAATACCATTGTGTTTTGAAATTATGCAATGGATAAGGCCATTATTAATGGCTTTCCACAAAGCTTCAATATCTTGCGTCTTTCTTAATGGGGGTTCAACGCAATATTTATATGTTTCTTCATCAATATTATTGTTTGAAAGATACTTATTATCATCAAGCACAAGATAGTGCGGACTGGTCAGAAGAGTTACGGGCAAGCCTTCATTTACTTGTTTATAAAGCATATCAACAACTTCTTTTGTGGAAACAGCTTCTAAAGCAAAAGTAAAACCGCCTGCTCTTGCAAGATTGAAAATGCGTTCAAAAGCCTCTTTTTCAGCATAAGAAGGCCTTGAAGTTGCCAAGGCATAGGGGCTTGTGCGTTTTTTTAGTGTATGCAATTCTTCTAAAAGTGAAATAGGTTCTTTACTTTGAGCATGGATAAATGTGGTTCCTCCATAAGGAGATGCTGTTCTGACAAAATTAAGAATTTCTTTATCACTTTTGGCGTTTTTTCCGTGCATGCTTAGAAAGGCAGAAGGAAAGCCGTGTGTAATTATTTCTATCAAATCTTGATCTTTAGATGAATCGAAATAGTTTAGATGAAAAGAGTAATCACAATATGATTGGCTTTTCAGCTCGTTTATATAATGGTGCAGATTTTTTAAAGCATCATTTTGAGTGTCTTCAACTTCTTCTATAACAGTGGTTGTTCCACCATATAAAGCTGCTAAAGAATTTTGCCTAAAGGCCTTTGCTGAAAAATTGCCCTCCTGATCAAGGCCTAAATTTGTGTGCATGTCCACGCCGCCCGGAAGAATATAACAGCCTTGTGCATCTATAACTTTAGCATTTTCTTTGTTAATGTTTGCTGCAATTTCAGTGATAACATTATCTTCAAAAGCTATATCTGCTTTATCACTTTTATCATAAGAGACAATAATACCATTTGTGATTATAGTTTTCATAAGTATACCTGTTTTATTATTTTATTTTGTTTAATAGTGTAAGAAATTGCTCTGCGCTAATTTCTTTGCCGGCTTGCCAACGCCAATAATTGTTATTTATTTCAACAACCGGAGTTGTGCCCGTAAGGCCCATTCTTGATAAAAGAGGGGGCTCACTCTGGCATAATAAATCAATTTTTATATGAAGATCTTTTGCAGCTTTTTTTAAATTAGCAGTACATGTCTGAAGCCTTGGGGCATCTTCATCCCATAAAGTTATTTTCATATTCATTTCCACCTATACAAGATAAAATTATCGGCATCCGCAAATCTGAAATTATAATTTTTACCTACACAAAGTCAAACTTTTGTGAAATAAAGAACATAAATTAATTCACAGTTTCAGCTTATTTTTTCTAAGAAAAATTGCTGCTTTTTTGATGATTTTTTTAAAATAGTTTTAAATATAATAAAAGTCAAGATTTCAATATGAGCATAAAATAGAAGTGAAGCAGCATGCTTTTTTGATTTTATAAGCTAAATGTGTTTAATTACACATTTACACATCAAAAGAAATCATATATACTTAATATATTATTAAGTTTTTATTTACTTCAAGCAGATTGCTTTTAAAAATAAAGGAAAAGGAATAGCTATGTTATTTATTAGAAAATTTTTATATTTTCATGCGACAATAGTCTTTATCTGTGTTTGTTCTGCTTTTGTATTACAGGTAAAGGCTTTTGCAAATGAGCCTGATTATGGCTTATATTCCTCTTTGATAATGGACTATAAAACAGCTTATGGTGAACTTGATTTTTATACTATGGAACAAGACCCTTCATTATTGTATTACACAAAGGGTGTTGTCTATACTAGGCTTATTGATTTTAATCAAGACGGTCTGCTTGAGCTTGTTCTTGTTTTATTTGGTGAAGATTCGGATTATTTAGAACCAACAGTATTTATATATGGATTTATAGATAATCAACTATCACAACTGGCACAATTTTTACCAATAAGCTACGGTAATGATAGTGGTAAATTGATACTTGAATATGCTGTTGTAGACAATGAAATATATTTTGTAAGCGGTTTTGATGGCATGGATATGAAAAAAGAATTTTGGCGCCTCAGATTTGGTGGTTTTGTTCTGGGTTTTGATATGCATACAAGGTCTAATCATGATAATCAAAATATTGAGTATTATGTGAATGGAAATTTGGCTGGCAGTGAAGAATTTGGCAAAGAACTTGAAAGATGGACGGCAAATACACAAGTTGACGCGATTTCATGCCTCTCACAGGAACAAGTTGACTTACTTATACAAAAAAATATGGAAGCAGTAAGTTTATTACCACTTCCTTCAAATGCAACAACAAATGTGGGTTCATTTAATGACTCTCAATTTGTAATTTATCACGGGCACATAAAGGATGATTATCAAGAATTAGTGAAAAATTATTTCAATGCTCTTGTTAATAATGATCTTGATGCACTTTCTTTAATACTTGGAAGTCGTGATGAAAGCACATCAAAAGAAGATATGTTTCGCAGTGATGCAGAGCTTAATGTTTCAAGAGCACAAATAAGGTTTGAAACAAAGCAATATGTTCCCGGCTATATCATACATAAATTCAGAACAATTCCTGATGCTGAAATTGGCTATGACTATGTGGAACTTTCAGAAGAAATTTTACCTTATACACCTGAAAAACTTAAGGGAAATTTAACTTTGGTTGAAGTTACTGTAAATGAGGTTAAAGATTTTTCACACTCAACCTTTGCACCGCAAATAGGTTATGGAAGGCATAAATATTGGTTTGTGCTTGGTAAAGAATATGGAAATGAACCGCTTAAAATTTATGCACTTTATACCGATAAGTTTTTTGAATATGGTGTAACTGAAAATGCTTTTAAATTAAAATTTCTTGGCTATGATTCAGAAATTGGCAATAATGTCTTGTCAGAAGTTATGGAATATATAGATATTGAAAATATGCAAAATTTGCTGAGGTTTCTCTATGAGGGTGATGAATATTATCTTATGAAGCCTGTTTGGGATGATTCAATATTGCAAGTTTATGAATTACTAACTTTAGAAGATGGTTCTAAAAAGAAAGGCAAGCTTTTAATTGAAAGCGAAGCCGGTGATTCTTTGCTTATTAAGTGTAATCTAAGTGATATACACCCTAATGTGATTGTTGAAACAAAAAGCCCAAATGGTATAACTTATGCACAAATACCAAGGCTAAATACTCGTGTCAAAGATAAGGCAGA
>CAYJHJ010000025.1:0-26477 GCA_964370095.1 uncultured Desulfovibrionaceae bacterium | reverse complement strand
GGTGAACTTCCATAATTTGCCCGATGTTCATACGTGATGGAACACCAAGTGGGTTAAGAACAATATCAACAGGTCTGCCATCAGCAAAGAAAGGCATATCTTCTTCAGGTAAGATACAAGAAACAACACCCTTGTTACCGTGGCGGCCTGCCATTTTGTCACCAACAGAAAGTTTACGCTTAACAGCAATATAAACTTTTGCCATTTTGATTACACCCGGAGGCAAGTCATCGCCTTCTGTGGCTTTTTCACGTTTTGCATCATAAAGACTTTTGACAACAGTAAGATAACGTTCATAATCAGCTATCATTGTGTTGATTGTATGATTAAGCTCTCTGTCTTCAAAGGCATTTTCAAGTTTTTTCAAAGGAAGTTCGTCTAAGATTTCTTTTGAAATTGCAGATTTTGCAGGAACAAGAACTTCGTTCTTTTTATTTCCTGAAATAGCTTCTTGAGTTGCTTTGCCTTCAATAAGAGGAAGCATTTTCTCTTTGATGTTTTTTGTTAAAATTTTGATGTGATTGCGCTCTTTTTTATCGATGATAGAAATTTCATAATCTTCAATATCACGTGTTCTTTCATCTTTTTCGCCAGAACGACGGTTGAAAACTTTCACGTCAACTACAATACCTTCAATTCCAGGAGGAACTTTAAGGGAAGTATTTTTTACATCACGAGCTTTATCACCAAAGATAGCACGAAGAAGTTTTTCTTCAGGTGTGAGCTGTGTTTCACCCTTAGGAGTGATTTTGCCCACTAAAATATCATCAGGCTTTACAGGTGCACCAATGCGAATAATGCCAGCACCGTCTAGGTTTCTGAGCATATCTTCGCCAACGTTTGGAATATCACGTGTGATTTCTTCTGGCCCTAATTTTGTATCACGGGCAACCACTTCAAATTCTTCGATATGGATTGATGTATAGACATCTTCTTTCACCATTCTCTCAGAAATCAAGATAGAATCTTCAAAGTTATATCCACACCAAGGCATGAAAGCAACGGTGAGGTTTTTACCAAGAGCTAATTCACCTCTTTCAATATCAGGACCATCGGCAAGCAATGAGCCTTTTTCAACTTCTTGGCCTTTATAGCAAGCAGGAACTTGTCCAAAGCATGAGTTTTGGTTTGATTTATGGAATTTAAGCAAGTCATAAGCAACTACGCCGCCAAATTTTTGCAGATGCGTATCTGAATAAGCAACAATAACGCGTTCAGCATCAACGTATTCTACAATACCTGTGCCTTCTGCAAGCAAACAAGCACCTGAATCACGAGCTACATCAAATTCAATGCCTGTTCCAACTAATGGGCGTTCAGGACGAAGAAGCGGCACGGCTTGACGTTGCATGTTTGATCCCATAAGTGCACGGTTCGCATCATCGTGTTCAAGGAAAGGAATAAGAGCTGCCGAAATTGAAACCATTTGGCTTGGAGAAACGTCTTGATAAGTAATTTCTTCAGGCATAGCCATAACAACGTCATCTTTTGTACGTGCAGGAATTGTTGCATCTGCAAATGATCCGTCTTTATTGATTTTTGCTACTGCAGGGGCAATAACTGAACCATCTTCTGTGGTTGCATCAATATGAATAATTTCGTTGGTTACTTTGCCGTCTTTTACAATACGATATGGAGTTTCAATAAAACCAAATTCATTCACTTTTGCAAAAGTTGTAAGTGAAACAATAAGACCGATGTTTGGACCCTCAGGAGTTTCGATAGGGCAAATTCTGCCATAGTGAGAGAAGTGAACGTCTCGAACTTCAAAGCCCGCTCTTTCACGTGTTAGACCGCCAGGCCCGAGTGCTGAAAGGCGACGTTTGTGTGTAACTTCTGAAAGTGAGTTTGTTTGATCCATAAATTGTGAAAGCTGTGAAGTGCCGAAAAATTCTTTCAATACAGCTGCAACAGGTTTTGGATTGATAAGGTCATGTGGCATAAGCTGTGCAACTTCTTGTATGCTCATACGTTCTTTGATAGCACGCTCCATACGAACAAGGCCTATGCGATATTGATTTTCAATAAGTTCGCCAACCAAGCGTACACGACGATTACCAAGATGATCGATATCATCGGCAGGGCCGTGAGTATCTTTTAAGTTCACAAGAATTTTTAAAGCTTGCAAAATATCGTTGTCAGTCAAAGTGCTTAATTTGTTATCAGTTTGTGGAAGCCCAAGCCTTTGATTGAGTTTGTAACGTCCAACAGGTGAAAGATCGTAATATTCATTGCTTCTGAAAAGATTTTCAAAGAAAGTTGCCGCAATCTCAGGAGTTGGAGGAGATGAAGGCCGTAAGCGACGATAGATTTCTTCTTGAGCTTTTTCTAATGTTGGTGTTTTATCAAGAGCTAAAGTATCACGGATTGAAGAAGAAGCATCTGAACCACGAGTGTGAAGAACTTTTAATGTTGTGATATTTAATTCATGTAAACTTTCAATGAGTGAAAGGTTTACTTCATCGGCAGCAGAAGCTAAAATTTCGCCTGTATTTGTGTCATAGATATCTTCAGCTAAGAAAAGTCCGTATACATAGTCAGGTGAAACTTCAATTTTTTCAAGCCCTGCTTCGCCAATCAAACGCCACATACGTTTGTTGATTGGTTTGCCGGCTTTAGCGATAACATTGCCTTCTTTATCTGAAATATCTGTAAAAGCAGGGTCTTTTTTATACATGGAAGTGAAAGTATCTTTGTCTTGCGGTAAAACCCAAAACACTCTTCCATCTTTTCCGATTTCGTATTGTTCTTGCTTATAGAAATAGTTTAAAATATCAATGTTGCTCATTCCCATAGCTTTTAAAAGCGTAGTAACAGGCATTTTACGCCTTCTGTCAATACGAACATAAAGAATGTCTTTATGGTCAAAATCAAAGTCAAGCCATGAACCACGCATTGGGATAACACGTGAAGAATAAAGCACTTTACGTGAAGTGTGTGTTTTACCGCTGTCGTGCTCAAAAATTAGGCCTGGTGAACGTTGAAGCTGGTTAACAATAACGCGCTCTGTGCCGTTTACAATGAATGTGCCTTTTTCTGTCATTAAAGGAAGAGTGCCAAAGTAGATGTCTTGTTCTTTAATGGCTTGAATTGTGCGAGCTTCTGTGGCTTCGTCCACTTCATAGACAACTAAGCGAACTTTAAGACGAAGAGGAGCTTCAAAGGTGAGGCCCTTTGAAAGACATTCAGCTTGATCGTATTTTGGTTCGCCAATTTCATAATTGACAAATTCCAAGCTTGCTGTTTTGTTGAAATCTTCTATAGGAAAAACAGAGCGGAAAACGCCCTCTAAACCCTCATGGGGCTCTCTTTCAAGTTTGCCTTCTTGCAAAAATTCCTTATAGGACTCTACTTGAAGATTTAAAAGGTGGGGGATGGGTAAGGATACTTGAATTTTACCAAATTGTTTTTTAAATTCAGTCATGATCTACCTCTGCAAAATTTTCTTTTGCATTTAAAGTGTCATTCAAAAAGATTTAAACAAGAGAAAAGACAAAGCTAAAGCTCAGTCTTTTTTTATAAAATATCTTTTTATTTCTTATACTTATACAATGCTTTTATTCCTTTCAAGCACTTGTAGTTGATAATAGGATTTGAAAGTTTATATAAAAAGTTAAAAATATGCAAGCTTTTTAAGCAAAATTTAAAAATTTTTTTTAATTAGCATATTTTTTTTCAAATGTCTATACCTTAAATCTCTTCAATCTTAAGGCGTTCATGACAACGGAAACTGAAGAAAATGTCATGGCAAAGGCTGCAAAAGCGGGGTTAAACAATGGTCCGCCAAATATATATAAAACCCCTGCTGCTGCCGGAATGCATAAAGCATTATAACAAAAAGCCCAAAAAAGATTTTGCTTAATATTATTTAATGTTGCTTTTGATAATGAAAGGGCGGTAAGCACAAGTTTGATATCGTGCTTCATAAGAACAATATCAGCAGATTCCATCGCTACGTCTGTGCCTGAATGAACAGCAATGCCAACATCAGCAAGTGCAAGAGCAGGTGCATCATTTATGCCATCACCCACCATAATAACTTTTCTGCCTTTTTCTTGAAGTTTTGCAATATTTTCTACTTTATTTTCAGGCAAAACATCGGAGTACACTTCTTCTATGCCAACTTGCCTTGCAATATTGTGTGCAACGAGAGCATTATCGCCTGTAAGCATAATAGGAGTAATGTTCATATGTTTTAGTTTTTCAATGGTACTTGTGGCTTCTTTTCTTAATGTATCTGCTACTGCAAACATGGCGATGCAGGAAGTTTCATCTGCTAAAATAAGCAAAGATTTACCCATTCTGCCTTGCTCTACAATATCTAAGGTTAAACTATGTTTAAGGGGCACAATTTCTGCAATAAAATTTGAATTACCAAGACGGTATGTTTTTCCATCTATTTTTGCAGTTATTCCAAGCCCTGCTCTTGCTTCAAAATCAGTCATCACTTCTATGAGTGGGTTTGTTTTTGTGCCTTCTTCATCATAGGAAAGTAATATAGCTTGAGCCAGCGGATGTTCGCTTTTTGATTCTAAGGCGGCGGCAATTTCTATTACTTGTGAAATTGAATAATCAAAATTATAAAGGAAATATTCATGCACGTTAAAATTACCTTCAGTGATTGTGCCTGTTTTATCAAAGACTATAGTATCAGCACTTGAAGCTATTTCTAAAGCTCCTGCTCCTTTAATTAAAACACCAAGTTCAGCCCCTTTTCCAATGCCAACCATAAGCGCTGTTGGCGTTGCCAAACCTAAAGCACAAGGGCAAGCGATCAATAAAACAGCTGTAAAAACTTGAAGAATAAAGGAGGGGCTTTCCCCTGCTAAAAACCAAGCAAAAGCAGTGATAATCGCAATAACAAAAACCACTTGCACAAAAATTCCTGAAACTGTGTCTGCAAGTCTTGCAATTTGTGGTCTTTGGGCTTGAGCATCTTCCACTAAGCGGATAATTTGAGAAAGGGTGGAATCTTTGCCGATTTTCTTTGCCTGCATAACAAATGAGCCATTTTTATTTAATGTTCCGCCAATAACAGGGCTTGAGGCTTTTTTTGATATGGGCTTAGATTCGCCTGTGAGCATGCTTTCATCAACATAGCTTTCGCCATTGATAACTATACCGTCTAAGGGGATTCTTTCACCGGGTTTTACAATAAGTTTGTCGTCTACTTTAACAAAGTCAATGGGAATAAGTTTTTCTGTATTGTCATCTTCAATCTTCAAAGCCATTTTAGGTGAAAGGTCCATAAGCGAGCGTATGGCATCGCCTGTTCTTTTTCTTGCTAAAGCTTCAAAATATTTTCCTAATAAAATTAAAGCGATAATAATAGCAACAGATTCAAAATAGAGCTGATGCACAAAATGCATATCACCCTCAACAATTTTTGTGAGTGAATATGCTGAATAAATAAAAGCCGCTGAAGTGCCAACAGCAATAAGAGAATCCATGTTCGGAGCTTTATGATATATAGCTTTAAATCCGCCTGTGTAAAAATTTCTTCCTATATACATAACAGGCAAAACTAAAATAAGCTGAAAAAAAGCATAACGAAGTGGGAAAGTGTTTGGCTCGATAAAGGAGGGGAAAGGCAGGGGCAGATATTTCACCACAAAATCCATAGGTGCCATGGCTATATAAAATAAAGGTAAAGAAAAAAGAAGAGCTAAAATAACTTGCAATTTTTGCTTTTGCTCTTTTTCATCATTAATATTTGTGCTTGCTTCTTCAGGATTCCAAATTTTTGCTGAGAAGCCAATTTTATCAATAGTTGAAGTGATAAGCTCTTGATTGACTTTTGCTTGATCGTATTCAACGTGAAGTTTTTCTGTGGCAAGATTTACCAAAGCTTGTGAAATTCCGTCAATTTTTGAAAGTTTTCTTTCAATTTGCCTAGCACATGCGGCACAATTCATGCCTGTGATTGCATAAAGCTCTGTATACATACTTCACCCACTAAATTAGTAATTTAAATTAAAATAAGTATGAAACTCCAAATGTCTATGATTTATTCTTCGATTGACCAAATAGTGAAATTGTGTTTATTGGCAAGTTCTATTGACTTTTCTCTATCAAAGAATAAGGTTTTATTTGCGTGAAGAATAAGGGCTTTATAATTATTCTCAATAAGATTTTCAAAGGTTTTTAATCCAATTGTAGGAAGATCTGCCCTTTCGTCTTGCCCTTTTTTCAGCATTTTAATAAGCACTAAAGGTTTATCGCCTTTTTTGCCAAGCTCGCCCCCTCTTTTTATAGTGGCATCAGTTCCCTCAAGACATTCCACAGCAACAATGATATTATCTTTTACCACCAAGCTTTGCCCAATATCAAAAGCCCCAAGACCCTGAAAAATAGGGCGAGCATATTCTAAAGTATCTTTTAGATATTCATCCGGTTGTGTTTTTGAAAGAACACCAATAGGTGCAAGCAAGGAAGGAACTAATTGAGCAACAGAAACCACATAAAGTTTTTCTTTTTCAAGAATATCTATAATTCCTCTCAATAAAGCGTCATCACCTTTATTCTTTAAGGAAAAAAGCATTTTTGCGGCAAGAAAGTCAGGGCGAATATCTAAAATATTAGGTTTATTGATAGCTCCAGCAAAGCAGACTTTATCTATATTTTGATTATGGAAGAATTTTATCATCTTACCAAATTGTCCAAGAGGGAATGCCTCAGAAATGTCAGCCATATCAAGTGTTTCTTCATCTGTATGCCCTTGAAGAGCACAAACTGAAACTTTAATGCCTTGCTTATGACATTCTTCAATGATAACACGAGGCAATGCCCCACTTCCTGCAATAATACCTATGGTTTGCATGTAATTAAGCCTTTTTTGCTTTTCTTAATTTCTTTGCTTCAAAAGTGTTTACAAGAAGTTGAGCAATAGTCATAGGCCCAATTCCTTTTGGAACAGGTGTCATAGCACTTGCAATGTCTTCTAAATCTTTAAAATCAACATCTCCGCAAAGGCCCTCTTCAGTGCGATTGATGCCAACATCAATAATAACAGCATCTTTTTTTACGTATTCACGCGTTACAAATTTTGGCTTACCTATTGCGGCAACCAAGATGTCTGCTTGTTTGCAAACTTCTTTCAAGTTTTGTGTTTTTGAATGACAATGCGTAACTGTGGCATCTGCGGCAGTCATCATAACAGCAACAGGTTTTCCTACAAGATTGCTTCTGCCAAGCACAACCACATTTTTGCCGGCAGGCGAAATATTATATTCTTCTAAAATTGTCATGCAACCTGATGGAGTGCAAGGGCGAAGGCCGGGAAGGCCGATAGCTAATCTGCCTTGATTTTCTGGGTGCAAGCCGTCAACATCTTTCAAGGGGTTTATTTCTTCAAGGCAGGCTTGTGAATCAAGGCCTTTAGGAAGAGGAAGTTGCAATAAAATGCCGTCAACATCATCATCATTGTTTAATTTATGGATAAGGGCTGTCAATTCCTCTTGCTTAATATCGGCTGCAAGCTTATACGTGGTGGATTTTATGCCCACATATTCGCAGGCTTTTTCTTTGTTTCGCACATATACTTGTGAAGCAGGATCTTCGCCCACTAAAATTACAACTAAATGTGGTTGCTCAACTTCATTGTTTTCTAAGGATTTTTTAAGTCTATCCTTAACTTTTTGTGAAGTAAGATTTCCGTCTAAAAGAATCATGATAACTTCCTTATAAAATTATTTTATGCTAAAAAAAAGTAGCTGATTAATTAAAGTATCTGTTAATTAAAATAATCGTTTTTATAGTAAAAGTCAAAAAAATTATTCATAAGAGTAAAAATTTGTCTTTTATCTAAGAATGTGCTAAATAAAGTTGAAATATGAAAAGAGTGTGCTATGCAAAACAATAGAAATAAAAATAATCAAGAAAGAAAGAATAAAGCTCAATTTTTGCCATCATTCTTACCTATGTCAAGAAAGGAAATGGAGGATAGAGGGTGGAGTGAACTTGATATCCTTCTTGTTTCAGGCGATGCCTATATAGATCATCCTGCTTTTGCTTCGGCCCTTTTAGGAAGATATTTGGAAAGCCAAGGCTATAGGGTGGGCATTATTGCTCAACCAAATTGGGAAAAACTTGAAGATTTTCTTGTGATGGGAAGGCCAAGGCTTTTTGTTGGAATTTCAGCAGGGGCGATTGATTCCATGCTTGCACACTATACAGCATTTAGGAAAAAACGCTCTGATGATGCATATACACCCGGCGGAAAATCCGGTGCAAGGCCAAATAGGGCAGTAAGCGTTTATGCAAATATGATTAAAAGGGCTTTTCCTAAAATTCCTTTAGTTGCAGGCGGAATTGAAGCAAGCCTGAGAAGAGTTTCGCATTACGATTTTTGGACGGACAGCCTTAAAAAATCACTTTTGCCTGATGCAAAACTTGATCTTTTGCTTTATGGTATGGGCGAAAAATCCATCCTGGAAGTAGCACAAAAACTTGATAATAAAAAAGAATACGAGTCAGTTCAAGATGTTTTGAAAAATATTAAGGGAACAGCACGCATTATAAAGGCAAAAGAAATTGAAGACTATCCAAATGCTATGATTTTGCCTTCGCATGAAGAGATTTTAAATGATAAAAAGCTTCTTGTTGAAGCCACACTTATGCTTGAACAGCAGGTTCATCAAGCAAATAAAAAAGCAATACAAGTTTTTAGTGATAGGGCAGTTTTGTTGGAAGAACCATCAAACTCCCTCACAACTGAAGAACTTGATGCTCTTTATGCCTTGCCCTATACACGCTTACCGCATTTTTCTTATAAGGAAAAAATTCCTGCTGTTGAGATGATGCAAACTTCCATCACTTCGCATAGAGGTTGCGGAGGGGGTTGCTCTTTTTGTTCTTTGGCAATTCATCAATCAAGGCATATTTCATCACGCTCTGAAGAATCAATTTTAAAAGAGATTGAAAGCTTGAACAATCTTCCAAAATTTCACGGGCATATAAGCGATATTGGTGGGCCTTCTGCAAATATGTGGCAGGCAAAATGTGCCGGAAAAACTGAGAATTGCAAGCGTTCAAGCTGTATGTTTCCTACTGTATGCAAATTTTTTGAAGTAAACCAAAAAGAGCATATCTATCTTTTACGTGAAGCAAAGAATGTGAACAATGTCAAAAGTGTGCGGGTTGCAAGCGGAATTCGCTTTGATCTTGCTTTAAAAGATAAGGTCGCCCTTGATGCATATACAGGCGAATTTACAGGCGGTCAATTAAAAGTCGCCCCTGAACATTGTGTTTCACACATTCTAAAAGATATGCGAAAACCCAATATGGATTTATTTGAAAGATTTTTGGATGCTTTTTATGCTCAATCAAAAAATGTGCATAAAGAACAATATGTTATACCGTATTTGATGTCAGCATTTCCTGCCTGCACAGAAAAAGATATGCTTGAACTAAAAAATTGGCTTAAAGAAAGAAATTGGAAGCCACAACAAGTGCAATGCTTTATTCCAACCCCAACAACAGTTGCAACAGCTTATTATTATTCAGAATGTGATGCAGAAGGCAATAAAATCTATGTGGCAAAAACTGATGCTCAAAGGCTAAAACAACATTATCTTTTGATGGAATCTAAGGGAAATCCAAACGAAAAAAGAAATGAAAAGGTTAAGGATAGAGGCAATAACACAAAACATAAAAGAAAAATATAAAATAAAGGTGCTTTATGTCTTGGGCAAAAAAAATATTTTCTTTTTCTTTTTCTTTTATATTTATTCTTTTTTGCTTCCTGCTTTTTTATTTTATTCTTTTCTTTGCACCTTTTGAATATAAGAACAAGAATTTATTGGAAAATATTTCTTTTTCGCAAGAGGTTTATGGCAGAAATAATGATTTGCTAAGGCTTACGCTTTCAAAAGATGAAAAATATCGTATTAAAGGATCAATAAAAGAAGTTGCACCTCACTTTGTGCAAGCAACTTTATTGTATGAAGATAAGTATTTTTATTCTCATTTTGGTGTGAACCCTTTTTCACTTCTGCGTGCCTTTGCTCAAACTTATATTTTACAAATGCGAACAATAGGTGCTTCAACTATAAGCATGCAAACAGCAAGGATTTTATTTGATATAAAAAGCAACACCTTGCAAGGAAAGCTTCATCAAATTTGGAAAGCTTTGCAATTAGAATATTATTTTTCAAAAGATGAAATTTTAGAAGCTTATTTAAACCTTGCTCCTTATGGCGGTAATATTGAAGGAATTTTTGCTGCAAGCAGGATTTATTTTCAGAAAAACGCCTATGAATTATTGCTTTCTGAAAGTTTGGCTTTAGCTATAATTCCACAAAACCCAAACAGAAGAAATCCATTAAACGGCAAAGATTTCAACAGAGTACGAGCTTTGTTTGAAGAGAAATGGCAGCTTGTTTATCCGCAATATGCTTTTGCACAAGTGCCTTTAAATGTTTATTCTACGAAAGATTTGCCCTTTCTTGCACCGCATTTTAGTTTACACGTTTTGCAAAATAATAATGAAGAATTAAAGCAATATACAAGTCTTGACAGTCAAGCACAAAAAATATTTGAAAATACTATAAAAGCATTTACCGGGCGTGGAGCTTTATACGGCATAGAAAATGCGGCTGCCTTACTTGTGCATGTTCCAAGCATGGAAGCTAGGGCTTATGTTGGTTCGGCTGACTTTTATAATAAAGAAATTGAGGGCGAAAACAATGCTTTAGATGTTCCACGTTCACCAGGTTCAACACTAAAGCCCTTTATCTATGCCTTGGCACTTGAACAAGGAATTATTCATGAAGGAAGCATTTTGCTTGATATTCCAAAGTCTTTCAGCGATTATAACCCTGAAAATTTTAATGCAGAATATTCCGGTCCTTTGTCAGCACAAAAAGCATTAAAGATGAGCAGGAATATTCCCGCCATCAATCTTTCAAGGCAAATTAATTCGCCTGATTTGTATGATTTTCTTAAAAAAGCTCATGTAGATTTGAAGGAAGAAAAAGAGCATTATGGCCTAAGCCTTGTGCTTGGAGGGGCTGAAATAAAAGCTCTTGAAATTGCAGAACTTTATGCCATGCTTCTCAATCAAGGGCTTTTTGAGAAAATAAGTTTTTATAAAAACAAAAGAAACAGTGCAGAATATTTGCTTTCAAAAGAAGCTTCTGCCTTAGCTTTAAAAATGCTTAAAGATGCACAATCTTTTCAAAGCCCTTATGGAAAAATTCCTCTTTATATAAAAACAGGCACTTCAAATGCTTATCGTGATGCATGGGCAGTAGGCGCAATTGGAGAATATATTCTGCTTGTATGGGTTGGGAATTTTGATAATTCTTCAAACCCATATTTTATAGGTGCAAAAACAGCGCTTCCTTTGTTTTATGATTTAAGTAAAGCACTTCTGAATTATACAAATACATTTGATTTATTAGAAGAAAATATTAGAAAATCAGATCTGACAGAAATTGAAATCTGTGCTGATACAGGTGATGTTAATCTTAATCTTTGTCCTAAAGAAAAGGGTAAAAGGAACAAAACAATTTTTGCCATACCCGGAAAAACCCCCATACGTGATACAGGTTTTTTACGCTCTATCTTGGTGGATAGAAGAACAAATCTGCGAACTTGCCAAAAAACTTTAGAAAATAATGACTATGTTGATGAAATTATAGCTGAATTTTGGCCAAGCGATATGCAAAGATATTATAAAGAAGTGGGAGTTTATAAAAAGGCACCACCGCCCTTTGACGTTGAAAGCTTGAATAATCCTTTATGCAAGCCAAAAGAAGATAAAAAAAGCCGACCTATTATTGAAAGCCCTAAAGAAGGCGTTGTATACACTATAAATGAAAATAATCCTGCAATAGCCTTGACGGCCTCAATTAATTACGATTCCGCCTTTGCTTTTTGGTTTGTGAATAATAATTTTATGGGGCAGGTTGAAAGAGATAACTATTTGATTTATTACCCCAAAAAAGAAGATGGCGAAACTTTGGAAGTTGTTGTGCAAGATATTTACGGCAGGCATGCAAAAATGACTTTGAATTTGCATTTTGAATAGCTTATAGACGTGATATTTTTATAAAAAGAAATTGTAAAAGTTGAGCATAAATATCTAGACAAAAAATAAAATAGAGAGTATTTTCCTTGTATGCCTTGGAGGAATACATGAAATATATCTTTTTTCAAAGGGCTTTGTTAAGTCTTTTTTGCTTTTGTTTTTTATTTACTGTTTCTTATGCACAAGAATCAAAATTTACTTTGAAAAACTATCAACAACTCGGCATAACTCAAGAAGAGAATTTTCAAAAAGATTATACGCAAGAAATAATCTTACAAAAAAACGATACTCAAAAAGAAAGCTTACACAGTGAAATTTCACATGAAAAACCTGCTCCTTTAGATGTGTATACTTTACAACAAGCAGTTGAATATGCCTTAGAGGAAAATCCACTAACTTTTAATGCTGAATTGAGTGTAGAACAATCAAAATATGATGTACGATCTGCCTATGGTGCATTATTGCCTAACATTCAAGCTGAATATGGTTTTGGCTATAATATGGGTTTTCCTGCTCCAAATGAAGCAGATCAATCAAATACACACTCAAGGGCCTTTGAGTGGAGTGTAAGTGCAACACAGCCTTTATTTGCAGGTTTTGCTCTTCTAAGTGCAAGAGATCAAGTTTTGCTTGCTAAAGAAAGCCAAGAGCTTAGCCAAAGACAAACTGATTTGCTTATTGGCATGCAAGTGCAAAATGCCTTTATTTCTTTGTTGCAAAATGAAGAAACAATAAAAAGCACTCTTCGAGCCATTGCAAGAGCACAGGAGCAATATGACTTTATTAAAGCTTCTTATGAACTGAGCTTACGCCCTAAACTTGATCTTTTACAAGCAGAATTAGAGTTGGCATCATTTAAAAATACGCTTATACAAGTTGAAAACACGCGTAATACTTCATTGGTAAATTTGCAAACTCTTCTTGCTCTTCCTATTTCTTCAAAAGCTGAATTTATAGGTACACTAAAACAAGTTGACTTTGATAAAGATTTTGAAGAATGCCTTAATTTGGCTATGGAAAACAGAAATGATATCAGAATGGGAAAACTTGCAGTTAGTATGGCAGAAGCAGGCAAAACAATAACTGATTCGTCATTTTATCCAAGAATTGTATTAATTGCAGCCTATTCGGAAAGAGATGAAAACACTTTCAGGTATCCTGCTGATGATAGAGGTGTTAGTGTTGGACTTGGTATCACTTGGGATATTTTTAATGGCACAAGAAGATACAATGAAAGTGCAAAAGCACGCATTGAAATTTCAAAAGCTCGTTATAGTCTTATAGATACTATGAATAATGTTGCAAAAGAAGTGAAAACACTTTATGAAACAATGCAAGAAGCAAAAAAAAGTATTGAAATTACAACACAAGCTGTGAAACTTGCAGAAGAAAGCTATGCCCTTGCCCTTGCCAGATATGAAAATGGAGTAGGAACAAATTTAGATCTTTTAATAGGTCAAGCAAGTCTTGCTGAGCAAGAAGCAAATTATACAAATGCACTAGCCGGATATTTGCTTGCTCTCTCAAGTCTTTATGCAGCAATGGGCGAAGTTCATGTCTTAGATTTATAAGATTGAATTTACACAATAAAAAAAGGGAATAATTTTTATTCCCTTTTTTAATGCTATATAATTTTATGCTTTATACTTTGTTAAAATATCTGCTATAATATCAACTTCTTTGGGTGATCCAATAACTAGAGGAGTACGCTCATGCACATGTGATGGAGTTTTTTCCATAATTCTGTTAATTCCATCAGTTGCTTTTCCGCCTGCTTGTTCAGCTAAAAATGCAAGTGGCGAAGCTTCATATACTATTCTTAATTTACCATTCGGATTATTTTTATTTTGTGGGTAAAGGAAAACACCGCCTTTAAGTAAGGTGCGATGAAAATCAGCCACTAATGAGCCAACATAACGCATAGTATAGGCAGAAGTTCCATCTTCTGCTGAATGAGCAAAATAGTCTACAGCTTTTTTTGTGGGCTCATCCCATAAATGTTCGTTTGAAGAATTTACTGAAAAATTATGCCCAGTGTGTGGAATTTGAATATTAGGGTGCGAAAGCAAAAACTCGCCTATGCTTGGATCGAGTGTGAAGCCGTGCACGCCGTCTCCTGTTGTATACACCATAACAGCAGAAGGCCCATAAAGAAAATAACCTGCACAAACTTGCTCAAGCCCGGAGCGTAAAAGCCTATGCATAGGCATTTCACCTGTTGCAGTTTCTCTTCTTTTGAAAATTGAAAAAATTGTCCCGATTGAGACATTGACGTCGATGTTTGAAGAACCGTCAAGTGGGTCAAAATAAAGTAAATATCTGCCTCTTTGCTCTTCAGGGCAAACAACAATATCGTCTTCTTCTTCTGAACCGATGGCGTAAAGTGAGCCTGATCGCATCATGCGATACATCAAAACTTTATTAGCAAAATCATCAAGTTTTTGAACTTTTTCACCCATTGAATTTAATTTGCCTGTTCCACCTAAAACGTCAACAAGGCCTGCTTGGCTTACTTGCCTGTTGATGATTTTTGCAGAAACTATAAGGTCATGTAATAGTGAGGTAAGTTGGCCTGTTGCGAGTGGAGAAAGAAGTTGGTTTTGCAATAAGTGTTCGGTAACAGTGATTTCTAGCATGTTTTACCTCTATAAGGGGAATATTCTTTTTTGCTTTAAACTTTATATATGCGTGGATTATGTTTCATCGAATATAGTAAATTTTTATAAAATTGTCTATGGCTATTTTGTTGATATCAAAAATTATCAAAAGATACTATAGCCAATAAAAAGCTGGGATAGCATATTTTTTTATAAGCTTTTCATATTCTAGATAGTTGGGCATTTTTTCTTTAAGTGCAGCGTAAAACTTTGAACTATGGTTTAGTTCATAAGCATGGCACAGCTCGTGCACAATAACATAGTCAACAAGTTCAAGAGGTAAGAGCAAAAGCCTAGAATTAAGAGTGAGTTTTTTTGTGCTTGTAAATGAGCCCCAACGGCTTTTAAGCGGCCGAACCTTAATTTCGTATGGA
This sequence comes from uncultured Desulfovibrionaceae bacterium, assembly GCA_964370095.1. GTDB lineage: Bacteria > Desulfobacterota > Desulfovibrionia > Desulfovibrionales > Desulfovibrionaceae > CAYJAZ01. Next base: position 11,415 of record CAYJHJ010000025.1, on the reverse strand, counting down.
AGGTTTTGTGCTTTTAAGTCATTGAATTGATGCTTGTTTAAAAGCTCATGCAATCTTTGCGGAAGAAAATTTTTTGCTTTTTTCTGCATAAATTTTTGTAAAAGTTTTGCCACCTCTGAAAGTTCACTGCAAGCCTCAATAAAAATTTCTTTTTTTACTTCATTGTGAGTTAAGCGTGCCTTCTCATTTCCTGAAAGGGGGTAATGAACGCTCCATAGCTCATCCAGAGCTTTTAAATTAAGTTCTGAAGGAGGTTGTATTGAATTTTTTTCAGATTGTAAAATCCATGCTTCATTCTTTTTAAGAAAATCAAGCATAAAAGCTTTTGAAATCTTTGCGTGTGAAGGCACAGTTAAAATAAGTTCATTCACAAGATTTCTTTTTAAAATAAGGTTCTTTGCTCTTGGATTTTTTTTTATGGTGCAAATATAGTTTTTATTGCTTGATAAGGTGAAGTGAAGCATAGATTAGAAAACTGATAGCATGGCGAGCAGTGCAAGGAATATGAAAAGAATAAGCGCAAAAACAGTAAGCATGGTTTTTGCTAAAGTAAGATTGAGAGCACATCTTAAGGCAATAACAACATTAAATAAAATCCATGGCATAGCAAGCAAATCACCTAAAATAGGCACTACCGAAAGCAAGCCCGGAGCTGAGGCATAACATAAAACGCGAACAATAAGCTGAAAATCACCAGTTCTTGGTTCAACAAGTTTCACAATAAAAGTTAAGATTCCGCTCACAAACATAAGTTGCAAAATAAGCACAAAAGGTGCAATGAAAAGGCCTAAAACCAAGGTGCTTGGATCAAGGAGCGTATCCATCAAAAGCTGTATATTTGGGTCTTCAATCGTTACACTAGGGTCAGCATTATACCTAAAAGTAAGCATTCTTGCAATAAATTGAATGATTCCAATTATAATATAAAATAAAACTGCTTTTGAAATTGGAAAAGGCCTGAGCATAGTGGTGAAAAAAGCAGGGGATGCAAACAAAGAACGTATTACAGTTTGGAAGAATTTTTCAAAAATATTTGTATTTGATTGTGCATCTTCCCAAGGTACCATAGTCATAAGTTGTATGCTATAACCTTCTTTTTCTAATTCTTTAATTTTATTCATTTGTTCGCGATAAAAGGCATGAGCTTGCTTGATTTTTTCCTCTTCCTCTTCAGATGGAGTTTTGCTTTTTTGCCTTGCATCATCACTGTAATCATGATTTTCAGTAATATTTGCAGGCTTTTCTTCGTTATCATCAGATATTTCAGTAGTATCAGCAGGCTTTACTTCCAAAGAGTTTTCTTCTTTTGATTCAATATTTTCGTTCTTATAATCATTATTATCTTCAGTTTTAATATGCTCAGGGCTGGTTTGAGAGATATTGCTTTGCTCTTCATTGTGATTAATTTCTTTGAAGGCTTCAAGCTTATCATTGGCAACTTCAGATTGTTTTTCAGGAGTGAGTGAACGGAAAGCAAATTTTATTCCGCATTTAGGGCAAGTTGCAACGGTTGAACGAGTAGGAATCTTGTTGATATTTATTTCACGTTCAAAGTGGCATTGTGGACAAGTTATTTTCATAAAAATCCTTTAGGTCAAAGTTTCTTTGAATATAGCATGAGTAAAAAGCATTTGCAAGATTGTGAAAATATCAATTTTTAATTATAGAGTAAGAGCAAAGTCAACATTTGTTGCAAATGTACGAGTAAAGACTAAACGATGATTTCACCATAAATTCCGTCAAATCCTGCTTTTAATTCAAGCTGATTGTTGCGCATTTTTGTGATAATGTCTTGAAATTGTGGGTTTTGTAATTTTCTTGTAAGATGGCTTGGATCAAGCTCTAACAAGATTTCAAGTTCAGTATGCTCCTCTAGGCTTTGTTCATAAAGCTTTTGGATTTTTTTTGATTTTATGCTTGAGCCATAAACAAAGGATATAAGTTCAAGCAAGGGCAGAAAATGAAACTCTTTTTGTTCAAAAGTTTTATTAGTTTCTTTGGTTATATTAGAGGCTTTTGATAAGTGGTATACTCTTTGAGCTACACCCTCAGTAAGTTTTTTATTACATATAGGGCAAGTTTCAAATTCTTCATTTTCCTTGAGGGCAATATCACAAGCTCTATGCCCGCTTGTATAATATTTACCATGTTTAGGAAAAATCTCAGCTGTGCCGATAAATCTTGCTGAAGATTTATCCCTCATTTTGATGTTCATGGATTGGAACAAGGATTGATAGTTTACATCTCCTGTAAAAATATTTGCTTCCCTAGCTAGGTTTTGCCCTGAATGTGCATCTGAATTAGATATAAAAGCATAAGAATCAAGTTGTTGCACGCTTCTGTTCATCTTCAAATCAGAAGATAAACCTGTTTCAAGTGCAAAGATATATGGCTCTAAATCTCTAAAGCAAGATAAAACGCTTTCATAGCCGGATTTTTTTCCAAGAAGTGAATACCAAGGCGTCCAAATATGAGCGGGAATGAGAAAGGCATTTGGAATTTCAAGTATTATTTCAAGAAGTTGATAAGAGGAAAGTTTAAGAATAGGCCTTCCGTCAGAATTTATATTTCCAATTTTCGCAAGCTTCATTCTTAATTGTTCGGCAGCTTCAAAATGTGGAAGAAAAACAATATGATGAACTCTATATGTTTTTCCATCTTCTTTATATACGCATGAAATTTCACCTTGCAAGATATAAGAAAGTGTGCTTTTCTTCTCTTTAGATGTGTAAAAACCGGTATTTGAATTATAAACAAGCGAATTCTTCAGCTCATCAAGCCAAGCTGCATGTGTGCAATCACCGCTTCCAAGAAGATGTAAACCTTTTTTTTGTGCCCAAAAATCAAGAATTTCAAAAGTGAGATATTTACTTGTTCCTTGTGAAAAGCGTGAATGGATATGAAGATCTGCATAAAACATAAAAACTCCAAATAAAATGAAGAATATTAATCAATTAACCTTGATACAGCCTGAAAACTCACATAGATTTTCAACTGATGCACTTTTATTAGCACAATTTGCACCAATTGAAAAGACTAGCTTATATGTTGAACTTGGTTGCGGCTGTGGTATTATAAGCCTTGAATTTCAAAGAAGAAAAACTTCAATGCAGGGCTTAGGGCTTGATTGTGCAGAAGAGCTTATTTTAGCGGCAAAAGAAAATTTAAAACTATATAATTTTGAGAAGTTTATTGAATTTATTCAAGAAGATATAAACAATCTTTCAAATTCAAATCTAAGTCTAGTGAAGCAGTTTAAAAATAAAAGCGATTTAGTGATATGCAACCCCCCTTGGCTTTTGGAAAATGAAGGAAAGCTTCCAACAGAAAATTTAAAGAAAAATGCCCTTTTTGGAAATCAATCAACATATAATTTATTTTTTTATGGGGCAAAATTTTTTTTGAAAGAAAACGGCCTTTTGTCTTTTATTACTATTCCTTCGAACCTTGAAAGGGTTATTGGGGCTCTTAAGAAAAATAGTTTTTTACTTGAAGGAATGCAGTTTGTTCATAAAGACAATTCTTCAAATGCAAATTTTATTCTTGCACTTGCAAAATATAAGGGAAAATCTTTGGCGAATTCCAAGGCTAAATTAAAAATTTTACCACCTTTATTTTTATAAAAATTTTTCTAAACATATATTGTTTCATTTTGAATTTTATTTATTGTTTATTTAAAAATAAGCAAAAAATTTTGTAAATAATTTTTCTAAAAAACGGTAAACAAAAATATAATTTTTCTTCTTGACTGATAATATAAGTAATAGTATTATAGAGTTAATTGGCTGATACTAAAATTATGTCGTGCTCAATAATGGTATAAAATACTTTAATATCACTAGGATGGGAGGTAATATGTTAGATTTTTTTGATAATGAAAATGAAAATAAGTTTACATGGGACTCTGTAGGTGATATTGTAGATGGGCGCAAAAACTTAGGTGAAGAGATGCCTGTTTTTGTGTATCGTCTTTTTCAGTTTACTATTAAAGATGAAATGGCTAAAAGTGTTGGCAACGAAGAAACTATTAATATTTTTAGAAAAGCAGGCCACTTGGCAGGTGTTGAATTTGCCAACCATCTACTTGATTTGACACTGGGTTTTGACGAATTTATTGCACACCTTCAAAAGGTTTTATTAGACAGTAAAATTGGAATTTTAAGAATTGAAGAATTTGATCCCGAAACAGGAAAAGCTATTCTTACAGTGGGTGAAGATCTTGACTGTTCCGGACTCCCCGTTACTGGTGAAACAGTATGTAATTATGACGAAGGCTTCTTAGCGGGCATCTTAAAAGCTTATACTAAAAAAGACTATATTGTTGTTGAAGTGGATTGCTGGGCAACAGGTTCAAGAGTTTGTAGATTCGAAGCAGAGTGTAAATAAAAAATAGAATGGATAAACAAAAAACTGATTTTTTGTTTGAGCAGATAAAAAATATTGTATTAAATAAGTCTCTTGCACCTAATGAGCATGTTGATGATGAAGATTTTACAAAAATCATGCAAGCTCTTTCTTATTTATCTGAGTGTTTATCTGAATCAAATAATTTTTTGAATGAAATAGCCGCCGGAAACCTTGCTGCACCCCCGCCAAATAGGAAAAACTTTTTGGCAGGAAGCATTAAGGAACTTCATGCGGGGCTTAAGCATTTAAGTTGGCAAGCTAATCAAGTTGCTCAGGGCGATTATAATCAAAGTGTTAATTTCTTGGGCGAATTTTCTGATTCTTTTAATGAAATGACAGCCCAATTAAAAGAAAGAGAAGAAAAACTTATACAACAATCTGAAGCACTAGAGCAAAGCAATAAGCTTATGCAGTCAATTATGGACGGTATAAATGAAAGCATTATTGTTGTTTCACAAAAAGAATCTGAAATTGTTTATATAAATAAATCAGCAAAAACTTTATTATCCCAAACACATTTGGATGAGTGTGTTTGTGATGGGGAATGTGATCTTCTCAATAATTATGTAAGACAAAATTTTGATAACCGTGAAAAACATATGGTAAGAGAGTTTCATTGCCCAACCAGCAAAAAAGTTTTTCAGATTGATACTTTTGCCTTGCAATGGAACGGTGATTTGGCTTATGCAAGCCGTATTGTTGATGTGAGTGAAGAGTTTAAAGAAAAACTTCATATTGAAGATATGGCGTATAAAGACGAGTTAACCTCTTTATATAACAGAAGATATTGCATGACAAATGTGGAAAAACTTTTGATTGAAAATCAAGCTTTTACTTTTTGCATGATTGATGCCGACAAACTTAAATTTGCAAATGATAATTTTGGGCATGAAGCAGGTGATGAATATCTAAAAACAATAGCTAAAGAAATTTCTTCTGTTTCACGCTCAACTGATATTGTGTGCAGACTTGGCGGAGATGAGTATGCAGTTGTTTTTATAGGAAATATTTTAGAGTCAGCAAAAGAAAAAATGGAAAACATCAACAAAAGACTTGCTGAAAATAAAAGGGATTATCCCATGTCAATAAGTTATGGAATTCAAGTGGTTGAAGACAGTAAAGATTTGACTTTGAAAAAGGTAATTTCAGAGGCAGATAGGTTGATGTATAAGCATAAACGTGAGAAAAATTCTTCTTAAACAAATTAAGGCAATTATTTCATGTGATTTTTCTATTATAAAAATTTATATAAGTTTTTCTAAATATATTTTCCTCAAAAAAGAAATTAAGTGAAAGTTTTTACAAGCTTGACACTTTTTCAAAAGAGCAATAAACTAAAGTTTATTGTGATTATCTTTAATCAAAAGAACAATTATTATAAAATTTATTGAAAAGGTGTTAGCTATGAAAGAATTATGCGTTGCAGTAGTTGGAGCTACAGGTGTAGTAGGGCGTGAAATGCTCAAAACTTTAGAAGAAAGGAATTTTCCTTTAACCGAAATCAGGGCTTTAGCTTCAGCCCGTTCCGCCGGTTCAATAGTAAATTATAAGGGTATTGACGTTGTTGTTGAAGAGTTGACTGAAAATAGCTTTGAAAATGTTGATATTGCAATTTTTTCTGCAGGGGGTGCAACAAGTGAAAAGTTTGCTCCTTTTGCGGCTCGTGCAGGCTGTGTTGTTGTTGATAATTCATCTTTTTGGCGAATGGATGAGCGCTGCCCGCTTGTTATCCCTGAAGTGAATGCAAAAGCATTAGAAAATCATAACGGTATTATAGCTAATCCAAACTGCTCAACAATTCAAATGCTTGTAGCATTAAAGCCTCTACATGATGCTGCCCAAATCGAACGTGTTGTTGTTTCTACTTATCAAGCAGTTTCAGGCACAGGCAAAGCAGCTATTGAAGAATTAGAAAGACAAATTACGCAAATTTACAGCATGAAAGACGTTGAGTGCAATGTTTATCCTGCACAAATTGCTTTCAACGCCTTGCCTCATATCGATGTATTTTTAGAAAATGATTATACAAAAGAAGAAATGAAAATGGTGAATGAAACCAAGAAAATTTTTGAAGATGAAAATGTTAAACTTACAGCAACTTGTGTGCGAATTCCAGTTTTTTATGGGCACAGTGAATCAATTAATGTGCAAACAAAGAAAAAATTAAGTGCAAAAGATGTGCGTGTGCTTTTAAGCCAAGCTCCAGGTGTGCATGTGGTTGATAATCCAGGCGAAAAAATGTATCCTATGCCATTGGATGCAGCTGGTGAAGATGCTGTTTTTGTTGGACGTATCAGAGAAGATGAATCAGCTGAAAATTGCATTAACCTTTGGGTTGTGTCTGACAATATACGCAAAGGGGCTGCTTTGAATGCAGTGCAGATTGCGGAAGTCTTAGTTGAAGAAAACCTTTTAGGTGTAAAAGATAAAAATGTATTTTAATATAAATTATTAAAGATTAAAATTTATATCAATACAGTAAAGCCCTTCTAAAAAAGGGCTTTACTTAATTTAATAGTTATGAATAAAAAAATAAAGATTATATTACTTCCAAACAGATAACACTCTTCCATTGCTGTCTTTGAACGAGCCAACACAGATAAAAATAAAATCTATCAAAGCCCAAATTCCAAGGCCTCCAATAGTTATGAGCTGCAAAATAGCAGTGAACCATTTTCCTACATAAAATCTGTGAACACCAAAACAACCGAAAAAAAAGCAAAGCAAAGCAGCAACTAGCCTGCTTTTATGGCTTACTGTGCCAACAGGTAAAGCAGGTGATGGTTGGCCACAATGTGGGCAAGTGATAGCTTCAGGTGAAATTTCTTTATGGCAATTTGAACATCTGGTCATATGTTTATCCTATGTTTTTTTTTAAAGTTTAGGCGAAGAAAGATAAATTGTCAAAACTGAATATTTAATAAGAAAATTGAATTAATCTACACTTTCAGGATGTGCTTTATGATAACTTTCAATCAAGTGTTTTAAGTTTAAATGCGTGTATACTTGTGTAGTAGAAATTTGGGCGTGCCCTAAAAGTTCTTGCACAACACGCAAATCAAGGCCGTTTTCTAATAGATGAGTTGCATATGCATGACGAAACGAGTGTGCAGTTAAATGTGGAGTTCCTGCAGTTTTTTCAACTTTATCAATAATTCTTAAAACTTCACGCCTGTTTAATCTGTTTCCTCTTGCTCCTATAAAAAGAGGGGAAAATACATCAGATGAAAGAGAATCGCTTAGCTCATTATAATGCTCAAGCCAAGTTTCAAGCACTTGAATGCAGATGTCAGTGAGGGGCACAATTCTTTGCTTATTGCCTTTTCCAAGAACAATAAGGAATTTTTTCTCTCTTGAAAAATCTGCTTTATTGAGAGCTAAAGCTTCAGAAACTCTTAATCCTGAACCATAAAGAAGCTCTAGTAGTGCCAAGTTTCTTGCATTTAGTGCTAAATCTTTATGATTGAAGGCACTTTTGTCATGATTTTTATTATCAAGAATATGAACAACTTGTTCGCAAGTTGGAACATTTGGATGATATTTTGCTTGCTTAGGGTTTTTGATAGTGGCTAAAGGCGAAATTTGGATGAGGTTTTTCCTTAATGAGTAATTGAAAAAAGAGCGTAAGCTTGAAAGTTTTCGTGAAACTGAGGTTTTTGAATAGTTTTCTTTATGAAGTTTGGCTAAATACAGCTGAACATCTTTTTTACTGATAGATTTTAATTCGGATAAATTTTTCTCAATTTCATTGTTAAGGAAAAGATTAAAATCTTCTAAGTCTGTTTTATAAGCTCTTACAGTAGCCGGGGAAAGGTTTTTTTGATTTTCAAGCCATAGCAAGAAAATTTCAACATTATCCGGCAGTTCAAGATTTGAATTAGCTTTATCAGGCTGGTGCTCTTTATTTTTCTCTAAAGAAATATTTTTTTTATGAATTGATTTCAAACCAAGCCCCTTCAAGTCTTTTTATTGTCCCACCTAGTTCTAATAATGTTAATGCAACTGTAAGCTCTTGTGCTGTTTTTCCAAGCTCTTGGCACAAATCATCGAATTGCATTGAGTTTATGTTTAGGGCAGAAACTATAGAATATTCAATTGATTGTTTATCAAAACTTTGAAGAAGATTGTTTTGAACTTGAGCATTATCTTGTATTAGAGGAGTTTGTTCTTCGTTCTTAGCTTTTCCTGCCTTGTCTTGAAAGTTTTGTGGATTTAGGTTGTTTTGATTGATTTTATATTCGTCTATATTTTTTTGAAGGCTTTCTAAGTCAGCACGCAAAAGAGGAAGCAAATCTTCTAAAATATCCTCAGGCCGAAAAACTGATTTTGCACCTTGCCTTATAAGTTCTTGGCAACCTTTTGAAAAAGGTGAGCCCATGGCACCCGGAATTGCATACACTTGCCTGCCTTGCTCATTGGCAACTCTTGCTGTGATAAGGCTTCCACTCTTTATATCAGCCTCAATAACCAAAACACCGTAAGACAAAGCACTGATAATTCTGTTTCGGATGGGAAAGTTTGTTGGGTCAGGTGGCAAGCCCGGTGCAAATTCACTTATAAGTAAGCCTTCTTCTCTTAGCTTGAAATAAATATCATTGTTTTTAGAAGGATAGATCACGTCAATTCCTGAGCCTAAAACTCCGATGCTAGAACCAATACCCTGCAAAGCCCCTTGATGAGCAGCCCTGTCAATCCCTCTTGCCATGCCTGAAATAATACACACCCCGCAATTTGAGAGAGTTTTTGCTATATAGGCACTTTCATTTTGTCCATCTTTTGAGGAATCGCGTGAGCCAACAATGCCAAGGGAGGGCACTTTCATTAACTCAAGCTTGCCTTTTGCATAGAAATACGATGGAGGATCGGGAATTTCTTTTAGCAGAGGAGGATATGATGGCATATTCCAAAGTACGATTTCAGCATCTAAATCTCTTGCATTTTCCCATTCTTTTTTAGCTTCTTCTCGCCATGAATTATCTTGTATGTGCTTAATGCGGTGGCTTGCACCTATTTTCCCCCATTCTGAAAGACTGTGCACGGCAACAAAAGCAGAATTAAAATGCTTAAGAAGCTTGGCAATAGTACGCACCCCAATATTTTGTGCATATTTTAAAGCCAAACAAGCCCAATATTCTTTTCTTTCATCTTCATTAAGTCTTTCAAGTGCTGTCATTAAATATTTCTCCGTTAAGTCATAACCTTTATATTTCAAATGGTATATTAACTTAAAATCAATATAAGGCAAAACTTTAAAAATGAAAAGTGATTATTTTGTATGAAAGGATATGCGTGAAGATGCTTGAAAGGGGAACCTCATTATAAAAAATGTGGCTCCCCCTTATAATCATATTATAATATAATTCTAATCTCTTGTAAGCTTTCTGAACTTTGCCCTGTGCGGAGTGATATTTCCTAAACGCTTAATTTTGTCTTGTTCATATTCAGTAAAGTTTCCTTCAAAGAAATCAACTTTTCCATCATCTTCAAAGGCTATGATATGCGTTGCAATTCTATCCAAAAACCAACGATCGTGGCTTATCACAAGAACAGAGCCTGCAAAATTATCAATGCCGTCTTCAAGTGCACGCATGGTATTAACGTCAAGGTCATTAGTTGGTTCATCAAGAAGAATAACGTTTGCACCTTGCTTTAGAATTTGAGCTAAGTGAACTCTATTTCTTTCACCGCCTGAAAGCACATCAACTTTTTTTTGTTGATCACTGCCTTGAATGTTGAAGCGTGAGCAATAAGCCCTTGCATTAATTTCTTTATTGCCGAGTTTAATGGTTTCGGCACCTTCGCTTATTACTTCATAAACAGTTTTGCCTGATGTTAGTGTTGAGCGAGATTGGTCAATGTAAGCAAATTTCACTGTTTCACCAACTTTTACTGTGCCACTGCTTGGTTGTTCTTGGCCAATAAGCATTTTGAATAAAGTTGTTTTACCTGCACCATTTGGTCCAATAATTCCAACAATAGCATTTGGAGGAATAATGCAGTTTACATCTTCCATTAAAATCCTATCGCCCATACTTTTTGACATATTGCTGATTTCAACAACACTTTTTCCAAGGCGTGGACCAGGTGGGATATATATTTCTAAATCTTTTGAACGTCTTTCAGCTTCGTGGCTAAGCATGGCTTCATAAGCATTTATACGTGCTTTTCCTTTGGCATGACGGCCTTTAGGCGACATTCTGATCCATTCAAGCTCACGAGATAAAGTTTTTTGCCTTTCTTCATCTTTTTTATCTTCTTGAAGAAGGCGTGCTTCTTTTTGTTCTAACCATGAGGTATAATTACCTTTCCACGGGATGCCTCTTCCTCTGTCAAGCTCTAAAATCCAGCCTGCAACATTATCAAGGAAGTAGCGATCGTGAGTAACGGCAATAACTGTGCCGGGGAAAGTTTGAAGAAATTGCTCAAGCCATGCAACTGATTCAGCATCAAGGTGGTTTGTTGGTTCGTCAAGTAAAAGAATATCAGGGTTTTGCAATAAAAGCCTGCAAAGGGCAACACGACGTTTTTCACCACCTGAAATAACAGAAACAGGAGTATCTGAGGGCGGGCAACGAAGGGCATCCATCGCCATTTCAAGGCGTGAATCAATATCCCAAGCATTTTTATTATCCATCAACTCTTGAACTTGCCCTTGCCTTTCGATAAGAGCATCCATTTCTTCAGGTTCCATAGGCTCAGCAAATTTTTCATTAATTGCATTAAATTCATTTACAATATCAATGATTTCTTTAACGCCTTCTTGAACAACTTCTAAAACCGTTCTTGTTTCATCAACCAATGGTTCTTGTTCAAGATAACCAATGGTAAAACCGGGTGAGAGCACGGTTTCGCCGTCAAATGCAGTGTCAACACCTGCAAGAACTTTGAGAAGTGAAGATTTACCTGAACCATTAAGCCCAAGCACGCCTATTTTTGCTCCGTAGAAGTATGAAAGAGAAATGTCTTTCAAAACTTCTTTTTGGCCGTGTTTTTTTGAAACACGAATCA
>CAYJHJ010000024.1:221-26687 GCA_964370095.1 uncultured Desulfovibrionaceae bacterium | reverse complement strand
GGCAACAGCGAAAGCCTATAAACATATAGGCGGCAAACAGAATTTCTTGGAATAAGGTAAAAAATATAATTATGTCAGAAGAAAATAGATTAAGACTTTTTGAAAATGATTCATTCTCTCAAGCTTTGGGAATGGAAATTGTAAGCATTGACGGCGATTCAGCTGTTGTTTCAATGCCTTTTGACGATAGGCACAGAAACAGTCTTGGCAATACGCATGGCGGAGCTATATTCTCTTTGGCTGATATGGCTTTTGTTGTTGCTTCACATGCGTATAATGAAGTGATTGTGAATGCTCAATCTTCAATTTCATATCTTTCGGCCGGTAAGGTGGGGCCTTTAATAGCTTATGCAACCCCCCTGCAACTTGGAAGAAAGCTTGTTATTTATGATATTAAAGTATATGATGCAACAAAAGCTATGGTAGCAAATGTAACAATAACAGGCTATGTAAAAAAAGCCGCACCACTTAATTGCAAGTAGTAAAGATATGCTCAAAGCCGTAAATATTGCAAAAAATTTTGGGGGAAGGCTCCTTTATAAAAATGTGAATTTTGAACTCTATCCACAGTCAATACACTTGCTTCAAGGCAAAAATGGATCGGGCAAAAGCACTTTATTCAAAATACTTTGCGGACTTTTAGAACAAGATGCGGGCACAATCTCCACTGATTTAAATATTTCTGAAGTGGGCTATCTGGCACATTCTTCTTTTTTCTATCCTCAACTTTCTGCTTTAGAAAACTTGAAGTTCTGGCATAAAATGCATTCAGGAAAATCTTTGTCAGACAAAGAGTATTTGGAAATCTTAGAAAAAGTCGGCATTGGTAGATTTGCCTATGAAAATATAAAGATTTTTTCAAGAGGCATGGTGCAAAAGCTTAGTATTGCAAGGCTTTTGGCACAAAAACCAAAACTTTATCTATTTGATGAACCAACAACCGGCTTAGACACAGAAGCAAGGAAATTTCTTGTTGAACAAATTCTATGGGCAAAGCAAGAGGGTTTTTGTACTTTTTGGATAAGCCACGATATTGAAAAAGATAAAGAATTTGCTGACTATCTGCATATTATAGAAGATAAAACTCTATCAACTCAAAAGCTGAAACAAGATGAGGTGAACAATGGTTAAAAGTTTCCTCACTTCATTCAAAGCTCTTATAAAAAAAGATTTTCTTTTATTTTTTATGCGTGGTGGAGGAATTGGCCAAGCTTTACTCTTAGGCTTACTTTTGATATTTGTTTTCAGCCTATCGCAAGAGGTTGGGGCAATTATTGAAGCGAGGGTTTTGGCAACTTTATTTTGGCTTGCTTCAAGTTTTGCTATGGTGCTTATTTTCAACAGTTTACACGCACTGGAAGAATATAATAACGCAAAAACAGCACTTCATTTGATGCCAAGCTCAATACATGTGATTTGGCTTTCAAAGGGCTTGCTTGGCATAATCTTCATGCTTTTTACGCAAATTATCTTCCTTTTTGCTTTGGTTATTTTTTGCAATGCACAATTATTTGGAAATGTTATAGAGTTTTTGACTTTTGTTTTGCTTGCTGATATTGGTATGGCAACTTGCGGAGCTTTGCTTGGTGCATTGGCAGTTGGGCAAACCGGAAAGGAATCATTGCTAAGCATAATTCTTTTTCCCTTACTTACTCCTTTGCTTCTGGCAGGTATTGAAATGCTTTCTTTGCTTTTTTCAAATACTGAAAATATTTTTGAACTTGCCCGCTCTTGGCTCTTGCTTGTTCTTGCTTTTGACGGTATATTCTTAGCACTTGCTTTATTTTTGTTTCCATTTTTGTATATGCCTGATGAATAAATCTTAAGAAATAAAATAATTATAAAGGTATAGGTTATGTTATCACTTGCTAAAATCTCAGCTATATTATTTGCAATCGGCTTTGCTTTTTGCCAATATTTAATATATGTATACGCACCCTTAGAGCAAACTATGGGTTTGGCACAAAAAATATTTTACTATCACTTGCCTGTGGCGTGGTGGTGTTTTGTTGCTTTTTTTGTGAATTGCGTGTGCAGTATAGCTTATTTGAAAACAAGAAAGAAGAAGTATGATTATATAGCTTCTTCAGCAGCAGAAATTGGACTTTTGCTTGCCTCTTTGGCCATCTTGACAGGAATGATTTGGGGCAAAAACTCATGGAATGTGTGGTGGACTTGGGACCCAAGACTAACCACAACTTTGGTGCTTTGGTTTATTTATGTGGGCTATCTTATTATTCACTCTATGCCAACGCCGCGTGCTCCTTTAGTTTCTGCTGTGGTAGGCATTATAGGCTTTGCTGATGTGCCTTTGGTGTTTTTTTCGGCAAGGCTGTGGCGTTCAATCCACCCAAATGTTTTTGCAAACGAAAGCGGTGGGCTTGAACCGGAAATGGCTCATGCAGTTATTGCTTGTGTGTTAGTTTTTTTCTTCTTGTTTTTAGCTTTATTGATACTAAGAACAAGGCAAAAAGCACAGGAAGAATATATTGAAGAAACAATTAATAAAGATTTATTTGATGAACATCATGCACGTGAATATCATAATTAAAGGAAGGAAATATGGATAGTTTAACCGCATTAATGGCTGTAAATATTGTAATCTGGCTGGGGATTGGAGGCTACATAACTTTTTTAGTGGCAAACCAAAAGAATTTAGATAAAAAATTTGAAAGATTTCAGAGTAGTAAATAATGAATGCACGCAAACTCACACTTTTTTTTATGTTATTGGGAATGATTGCTATAGCAGCAACCACAATATATTATCATTTTGCTCATGATATGGTGCAAGAAACAAAGATGCAAATGCCACCGTCTAATGAAATGGGCGGAATGAATGAAACAACAATGCCTTCAAATGAGGGTGGTATGTCAAACATGATGAACATGTCATCTATGTTTAACAAAGAGGTAAGCGAAGAGTTTTCCAACAAAGCCGGCGAACTTATGCAAAGAATTCAAGCTGAACCAAATAATCCTGAAGTATTTCTTGAGCTGGCACTCTTGTTTTTTGAAGCAGAAGATTATGTAGGCATGCTTAATTTCTCAACAAGGGCAAGCACAATCGATCCTATGAGTGCAAAAGCTGCTTATTTATCAGGTGTTGCTTACAGTCAACTTGGTGAAGCTGCTGAAGCTGCTATGGCTTTTGAGCGCTCACTTGTGCTTGAAGAAATGCCTGCAACTCGCTACAGCCTTTCAATCTTATATATTTATAATCTTGATAATAAAGAAAAAGCGAAAGAACATCTTCAAAAAGCTTTGGAATTTCCAAATCTTGATGAAGTTCTTAAAGCAAGCATAGAAAAGGAATTGGCAGGCTTGTAATGTCAACAATCGCGGCAATAGCTACTGCTTATTCGCAAACTTTATCGGGCGGGATAGGCATCATACGCATATCAGGGGATAAAGCTCTTGATATATTAAAAAAGCTTTTTGTCTTTAAAAATCCTAAAACTAGCATTGAAGCTCGTTATCTTTATTATGGGCATTTTCTTGATAAAGAGGGTAAATACCTAGATGAGGGAATGGCTGTGTATATGAAAAAGCCTTTTTCCTATACAGCTGAAGACACAGTTGAACTTCACTGCCATGGAAACCCAAATCTTCTAGAGGCTTTATTGCAAGCTTGTTTCTTTCATGGGGCTGAATTTGCAAGCCCAGGTGAATTCACAAAAAGAGCTTTTCTAAATGGCAGGATTGACCTAAGCCAGGCAGAAGCAGTGATTGAAATTATCAATGCTCCTTCTTTGGAAAGCACAAAGCTTGGTGAAGCAAAATTAAGTGGGCTTTTAGGAAAGAAAATCAAAGAATTAAGAACTTCTTTGGAAAGTATTATGCAAAACCTTTTGTATGAGCTTGATTTTTCAGAAGAAGAATTACCTGACATTTCTGATTTTCTAAATAGTGCCACAGATATAAAAAATCAAATCGCTAATCTTATATTGGCTTATGAAAGAACAAAACCATGGAGAGATGGCTCTTTAATTGTTCTTGCAGGCAAAGTAAATGCAGGAAAATCAAGCTTGTTCAATGCTTTGCTTGGAAGGTATAGGGCTATTGTTACAGCACAGGCAGGCACAACACGTGATTATATTGAAGAAGTGATAAAAATTCAAGACTTTCCTGTGCGTTTGGTAGATACAGCAGGTATACGCGTAAAAGAAGAAACTTCTGATACGATTGAACTTGAGGGCATACAGTCAGCCTATAAACTTTTTGAAGAAGCACGCATGATTTTGTATGTGCTAGACGTTAATTCAAACTTTGAAAAAGACAAAGAGCATCTTACTTTTTTGGAAAAAATAAATCCGAATGCAAAGGTTTTGCTTATTTGGAATAAGTGTGATATTATTGAAGTAGCTGGCGATGCCTTCCCAAAATTCGCTGTTTATCCTGTTTCTGCAAAGGAGGGGATAGGTATTGATGAATTGGCAAAAAAAATGTATGAAATTTTATCGGCACAAATTCCTTTGGGTGATGAGCTTGCACCAAATATGCGCCAAGCACATTTACTTGGAAAAGCAAAGGAAGAGCTTGAGCTTTTTCATGCAAATGCTCTTTTTGTTCCACCTGATGCTTTGGCAATTCACCTCAATGAAGCTGTGAAGCTTCTAGGTGAAATCACAGGGGAGATAATCACAGAGGAAATAGTTAATTCTATTTTTTCAAATTTCTGTGTAGGTAAATAAGGAATACAACAAGGTTTTACATGCAAAATAAAGTAATACATATAGGTCTTGGAAACTATGTTTTGAGAAATAGAATAGTTTCAGTGGTTTTGCCAAGCTCTTCACCAATGCGTCGATTAAAAGAAGATGCAAAAAATGACGGACGCTTGATAGATGCCACGCAAGGCAGGCGAACTCGTTCTTTTATCATAACTGATTCAAATCATGTTATTCTTTCAGCAGTAAGTCCAGAAACAGTTATGCAAAGACTTGAAAGTGTGAATGAGGGTTAGAATATGATAGAAAACGGACTTCCTTTAGTAATAACAGCACCGTCAGGAACAGGAAAAAGCACACTTGTTAAAATGCTTTTAAAAGATTTTCCTGACTTTAAATTTTCGGTGTCATGCACCACTCGTCCTGCACGTGAGGGTGAAGTTGACGGAAAAGATTATTACTTTCTTGAAAGAAAAGAGTTTGAACAAAAAATTCGTGAAAATTCCTTTGCAGAATGGGCAGAAGTTCATGGAAACTATTACGGAACACCTTTGCAAGAAGTTGAAGCAAATTTAGCAAAAGGGCATGATATTCTTTTTGATATTGATGTTCAAGGAGCTCTGCAACTCTCACTGTCTTTGCCAAATTCTTTCTTTGTTTTCCTCTTCCCGCCAAGCCTTGAAGAGCTTGAAAGAAGATTGAGAACAAGAGGCACAGATAAAGAAGAAGCTATTGTGCGAAGATTGCAAAATGCAAGCGATGAAATAAAACAATCGCACTGGTTTAATGCTTGGGTGTTAAATGATAATATTGATTTGGCTTATGAACAACTTAAAGCCTGTTATATTACGGCAAAACTTAACCCAAGAAGGCAAAAAAGCTTTTTGACAAGCATTTTATATCCGCATATGTAAAGATATATTGATTATAGTAAGGAGAAAAAATGGCTGAATTGATAGTTGCACTTGATTTTGACGATGCTCATGAAGCATTAAAAATGGCTGACACTTTAAAAGGAAAAGTAAAGTGGGTGAAAGTTGGCTTAGAGCTTTTTATTACCGAAGGGCCACGCCTTATACAGTCTTTAAAAGCCATGCAATATAAAGTTTTTTTAGATCTTAAATTACACGACATTCCAAATACTGTGCGTGGTGCTGTTTTGGCTGCAGCAAGCCATAAGGCGGATATGCTTACGCTTCATATAGTTGGTGGCGAAGCTATGGTTACAGCAGCCTTAGATTGCCTTGAAGAAAAAGAACATAAACCCCTTGTTTTTGGTGTTACTGTGCTTACAAGCATTTCAGACGGCGATATTCCAGGGTATAATGGGCAAGTGAAAGATCTTGCAAACAGATTGAGTGATGAAGCCTATAATTGGAAATTGAACGGTATTGTTTGTTCAGGAAATGAAGTTGGGCAAATAAAGAAAAGGCATCCGAAACTATTAACTCTATGTCCGGGTATCCGCTTAGAAAATTCTGAAGTTGGCGATCAAAAAAGAGTGATGACTCCAAAACTTGCAATCGAAAACGGTGCAGACTTTTTAGTTGTAGGCCGCCCAATTACAAAAGCAGAAAATCCGCTTGAAGCAGCCGAAGAAATTTTGGCAAATATGCTCGAAGCAAATATAGATTCAAATTAAAATAAAAAAGTAGAGATAATTATGAAAGGAAGCTTTACCGGAATGGGGCAAGAACATATGCGTGGAGTGTTTTCTTTGCAAGAAGTTCGCAAAGTGGGCACAGGCACAACCACACGTAAAACAGTGATGAAAACTTTTTGGTTTGTAGATCAAGATGAAAAAACAGGTGAAATTCTTATCCAATCGCTCAATCATAACTATGTTCCTACAGGACCGGTTAAAACTATCAGTCGAGAAGAATTGCTTGAAAAATATTCGCCTGAACTTGAGTTTTATGTGCAAACAGTTTTCCCTAAAATGCGTGAAATAAATGAAGCTGTTGAAGCAGGGGACCAGCACAGAGATAAAAATGAACTCTTCAGTGCAGAATTTGAATATGAAAACGCACTTGAGCTAGATATTGAAAATGTCAAGGCAAACTTCGGTATTGGGCTTACTTATTTGGCACAGGGTGAGAAAGATAAAGCTGAAAGCATTTTAAGCCGTCTTGTTACCCTTGATGCAGCTTTCCAAAAAGAACATAAACATTTATTTAATGAATTCGGTATAAATCTTCGCAAAAGCCAAATGTATGATAAGGCACTTGAATATTATGAAAAAGCTATCGAATTAGGAAAAGAAGATCCAAACCTTTTCTTGAATATAGCACGTGTATATCTTGAGGCAAAGGATTATACCTCTTGTGTTATAACCATTAAAAAAGCATTAGAATTAGACAACAAAAACGAAATTGCCATAAAAATGCTTACTTGGATGGCAGGTAAAAATTTTGTTGATAAAGATCAAGTGGCTGAAATTATAGCACAATATAGCACTGAAAGCTCATTTGAAGCATAAAGTGTATTTGAAACTTCAACCCTCAAGGAAATAGAATGAACAATTTACAAAAAGAGTGGAATTTGGTTGAGAAAAATCTTCAACTCTCTCGTTTTGTAAATGAAATTTCCTATAAAATGGATTTGAGTCCTCAATTTACTTCATTGCTTCTTTCAAGGCTTTATAACCAATACCCACACTTCTTTGATGATGGAAACGAGCAGCAGCTTTTTGACGCCTTTGATGTTTTTCTAAATCCTTCTTTAAAAAAACTTTTGCACCCAAGATTTTTGCCTGATGTAGAAAAATCATCAAATATAATTGTTCAAGCCATCAAGAATAAAAAGAAAATTCTTGTTTGGGGCGACTATGATGCAGATGGAATTACAAGTTCTGCCTTATGCTATGAATTTTTTAAAAAGCATGATTATGTGATTTATAACCATGTTCCAAGTAGGGAGCAAGGTTATGGCATAAATCAAGCGATTTTAAAAAGCTATATAGATGAGGGTTTTGAAGTTCTTATAACCGTGGATTGCGGAATTTCTGATGTAGAAGCTATTGATTATGCAAAAGAAAGAAATGTTGAAGTAATTATTACCGATCATCACCTTTTGCCTGAAATTTTGCCAAAAGCAGATGCAATTATCAATCCTTATATTGTAAAGGAAAGCACTGAAATTATTGCTAAAGACATACGCCTTGCAGGTGTTGGCGTGGCTTTTTTCTTTTTATGCCATCTCAATAATGCTCTATATGAAAGCTTTGGCACAAAATGCGATATGCGTGAATTTCTTGATCTTGTTGCTTTAGGTACTATTGCCGATATGATGCCGCTTATAGGGCAAAACAGAATTTTAGTGAAAAATGGTTTGCTGAAAATAAAGGAAGCAGACAGGGTGGGCATAAGGGCCTTGAAGGAAATTTCAGGTTATGCACCGCGTGCCAGCCTTAGCGCAGGGCAAATTTCTTTTGGTTTAGCCCCAAGAATAAATGCCGCAGGAAGAATGGATAATCCTCGCATTGCCTTTGAGCTTCTGATTTCAACAGACTATACAGAAGCAAAAAAACTTGCTATTCAGCTTGATGAGTGGAATTTTCTAAGAAAAAAAGAAGAAGAAGAAATTGTGGCTCAAGCAGCTGAACAAGCTTTAAACTATCAAAATGACCCCACTTTAGTGCTTGTGAGCGATAATTGGAACCAAGGAGTTATAGGTATAGTGGCTTCTCGTATGGTTGAAAAATTTTATAAACCCACTTTTATTCTTACAAAAGATCAATCTTCTGATTGCCTCAAAGGTTCAGGGCGCTCCATAAGAAAATTTCATCTTCATAATGCGTTATTAAAAAGTAATGAGCATTTACTCTCTTTTGGCGGGCATGAATATGCCGCAGGTTTGAAAATTTTGCCTGAAGCCATTGAAAATTTCAGAAATTCATTTAATTCTTGCTTCAAAGATTTTTGCGGGGAAAATGTTTTACAGCCTTCACTTTTTATTGAAGATGAAGTCAATTTCAGTGATGTTTCAAATTATAATTTCCTGAAAGAGCTTGAATTATTAGAGCCTTTTGGGATTGGTAATAGTGAACCTGTGTATGCAAGCAAGGAAGTTGAAATAACTAAGCTTGAGCCTTTTGGGTATGGCAAGCATTTAAAGCTTGAAGTTCTTGATAAAAAATCAGGGCAGAGGCTGCAGTCAAAGTTATGGAATGTAGCAAATTTTTCGCATAAGGTTGGCGAATGTGTTGATATTGCATATAATATCGAAATAGATACATATAATAATTCAGCTCAGATATGCATGAAAATTAAGGACATACACTAAAAATAAAAGTTGTTTGAACTAGCAAACAGTTTTATAGCCCCTTGCTTGACAAGCTTTATTTATCTTGCTATACATTTTTTTTACAAGAAAATCAAGAACATCAAATTGAAAATGTTAAACTAACTTTTAAAATGGGGTTGCTTTATGTCTGATGATAAAATTAAAAGTCTTTTACAGGAAAGTCGCACCTATCTTCCACCAAGGCATGGTAAGGACATAGCTCGTATTCGTAACAGAAAAGAGCTTGATCTAATAACTAATTATGCCAAAGAAGAAAGTGATGAATTTTGGGCTGAAAGAGCAAGAGCTCTTTTGCACTGGTTTAAGCCTTGGGATACTGTGCAAAGCACAGATTTTACAATTCCAAAGGTGGCTTGGTTTGAAGGCGGTAGATTAAATGCCGCTTATAACTGTGTTGATAGACATATTATCACAGACAGAAGAAATAAAGCTGCACTTATTTGGCAAGGCGAGCAAGAAATGGATGTGCGTGCCTATACCTATCAAATGCTTTACACAAGCGTGTGTACTGTTGCAGCAGGTTTGGCAGCTTTAGGAGTGAAAAAAGGCGATAAAGTGGCACTTTATCTTCCTATGATTCCAGAACTTGTTATTTCAATGCTTGCTTGTGCTCGCATAGGTGCTATTCATACTGCAATTTTCACAGGTTATGCTGATGGCGGGGTGCAAGGCCGTATCTATGACTGTGAGGCAAAAGTTGTTATCACTGCTGATTGCGTAATGCGTGGAGGTGCTCCAAAACCTCTAAAAGAAAATTTAGATAAGATTTTAAATCAATGCCCAAGCGTTGAAAAAGTTATTGTTGTAAATCGTGGCAATCAAGATATTCCTATGCTTAAAGGCAGAGATATCTGGTGGGAAGATCTTTTGAATGATTTTAATCTTGATTCTGACTATCCTTGTGAGTCAATGGATGCTATGGATCCACTCTTTATTCTTCACACATCAGGAAGCACAGGCAAGCCAACAGGTGTTGTGCACTCCACCGGCGGTTATCTGACTTATGCAGCACATACCACACAATGGGTTTTTGATATGAAAGATTCAGACGTGTATTGGTGCACGGCTGACTGTGGCTGGATTACAGGGCATACATATCTTGTGTATGGGCCTTTATCTTTAGGTGCAACAACAATTATGTTTGAAGGCACTCCAACATGGCCACGACCTGATAGATTCTGGAAAATCATTGAAAAATTTAGAGTAAATATTTTCTATACTGCACCGACAGTTGTTCGCTCACTCATGAGGCAAGGCGTTGAATGGACAAAAAGATATGACCTTTCTTCCTTGCGTATTCTTGGCTCTGTTGGTGAACCTATGAACCCTGAAGCTTGGATGTGGTATCATAATCATATAGGTAAAGGTGATCTTCCTATTGTTGACACATGGTGGCAAACTGAAACAGGCGGCGTTATGCTATCGCCTCTTCCTTATGCAACAAAGCTTAAACCTGGTTCGGTTACTCAGCCTCTTCCTGGCATCAATGCAACAATTATTGCCAGTGATACAAATGAAGCCGCTGACGATGGCACAGAGGGTGGCCACCTTTGCATAAGCAAGCCTTGGCCGGGGCTTATGATTGATGTTTATAAAAATCCTGAAAAATTTAAAAGTTATTTTAGTCGCTTCCAAGGCTGCTATTGGTCAGGTGATGGCGTAAGGGTTGATGATCAAGGCTTCTATTTCATTCTAGGGCGTATAGATGACTCAATAAACGTTTCAGGCCATAGATTAAGCACAGCAGAAATTGAATCTGTACTTGTGGCACATTCCGCTGTCGGTGAAGCTGCTGTTGTGCCTATGCCGCATGATATCAAGGGTGAAGCGATATATGCCTATGTTGCCCTTGCAAATGAGGTTGACTGGACAGAAGACTTGCGTAAAGAACTTCGCACTTGGGTTAGAACAAATATCGGTGCACTTGCAAGCCCCGATCAAATTATGTTTGTTCGTGAACTGCCAAAAACACTTTCAGGCAAAATTATTCGCCGTATCTTGAGAAAAATTTCAAGCGGTGAATATGAGGCTATAGGAGACACCACTTCTTTAGCCCACCCTGAACTTATTCCTGAAATAATTCAATCACATAAGAGATTGCTTTTAGGGCAAAGTGAAAAATAAAGATATTAATGTTTTATAAAAATGAATTACCCTTAAATATAATTTTGAGGGTAATTTTTTATTTAAAAAGAATTAAAAAAATAAATATAAAAAGGCTTGCTCTTATAAGAACTAGTGATTATAATGCAATGATACAATAAAATTTAATAGATTTTTAAAGGGACTAAAATGTCAACAACAATAGAATACACAAAAGAAAAATTTGAAGTAAATGTGGATTTTGACTTTTTTACCTTGCTTGAACTTTTGGAAGAAAAAAGATTGGGCGGTGAAATTATTGATGAACTTGGCGAAGCTTGGGACAGATGGCTTGAGCAACTTCACGTCTATAAACTTAAAGTAGGTAAAATCGGCTATTTGGTGATGTGGCTTGATGAAAGCGTTGAAGAAGAAATTGATACAAAGTGGGGCGATAGTCCTTCTGATTCTTTCCGCTTTAATTGCCTTGCACAAAATCTAATGATGACTTCAATTCAAACCTTCTTGCCTGAGGTGGCTGATGCCGGCTGTGCCCCTGCCCCAAGACCAACCGATAATCTTATTGATGCTTTGGAAGATTTGGGAATTCCTTATAATGAAGATGCAAGTGCTCTTACAAGACGTTTTGCCACAATCACACATTTTCCTTTTCGTGGAGCATGCGAAATTTGCTATCTTCAAGATGATTGCCCAAAAGCACAATCTAAAGCAGATTCTTTCCATTCTATTGAAATTAAAGGTGTGGAATAGATGTATTTAGTTGAGTTTTTACAAGATAATGCTTTGCAAACTGCTTGTGTTTTAGAAAATCAAAGTGGAAGATTAAGAATTATTCTTCCTAATAGGCGTGAACTTTCCCTACAGGAAAACCGTGTGTTACCGTGGGAGGGGCCTCGACTTCAAGCACTTGATTCAAAAGATGAAATTGTAAAAGCTCTCAACAAGCATTTAGAAAACAGAAAGAATATCGCACAAAACATTGAAACACTAGATATTTGGGAAATGACGCAAGGCGAAGTGGAAAAAGCTGAACTTAAATGGCTTTGTGAATTGATTTTTACTGAGCCTGATGCGGATACTTTAGCTGCTGTAGGACGTGCTTTATTGGCAGATAGAGCACATTTTAAATTTTCGCCGCCCTATTTTGAAATATATCCATCTGCTTTGGTAGAGCTTAAAAAAGAAGCAGAAGAGCAACAAAAAAAACGTGAACGTTTTGTTGAGGGAGGAATGGCTTGGTTTAAAGTTTTGTATGATACAATGCAAAATAAAAAAGAACTTCCTCTCTGCCCTCTAGACGATGAAGTAAGCTCAAGGCTTCAAAAACTTTTATTCACTCGCATTGCAGATAAAGATTTTGAAAATAAAGACGATGAAATTTTATGGCGTGAAGTTATAAAAGCTATTCCCGAAGATGCTTTTAATCCTCTTTTGCTTGCAATAGCATGGAAACTTGTGCCCCAACATTATAATTATTGGTTGGATAGAGCGGATTATGAAATTTCAGAAGATTGGTCTTTGCCTTATAAAAAAGAGATTGATGAACTTATCAATAAAGCAAAAACTGATACAGCAGAATTTCTTGATTTACCTTTCATAAGTATAGACGGTGAAAAAACAAAAGACATTGATGACGCTTTTTATTTAGAAAAAAAAGAAGATCATTGGCAAATCTATCTTGCGCTTGCTTGCCCTGCAGCTTTTTGGGAATTTGGCACTGTTTTTGACAAAGCAATATGCCATAGGGCAACTTCAATCTATTTACCCGAAGCCACTTATCATATGCTTCCCGAAGAATTGGGTGTTGAAACTTATTCATTGCTTGAAAGCAATATCCTTCCTGCTTTAGTTATAAAAGTTTGTGTTGATTTTCAAGGAAACATTCTTTCTTGTGAGCCATTTAGAAGAAAAGTTAAAATCAAAGAAAATCTTACCTATGCATATGCCGAAAATGTTCTCAATTGCGAACAAGAAAGTTCTTATAAAGAAATGCTCTTTGAAGCACATCTTTGCACTGAAAAATTGTTGCAAAAACGCATAGAAAATAATGCTGTTATAATTGATAGGCCTGATCCTCAAATAAGTTTAGAATACAAAGACGATCTTCCACATTATTATGAAAATGTGCTTGTAAAGATTGAAGATGTTGAGCAAACTCCAAAAGCTTCACTTCTTGTTTCTGAAATGATGATACTTTCAAATTTCGGGATTGCAAAATGGGCTTATGAAAAAGAAATTCCACTTCTTTTTAGAACACAAGACATTGCTTTGCCAAAAGAATATGCAGGAATTTGGTCAAAACCCGAAGATATTGCACGCATAGCGCGCTCACTTGTCGCAGCTACTTTTGATATAGTTCCAAGGCCACATGCCGGAATGGGGCTGAGCATGTATGCCCCTATAACTTCACCTCTAAGACGCTATGCAGATTTAGTGAACGAAGCTCAAGTTCTTTATTTTCTTGAAAATAATGATATCTTATTTTCAAAAGAAAAGCTTGAACAAATTTTGCTTATGCATAATACAAGTTTAGAGCTTGTGAGCCAAAGCCAAAGGCTTCGTCCGCGTTATTGGAAGTTTTTATACTTCAAGCAAGAAAGCAAAAAAGCTTATGATGAAGGTAATGACTATATTTGGAAAGGCGTGATCACAGAAGATTTAGATTATTATATTTCTGTTGCCTTGCCAAAAGAGCAGATTTTTTTAAGAGCAAAACGTAATCTTTTCCCTGATAAAATCTATCTTGGGCAAGAAGTTTTGGTGCGTTTGGGCAAAATCAATCCTTTACGCAATGAAATTCAAATACTTGGTGTGGAAGAAATTTATTAATAAAATAAACTGTAAAACCAAAGTATTAATTATTGCTTATTTGCTTCAAAAAGAAATAAAAGAATTTCCGCACTTACTTTATCAATGGTTTCTTCATGCATATTGAGAAGGTGCTTATTTGCATTTTCATCTTGAATTGTATAAATGCATACTTTTTTAAAACTTGAAGCTGACCTTTTTGCAATTTCAACAACATTTTGATAAGGCACAACAGTATCTTCAAAGGCATGAAGCACCAAGAGCGGAGCTACCACATAGTTCATTTCCTTCTTTATTTCAGCTATTGCTTTGACAAGTGAAGCAAGTTGAGGAAGGTAATGATAGCTTTTAGGGGCTTGAGGGTCTTTATCTTTTTTCTTTTCAAAAAAATCAGTTTCTAGTTTTTTGATAAAAGGTGCAAAGAAAGGAACAAAAAATAAAGGAATGCTTGATATATCGGCAGGATAAAACCTGTTTAGGTATAATGGGCTTGAAATTGTTGTAACGCTTCTAACGTGTTGCGGATATTTTTGAGCTAGTTTTAAAGCGATCGCTCCACCCATAGAATGACCCACTAAATTGAGATTAAAACCTTCTTTTTGCTTTTGAAGAAATTGTTGTTCAACAGAAGCAAACCAGTCATCCCAAGTGCTTTGCATAAATTCTTCTTCTGTGGCACCTTCATGAGCATGAATTGAAGCGATATAAACTTCATAATTAATATGCTCCAAGATGTGAAAATTTTGTATTTCATGAGGATTTTTTAATTTGTTCCCTAATAGAAACATATGTGAAATTTCAGCTGTATATCCATGTATAAGGAATATGCAATTTTTTTCCATAAATGAAACTCCTTTTTAGTATTATATTGAAATAAAACGATTTTTATGCCATTCGAGCCCAAGATGGTATTGAGTGAATGCATCAATTACTTGACCATATTGATGAGCAATTTGCACGGGAACTTCCTCCTCAAGCCACAAATGGGGCAAAAGGTTTTGCACGTCAAGCATGAAATTGAGTGTTTCTTTTGTGATTTGAATTTGCAGGGCAGAGGCAAATGTTTTATCCCTGCATTTTTGGCAGAGAATTCCCCCTTCTTGCACAGAAAAAATAATTTTACTACTCAAGTCTTCAGTTTTGCAATGAGCACAAGAGTTAAGAATTGGTGCATAACCTTGAATACAAGCCAGTTTGAAGCGGAAAAGTGGCGGCAATAAGTTTGCTTGCCCGTGAAATGTTTGATATTTAGGCAGATGTTTGAAAAAATCAGTTATAAAGTCAAAGCTTTCTTCACTTGTTTCGGGGGCAATGCCAAGTGCCTCGATAAATCTTAAGCAATTTATTGCAATTCCCTGAATTTTCCAGTCGCTTCTAAGGTTGAGGCTTTCTATTAGACTTGTTTCTTTAAGCTGCAAAAAATCTCTTTTTCTGCTTTTTTCTATGCTTGCACTAACAATATTAAAAATATCAAGACAGCCGGCAAATCTGCGCCTGCTTTTACTTGCTCCAAAGGCAAAAGCTGTTTGTATGCCTGAATTTCTTGTGAGCAATCTTACCCAAGTGTCATATTCTCGGAATTGACCAAGGCTGAGAATAAGGGCAAGATCATGCATTTTTAAAACTCAACAGCTTCAAAAGTCGCTAAAACAGAATCTTCTTGCTTAAGTTCTAAAATAGAGCCTTTTATGGAATAGTTTTCTGTTTTATCAAGTGCTTGCATATATTCTGCTACTTGCTTGCTTGTTTGCTCATCGCAAAGACGCATGGTTGAACCGCCAAGCATGAACTTAAGACTGTCTTCATTATTTTTAAGGCTGCCGTTTTCCCAACCTAAAAAGAAAGAATTACAGCCGTCTGAACCGCTTCCTTCCCCTTTTTTTGCTTCATCATTCGAGTTTTCATCTATTCGTAAAATAAGATGTGGCTCAGGGTTATCATTTTTCATAATTTCTTTTGTGCCCAAAGAAAGAAGTCGCCAATAGGTGTTTTCAAGGCTGTATAAATTTTCATTTTGGGTGCACATATCTGTATTTTTTTGTGAAATTATTGAATTTAAAATAAAAGCAGGCTGTGAATTTTTGCGTGTATATTGGGCTTCAATTTCAGCAAAATTTTTAATGTCTTGGTTGATTGTAATATTTATATTTTTATTTTCAAGAGGAAAATCAATGTCTAATCCGCAAGGCTTGAAGTTGAAAGTATTTCCAACTTTTCTGATTTCGCCAATAATTTTAAATTCTCTTGAAGTTTTGCCTTTGAGTTCAGTTTCTTTAAAATGAATAGGAGAATATCCGTTAAATGTAGGTAAATTATCAAAAGTTATAATATGATTCGGATTTATAGAACCAAGTAGTGCATCATTGTTTTCTAAAAGTAATTCAATTCCGTAGCCTCTGTTTGTTTGATTCCAATGCCCCCAAGAAAGCTCTTCGCTTGAATTTATGCGGCTGCCAATAATGCCTTTTTGGCCTTTTTGCTGAATAAGAAAAAAAAGATTATTACTTTCAAGATAAAGCTGTGCTGCAACAAATTCATCATCTTTTTCTTTATAAAATGAATAGGAAAGAGGAACGTTTAATTCTTCATTTAACATTTCGTCAGGATTTGAACGGATAAGGCGAATAGGCTTTAGAGTGCTTGTTTCATTTGGAATTGTTTGAGCTTGCTCAGTGTGGAAAATAACATTTTCTTGAAAATATACTACAGCTGAAATTTTTAGTTCTTCATTTTTTTTGATATCATTTTCAAAAAAATAGGTGTCAAAAGGGATAGGCACATTTCCAATTTTTGTTGTGAGTGAAGAATGAACAATTTCATTGTTTTGCATAATATCAACCCTCAACACAATTTCAGAAGGAAGAGCAATGCGTTCAAGAAAGAAAAATTCGCCTGTGATGGTTTGTATTCCACTATTTTTTCTTTTATTAAATGTTATCCTTTCACCTTCATTATTTTCAAGGCTCATACTTGAAGAACGTAGGAAGAGAATTTTCCATTTTTCTTCACGTTTTTCGCTTATTGGAGAATCAAGAAAAGAGAGGGTAAGAACCTCTCCCTCCATTTTCCAGGAGTCCGGTGATGTGGAAATATTATTTGGTGAATGAAGCTCACCATTTTTATTAAATATATAAATAGTGTCATCATGTTCCCAAGTGCCAACAATTTGATCAACTTTAAAATTATTAGAATTAAATCCGGAGTTTGAATGTACGGCACAGGCCGGAATTGATACAAATAATGGTAATAATAGTAAAAAATTAATAATAGCTTTCAAAATAGTCCTCTATATTTTTATTGTATTAGGCAAGAGCTACTAAATCATATTCTTTTGTTTCTATAATTTCAGCTTTTACCATTTGCCCTGCTTGAAGTTCTTCTTCATTTTCTGGGTTTATGCTTACATAAGTTATTCCGTCAACTTCAGGGGCTTGAAACCATGTTCGGGCTGAAAAAAGCCCATCCCATTCTTCGTTTGGCGTGTCTACAAGTAATTCAAGTTCACTTCCTAAATAGTTTTCAAGAATTTCTTCACTTATTTCAGATTGTATCATCATAAGATTATCACGCCTAAATTCTTTAATTTTATCCTCTACTTGATTATCCATTGAAGCGGCTTTTGTGCCTTCTTCAGCTTGATATGCAAAAACTCCCATGTTATGAAAACGAATATCTTCAACAAAATCACATAGTTTTTGATAATGTTTTTCTTCTTCACCCGGAAAGCCAACTATAAGCGAAGTTCTTAACGCGGCGCTTGGCAAGTGTTTGCGAATTTTTTCAACAACTTCGTAAGGATTTGCTGCAAAAGGCCTTCCCATTTGTTTAAGAATATCTTCATGTGCGTGCTGTAGTGGAACATCAAAATAAGGCAATAATTTTTTATCGGCACTTGCCATAAAGGCAAGAAGGTCATCTGTTATTCCTGATGGGTAAAGATACATCAAACGAATTCTTTGCAGTTCTTCTATTGATATAAGTCCTTCTAATAAAGGACGCAAGTCTTGCTGAGAATTATTGTTTTCAGTGTCTTTCCAGGAAGTTATGTCTTGAGCAACTAAGATGATTTCTTTAACTCCTTGATTTGCTGCAAGTTTTGCTTCTTCAACAAGAAAACTTTTTTTATAAGAAATATGCGTGCCTCGTATGGAGGGGATTGTGCAAAATGAGCATCTATGTGTGCAACCCTCACCAATTTTTAACCATGCATAAGAGGGTAAAGTGCTGATAATTCGGCTTTTTTCTATAGTTTTTAAATGAAGTTTTGTGCAAATTTGTTCTGCCCATGTTTCAAGTGTTTTTGGCTCAAGCCATAAATCAACTTCAGGCAATTCAGCTTTAAGTTCCTTCACATCAAATCTGCCTGAAAAACATCCTGCCACAGCTAAAAATGGTTTTTGTGGCATTTCTTTGATATCTTCAATAGCTGCTAAAATTGTTTGTATTGTTTCTTGTATGGCAGGCCCGATAAATGCACAGGTGTTTATAAATACAAGTTCAGCTTCAAAAGCATCTTCTACCATTTCAATTTCCGGCAATGAACCAAGCAAGCGTTCAGTATCAACTCTATTTTTAGGGCAACCTAAGCTTATAGAAAAACATTTCATAAGATTTATCTTTTTATTGGGAATTAATTGTTTATGATTTTTTTGCTTCAGGATACATGATACGGTGATGGAAAAGTCCAACCACAATAAGAATAAATGCTTCAGAAACAGCATTTAAATCTTTAAAAGTAAGTTCTGATTCATCTAACTGGCCCTCAGCGTATATGCCCTGAACAATTTTATTTACATGATTTCTAATATCACCCGGTGTTGGCTCAATAAGCGTTCTGCTTGAAGCCTCAATAGCATCTGCAAGCATTAAAAGAGCGGCCTCTTTTGTTTGCGGTTTTTTGTATGGATAGCGATATTCAGATTCTTGCGGGCAATCGCCTTCGCCTTTATGAGAATGCAAAGCTTTATTATAGAAAAAAGTCATGCAACGATTACCGTGATGTTGTTTGATTAAATCAATAATCTCTTTACCAAGATTATATTTTTCAGCAAGTTCAACACCTTGCTTGATGTGCGAAATAATAATAAGAGCACTCATTGCAGGCGCAAGCGAATCATGCTTGTTTGCGATGTTGAATTGGTTTTCAATAAAATATTCAGGGCGTGCAATCTTGCCAATATCGTGATAGAGGGCAGCAACTTTGCATAGTAAACTATTGGCATTTATGGCATTTGCACCAGCTTCAACTAAATTTGAAACAATGACTGAGTGATGGTAAGTGCCGGGTGCTGTCATCATAAGTTCTTGCAAGAGGGGCTGCTCAAGGTTCATAAGTTCCATAAGCCTAAAGCGTGTGGTAAGGTTGAAAAACAGCTCAACAATAGGGCTTAAAGCAAAAACAAAGAAAAGGCAAAGCAGGGTGTTTATGGTGATTGCCAAAAGAAAGTAAGGCAGAAGAGTAAGTTCGGAAAGATTGAATAAAATTGCTCCAAAACCAAAGAATAGTTGTCCCAAAAAAAGCATTGATGTGCTTGTTACCACGTCTTGCCTGCTTTGTGAGCGGATGATAAGTAATGTGTTGAGCATTGATGAGATAAAGAAAAACAAAAATAAAGCAATATTTCCTTTTAGAAAAAGGGTTGCGAAAAGTGAAACTAAAAGGCCAAAACTAAAAAACCTTCTTGCTGAAAAAACAAGTGCAGAAATACCCGAAGCACTGGCTATAGGAACAGCAAAAGCCCATATCTCCATCTGTGATTGCTCAAGATTTGTTTGCATATAAAAACCAACAAGCATGCAAAGCAGTGAAAAGCTGAGTAAAAGAAAGGAAATAAAGTATTGTATTCTTGGGTAAAGTTTTGTGCCTGTAAGACTAGCAGGAGAGAAGAAAAGACCATATACCAAACAAAGTGAAAGAACAAAAACTCCTAGTGATTTTGCATAATCAATTTTTCTTGCAGCAAATCTATAGAGGATTTGCATTTTTAACTGTTGTTCACGGCTAACAATATCGCCTTCAGTAACAATTTTTTCACCTTTTTGTATATAATAATAAATTGGGGGGATAGCAGCAGCTACACTTGAAGCCCTTTCAAGAGTTGCATTATTATTTAATTGAAGCGTTGGTAGAGCAATAATTTTAACCAGCTCCATCAAAAGTTCATTTCTTTCAGGACTAAGCCCTGATTTATTTAATTCTTGCCCTATATTCAAGTAAAAAGAATAAAGATCAGGCAAAGGGTGGTTGCCGGGCACTAATAATGATTCGGCACCGGTTTTTGAATCTCTTATTAAAATTGCAGAAGGAGTTGAGGTGAGCTGTTTTCTATCAGCAAAAATTCCTTCATTTAATAAAATTTCTGCATGTGGGATAAGATTTTCAGTAAGATATGTTTGAACTTCTTCATAACCAAGGTTTGCAAAAAATTCCCTGCTCAGCTCAGAGGAAAATTTTGTGTTGAAAGCTTTTTGAATTGCTTCAAGGCTATTAATATCAAGACCTTGCGAGTTTATGCTGGTAAGCAAATCTAAGATATTTGTTCTGAAATTTTGAACATTTGCTTTGTTGAGATCAAAAACAAGAGGCTGTAAAGCCATAGTTTGCTCACGCCTCAATTGCGTTGCATAAGGATCTTCTACTCTTAACGTGCGTTCTGCAATGACATCACTTTTGGCAATTTCGCCTGCCATATAAAGCTGATTGCTCGATTCATACCTCAGCCCCGATAGAATGGAAAGAAGCAAGAGGGTAAGAAAAATCGACCAAGTTGCAAAACCTGCATAGTGAAATTTTATAGCACCTATTATAAGGCGATAAAATTCTTTTATACTGAATCTATTTGTTTTGGTGTTTATCATAGGCCTTAACTATACGACTGACCATGGGATGTCGTACAACATCTGAATTAGTAAAGTTATATATTCCAATGCCTTGTGTGGTTTTTAGAATATCAAGACATTCAACAAGTCCGGAGCGTACAGCTCGTGGTGCCCATCTGCCTTGTTGTTGGTTTGTATCATAAATCGGAGTGGGGGGCAAGTCAATTTGTGAAATATCTCCGGTAATAACCATACGAGATCCAAAACCCATACGCGTAAGAAACATTTTCATCTGTTCAGGTGTGGTGTTTTGAGCTTCATCTAAAATAAGAAAGGCATCTGAAAGTGTGCGTCCACGCATAAAGGCAAGCGGTGCAATTTCAATCATGCCTGCTTCTTGTCTTGCCACAAATTGGCTGTGCCCAAGCATTTCGTCAAGTGCGTCAAAAAGGGGGCGAAGATAAGGGTCAACTTTATCTGTCATTGTGCCGGGCAAAAAGCCAAGTTTTTCACCTGCTTCAACAGCAGGGCGAGTAAGAATTATTTTTTTAACTTTCTTTGTAAGAAGAAATTGCAAGGCAACTGCAACAGCTAAATAAGTTTTGCCTGTTCCTGCAGGTCCAATTCCAAAAACAATGTCATTTTTTTGCAAAAGATCCAGATAGTTTTTTTGTGATTGATTTCTTGCAATGATTGTTTTCTTCGGTGCTTTTATAACTGTATAATCGCTAAAGACGCTTTTGATATTTTCACCTGGTTTTTCTGTAAGTATGCTGTATGCCTGCTCAAAAATTTCAGGTTTGAGTTGTGTGCCTTCTTTGATAAGTGCATAGCATTGCATAAACACATTGGCAATAATATCAAGATCTTTTTTTGAAGTGCTTTTATCCTTAGCTTTTATATAAAGTTCATTCCCCATTGAAGAAATTGATGTATGGCTTAGGTCAGCCATAAAGTCAAGATGACTGTTCAATGGGCCAAAAAGTAAGCTTGCATATTCGCTGTTATCAAAGGTAAGGTGATTTGTTTTTTCTTTCATAAAGTCCTAAAAGGGGGGGAGTTATTTATTTTGCTGTTTTTCAATATAACGTAAAAGTTTTTGGGCTTCTTGGAAGTTTGGATCAAGGTTTACAGCTGCTTGGGCGGCTTTAGAGGCTTTATCAAGTTGCTCCCATTCAAGATACAATCTTGCAAGATTAAAAAGAAGAGGGGCATTTTTCCCCATATTTTTTGCTAAAATAAAATATTTTTTTTCTGCTTGATCAAATTTTTTTAATTTTCTTAATACCATGGCAAGGTTATTCAGCCAGTTGATATTTTTAGGTTCAATCTCCAAAGCTTTTTCATAGAAGATGACTGAAGGTTCAAATTTGGCGTTTTCATATAAAAACACTGCAATATCAGCATAAGAATTTGCACTGATACTTTTATTTTCTGCAAAAGTATTAAAAATTTCGTCAGCTTTGTCAAAAAAACCTGTTTTAAAAAATGTGAAAGCTTTTTCCAGTTCTAGTTTTTGCTGCTCTTCATCTAAATTTTGATTAAAATCCTCTTGTTCTACGGCATGAATTTCTTCTTCTAAAGTTTCTAAAATGATATTCATATAGTCAATGATTTCTAATTCATTGCCTGCTTTATATTTAAGTTCAAACAAAAATTCTTTTTTGATTTTTGGGTCAAACATTATAGAAAACAAACCATTTTCAATAAGTTTTTCACCCTCTTCTCTTTCTTGACGCAAAAGATTCTTGCTTGTCATACTTTGAAGGATACCTCTTAAAGCTTTAACAGCAGAAGTAAGGTTGCCTTGCTTTATATAGCGAGGAATATTTGTTGCTTCTTTGCGTGCGTTAGAAAAATTTTGAGACATATGAAACCTTCTACCCTATAAACATTATACAATTTAATTGCACTCAAGACTTTGCATGAGTTTTTTAGCTTTTTCTAAGTCTTTTGGAGTGTCCACCCCAAAGGAAGAGTGCTTTGTTATAACAACATGAATTTGAACATTATTTTCTAAAAGCCTTAATTGCTCAAGCTTTTCTTTTTCTTCTAGGGTTGAAGGTTGCAGGGATGTAAAAAGTTTTAAAATATCGTATCTAAAGGCATAAATCCCAATATGAGCATAAAAATCAGAGTGTTGAGTGTTCTCACTATCCCTTGTATAAGGTATGGGTGAGCGTGAAAAATATAGGGCATCAAAGTTACTGTCAAGAACAATTTTCACCGTATTTGGCGATAAAAACCTTTCTTTGTCAGCAGAAGTATTAAGCTTATGGGCTAAAGTTGTTACTTTGGTTTCTGTTTTTGAAGAAAATGGAGCTGTAAGTTCATTTATCATTGAAGGATTGAGAAGAGGCTCATCACCTTGAATATTAATAACAACAGCATCATTGGGGACATTGAGCTTTGAAGCAGCTTCAAAAATTCTGTCCGTTCCTGATTCATGGTCATCTCTTGTCATAATACAGGGAACGTCATATTTTTTTGCAGCTTCTTCAATCCTTATATCGTCGGTAGCAAGATAGACAGCTTTTAAATCAGCCTTGCACGCTTGGTTATAGACATGCCAAAACATGGGTTTTCCATTAATGTCTGCAAGCGGTTTTCCTTCAAATCTTGAACTTTTATATCGAGCAGGAATGATAGCATAAATATCCATAAATGACCTTTTATTCTTTGACTCTGTTGTATACAATCGTTTATTTTTGGAAAAAAGTCAATATGAGGCAACTATTTGATATTGTCTAATTTTTTTGGCAGGCAATAGCTTTTTGTATGAAAAGGTCAATATCTTCTTTTGTTGTGGCAAAAGAACACATGAGGCGAGTTTCATGGATTTCAGGTGTAAATTCATAGAAATAATATTCTTTTTGTAAAGAAGAAATAAGCTTTGGGGTCATAATCGAGAAAACTGCATTTGCTTCTGTTGGGCGTGAAATAGTGATGTTTGGAACTTTTGAAAGTTCAGAAGCAAGATACTGAGCCATACTATTGGCATGTTCAGCATTTTTGATCCAAAGGTCGTCTTGTAAAAAAGCAATAAATTGAGCAGCAATAAATCTCATTTTAGAAAGGTGCTGTAAGCTTTGTTTACGCATTTGATAAAAATCTTTGGCAAGGCCCTTGTTGAAGTAAATCACGGCTTCACCCATCATCATGCCATTTTTTGTTCCGCCAAAGGAAAGCACATCAATGCCGGCATCACGAGTAAATTCATTCACATCGCACTTTAGTGCAGCAACAGCATTTGAAATTCTGGCACCGTCCATATGCACATAAAGCCCATTATCATGAGCAAATTTAGTGATAGATTTGATTTCATCAATAGTATAAACTGTGCCTTGCTCTGTTGTTTGCGTGATGGAAACAATGGCAGGTTTAACATGGTGAACATTCGTTAAATCAAGAAGATAGTGCTTCATTGCAGGTGTGGTAAGTTTGCCTTTTTCAGAGGGGACAACAAGAAGTTTTGAACCAGTGCAAGATTCAGGTGCACCACATTCATCAGTATTTAAATGTGATACATCAGTACAAATTGTGCCATGCCATGGGCGAAGAATGGAGCGAAGTGCCAAAACATTTGCTCCTGTGCCGTTCAAAGCAAAATAAATATCAATATCTTTTCCGAAAACTTTGCGTATTTCAACTTCGGCTTGCACGCAATATTCATCTTCTCCGTATGGTTTGCAGGCTCCGCTATTTGCTTTCATCATAGCCTCAAAAATTGTGGGATGAACGCCGACTGTATTATCACTGGCAAAAATAGAATTCATAATTATTCCTTTTATTATTATAACTTTTTTGTATATGTAGTTAAAGTTTTTTCTGCAAAAGCATCTAAGCTAAGATGTGGCAGAATATTATTTTGTGCTTCTAAAATTTCTTCAATGAAAATATATTCCTTTGCATTGAAATCGTCAAGTTTTTGTGCTTTGTGGGCATGAAAAATTTTAATAAAAAATTCAGCCATTTCTTCAATAATTCTTTCTTTTGTATGGGAAAATAGAGCAGAAGGCGAAATTAAATCAGGCATAACGCCGATATCAGATGAAATAAGTGGAATTTTACAAGCCATAAATTCAAGGGCAGCCCTTGCTATAGCTTCCGAACCCAAAGAAGAGATAAGGGCAAAATCACACATATTCAAGGTGTTGTTCACGTCTTTTACCTTGCCTGTAACAGAAATTTTATCACGAATTTCAAGTTTTGCGGCTAAAGCATACAATTCATCGGCTGTAATTATTTCATCAAAACCTATTATACAAAGTTTTAAATTGCTGATATCTAAATTTCTTTCTTTTGCTTTTTCAAAAGCCAAAGCGAGTGCTTGAATACTTTCTGTTTGCCCTTTAATAGGGTCAAGCCTGCCTAAAAGCCCTATAACGCAATCTGAATTTCTATAGCCAAAATTTTCCCTTGTTTCTTGATATTTGCTTTTGTCAGGAAAGAATTTGTTAGTATCAACACCGCCTAAAATAGTGTTAAGTTTACACTTGGGAACATGCAATTCTTCATGTAAATGTTTTGTGATTTTAGAATTTGTTGCTATGACGGCATCACTGACAGAGCTGTAAAAATAGCGGTTAAAAAAAGTGTTTTTGGCTAATCTTTGATCGCCTCTTGTGCGAACAAGTTTGAAGCCATACTTCTTTTTAAAATAAATGAATAAAGGGAAAAGTTCCCCCCTATGGCAATTCACTATGTCAGGCTTTGTTTCTTCAATAGTTTTTTTAATAAAAGCAAAAATTTTAGGAAGTTGACTTATCTTCTTTTGATTGTAAGGCATAGAAATGTGTGGAATATTCATCTCTTTTGCTTTTTTGTCTGCAATTGTTCCTTCAAGGCAAAGCACAAGGGAATTATGCCCAAGCTCACAAAGTTTTTTTGAAACGTTCATGGCATACCACGCGGTTGCATTGAAAAAGCGCACATTTGCTATGTGTAAAACATTCATTTTCTTCATTAATAGATTACCTTTGTGAGTGAAAGCCCTTTGGCGGGCGCTGTTGGGAAGATTGCTGTCCTTTCTTTGGCTTCAAATATATTTTCAATTTGGGATATTTCAATACGCCTAATGCCAACATAAACAAGCAAGCCCATGATATTTCTAACCATTTGTTTTAAAAAACCATTTCCTTTAAAGATAAAATCAATTTGATGTTCAGAAATATGTTTTATTTCAATTTGTTCCAAATTACGAACAGTTTTCTCGATACTTGTGCCTGCATTTTGGAAAGACTTGAAGTCATGCGTGCCTACAAGAAGTTTGATAGCTTTTTCAATTTTTTGCATATCAAGGTTTTGACAAGACCATGTGAAAGGGTAAAGCTTTGGAGGAGTATAGGTGGGATTTGTCCAGAGTGAATAGGTGTAGATTTTCCCAATAGAATCAAATTGGGCATGAAATTTATCATCAATTTTAATGGCTTTCATTACCCTTATGTCGTGGGGCAGAAGGTTGTTTATTGCTCTTTCCCATACAATATTCTTTGGCTCAAAAGGCAAAATGCAGTGGGCAATTTGCTCTTCCGCGTGCACACCGCTATCCGTTCTGCTTGCACCATAAATGCGAGTAGGAACTTTAAAAAGCTCTTCAAAAGCCTTTTCAAGTTCAGCTTGAATTGTAGGGCGATATATGCTTTCACCCAAATCTTGCAGTTGCCAACCGCAATAATTTGTGCCCACGTATGAGATAAAAAGTTTTAACTTCATGAAAGATGGTATAGCAAAATCTTTTATATGAGTAAAGATTTTTCCTT
>CAYJHJ010000024.1:0-211 GCA_964370095.1 uncultured Desulfovibrionaceae bacterium | reverse complement strand
TATAATGATAAATAAAATATTTTTGCCTTGTTATATTTAATTTATATATTTCAAATATTTATAAATTGCTGTTGCCTTATTAAAACCTTGCAAAAAAAATAGAATTTGGCTATTAATTGATATTCAACTTTGTTTGAATAATTTTATATTAAATGGTGATTAAAATGGACGTAATTAAAATTTTTGATACTACCTTGAGAGATGGCGAACA
>CAYJHJ010000023.1:24742-28486 GCA_964370095.1 uncultured Desulfovibrionaceae bacterium | reverse complement strand
CAAGAAGTGCGAATTCCTCTTACTTCTGTTTTGGGGCATATGTTTTTTGTTGCGAATACAGCCTATTTTGTAAGCCTTGACATTAATGCTTGCAAGAAAAGAGCTGTGAATAATTTCTTCTGCGGTTTATTTCATGATTTACCTGAACTACTTACAAGAGACATTATCACGCCTGTGAAAAACTCCTCACAAGAATTGCCTGACTTTATCAAGGAATACGAGCATCAAGAATTGGAAAAAAGAATTTTTAAACCTTTAAGAGACGAAGGCTACACGAAGATAATAGATTCCTTAAGCTATCTATTGGGGCTTGAAACAGGCGGCGAATTTGCAAATTGTTATTTTGAAAATAATAAAATCTATTCTTGTTCACTTCAAGAATTACAAGCAAAATATAATTCTGATTGCTATAATCCAAAAGATGGTGAAT
The DNA here is from genome assembly GCA_964370095.1 of uncultured Desulfovibrionaceae bacterium. Taxonomy (GTDB): domain Bacteria; phylum Desulfobacterota; class Desulfovibrionia; order Desulfovibrionales; family Desulfovibrionaceae; genus CAYJAZ01. The sequence continues at coordinate 28,056 of CAYJHJ010000023.1, read as the reverse complement.
TGATAAAAGCTTGTGATATGCTTGGTGCTTTTTTAGAAGCACAAAGCTCATTGAAGCATGGGCTTAAATCATCGGCTTTAGTTGAAGCTTCCATTCGCATACAACAAAAAATAAAAAATCCCATGCCTGAGCTTATTGATTTTAAAGCTTTATTGGCTGACTTTGATTAAGAGAACAGTATGTACAAAAATATTTTATCAAAACAAGAAGATGTGTGCATAAGCCTTATAGGTATGCCCTCCGTAGGAAAAAGCACTGTAGGCAAAGTTTTGGCTAAAAAGTTGAATTTTATGAGTCTTGACACTGATTATGCTATTGAAGCTCTTTATGGCGTGAATCTTCAAAAAATCACCGATGCCCTTTCAAAAGAAGCTTTTTTAGACTTAGAAAGTGAAGTAATTTGTAAAATGCAAGCAAAAAGATGTATCATTTCCACAGGCGGTTCTGTAATCTATCGTGATGCCACCATGCAACATTTGAAAAAACTTGGCCCTTGTGTATTTTTATCTGCAAACTTAGAATTATTGCTTGAAAGAATTGCCAAACACCCGGATAGAGGCATTGCCATTGGCCCAAACCAAACGATTGAAGACTTATTTGAAGAACGTAAACGCCTTTATACAAAATACGCTGATTTTACAATTGATGTTTCAGGCGAACAAAGCCTCAAACTGATAGCACAAGAAATTATTGAATATTTTTCATAAAAGAGAAGCCATGCAAAATTTCACTTTCACACAAAGATTTATTCTAGGCCTTGCAAGGCTTGAGCCTTTTGGATGCATTCCTTTTGCACCTGGAACTTGGGGTTCACTCTTTTCTTTATTTTTAGCCTATTTCTGCTTTTTGCCCTTGCCCCTTTTCGCAAGAATTATTTCTTTAATTGCTCTTTTCTTTCTTGGAATTTGGTCAGCCGGGATTGCAGAAAAACTTCTGGAAGCTAAAGACCCTTCTTCAATTGTGATTGACGAACTTGTAGGGCTTTGGATTGTGCTTTTGCCTCTTTATATTGGCAGTCAAACACAAAAAGAAACCTATTTTCAGCTTATTATAGCATTTGCTCTTTTTCGCTTTTTTGACATCAGTAAAATCTTTCCCATTTCCAATATGGAGAAAATTTTTAGTGGTGGAATGGGTATAATGATTGATGATGTTGTGGCAGGCTTGTATGCCCTTCTTTGCTTCGTTATTATAAGACATTTTTTATTTTAGAGAAAAATAATGAAATACCTTGCCATAGATTTTGGAATAAAAAGAGTGGGGCTTGCAATTTCTTCACAAGACGGAATTCATGCTTTTCCTCTTTGCACCTATGAAAGAACAACAAGGGATGCTCTTTTTGAATTTATTTTAGACACTGCAAAGAATGAGAATATCACAGCTTTTGTGATTGGGCTTCCGCTTTCTATGAATGGTGAAGACACGCTTACAACTTCACAAGCAAGAAATTTTGCAAATTCTATGAAAAGAAGAACTGAACTTCCTATCTATCTTATTGACGAAACCCTAAGCTCATTTGAAGCTGAAGAATATCTTTCTCATGTAAAGCAAAAGAACAAAAAAAAGATTTTAGATCAAGCCGCAGCTATGCAAATTCTTTCTTCTTTTTTGTCTTATGAATATAAGGAAAACTTAATACTATGAAAAAATTCTTTCTTATCTTTTTCACTCTTTTGCTTATTTTAGCTTTAGGTGCGGGATATTTTGCTTATAATAAAGTTGAAAACTTTCTTTCAAATACTCCTGTAGGCCAAGAAAAAGCAGAAAATATTATTATTGAAATTCCAAAGGGTTCAAACTTCAATCAAGTGGCGGGCCTTTTAAAAGAAAATAATATTATTACTGACACTCTTATGTTTCGCCTTTTGGCAAAATACAAAAAAGTTGATACAAAACTTCAAGCCGGCAGATTTGAATTCAGCAATGCTTGGACACCGGAAGAAGTTTTAGAAAAACTTATTTCAGGCGAACCCGTTTATTTTCGCCTGACAGTGCGTGAGGGCTTGCCTTGGTGGGAAGTGGCACACCTTGTTGAACAAGAAGGCTATGCCACCTATGAAGATTTTAAGGAAATTATACACGATCCTGAGTTCTTGCTTCATTACGGCATCCCCTTTAAAAATGCCGAGGGTTTTTTATATCCGGACACTTATTTTCTTCCAAAAAAACCTGAAAAGCTTGATTTAGATGCAGCTCGATCAATAGCAGGGCGTATGGTTGACACTTTTTGGAGAAAAACTTCAAACCTTTGGAAAGAAGTTGAACCTGATAAAAGATTACCAAGCAAAGAAACCCTCACACGCTACCTCACCCTTGCTTCTATTGTGGAAAAAGAAACAGGCATAGCAAGTGAAAGAGCAAAGGTTGCAGGTGTTTACACCAATAGAATTAACAAAAACATGCTTTTGCAGGCTGATCCCACGGTTGCCTATGGAAGAGGCGAAAACTTCAAACCACCTCTTTTACGTTCACACTTACAGGACGAGAAGAACACTTATAATACCTATAAATTTGCAGGCTTACCACCGGGGCCTATAGCCTCTCCTTCTTTATATGCGCTTGAAGCTGCTTTTAATCCCGAAGAGCATGATTATCTTTATTTTGTTGCCAAAGGCACGGACGGTTCGCACTATTTTGCAAAAACATTGCGTGAACATAATAATAATGTGCAAAAATATCGCAAAACACAAAAATGAATATCAAATCAATAAAAATCATCACAGTAGGAAAGATTAAAACTTCTTTTTTCAAAGAAGCCTATCTGCAATATATCAATAGGGTGAAAAACTTTATGCCTCTTCAAGAATTTTCAGTAAAAGACGCAAATCCTGATTTCACAATTATACAGCGTAAAGAAAAAGAAGGGCAAGGAATTTTAAAAAATGTTAATCCTAATGATTTTCTTATCTGCCTTGATGAACATGGAAAAAACTTTGATTCCGTCAAACTTGCTGAATTATGCGATAATAAAGCTTTAGAAAAAAACCTTTGCTTTGTTGTGGGTGGAGCTTACGGACTTTCAGAAGAAGTTCTAAAACGAGCTGATTTAATTCTTTCTTTTGGCAAGCAAACCTTTCCTCACGAATTGGCTCAAGTAGTATTGAGCGAGCAATTATTCAGAATTTGTGCCATATTAAAAAAAACAGGCTATCACCATTTATAAAAAGGGTAATAGCCTCAAACTCTATATATTATGTATTTATTGCTGATTAACGACCAAAGGGCACATATCAAGCAGTTTCACCAAATCAAGCAAAATAAGCAAGCTATTGGGCATATTGGCAACACCGCTGATATATTCGGCATCTATCCCT
>CAYJHJ010000023.1:22870-24732 GCA_964370095.1 uncultured Desulfovibrionaceae bacterium | reverse complement strand
CGCTTCAACAATATCTTTAGGCACGCTTAAAACTTCTGAAACTTCGTCAACCAAGAAGCCCATATTTCTTTGATTAAGCTCCATAACAATAATTCTTGTTTTGTCGGTATGGTCTAAAGGTTTTAGGTCAAACCTTTTGCGAAGGTTAATTACAGGAATAACCTTACCCCTTAAATTAATAACTCCCTCAAGAAAATGAGCTGTATTAGGCACGGGTGTTATTTGAATTAGGCGAATAATTTCATTCACATCTAAAATGCCCACGCCAAATTCTTCTTCTGCAACACAAAAAGTTACTACATGAAGGTGGTTATCATCTATTTCTTCTAAGTTTAAATCGAGTTCATTTGACATACAATTTTACCTATTTTAAAAATTTTTAGCTTTTATAATAAGTGTATCGGCAAAAAGAATAAAAAGCTTAGGTTAAAATTTTTCTGTATCGCACAATTCTTTTAAAGCTGTGTGTGCCATGTATAAACAAGAGGGAACATCAATAGATTGCGGGCATTTACGCATACATTTCTTGCAAGATTTACATTTAAGAGCGCTTTCATTATTTGCCATAGCTGTATTGTATTGAGCGGCAACCCATCTTTTATCTTTAAACATCACAAGCTGATTATATAAGCTAAAGATATTAGGAATATTAATCCCATGACCACATGGCATACAATATTTACAGCCGGTGCAAGGAATAGCGGCGTGTGAAAGCATTGCAGCCCTAGCATGTGAATATAAATTTTGCTCTGCACTTGTGAGTGAGCGAACTTTATGTTCGTCAGCTATACGTGCATTTTCTTCAAGCTGTGCCATTTCATTCATACCGCTTAGAACACAAGAAGCTGCTTTCTTGTCGAAAAGCCAACGCAAAGCCCACTCAGCAGGGCTTCTTTTTATTTCTGCTGTATCCCAAATTTCTTTGATATCAGGCGGCACATTTTGGGCTAAAGTTCCGCCTTTTAATGGCTCCATTATAATTATTCCCATGCCCTTGCCTGCCATATAAGAAAAGCCTTGTATGCCGGCCTGCATATTTGTATCAATATAATTAAGTTGAATTTGCCCTACTTCAAAGTCGTATTCATCAACAATATCTTCCAAAACATCAACACTGTCATGAAAAGAAAAGCCTATATGGTTTATTCTGCCTTCTTTTTTCTTTTGCTCTAAAAACTCCAAGGCACCAAGTTTTTTCATGAATTCCCAGCGTGTCCTGTTAAGCCCATGCATGAGATAAACATCAATATAATCTGTTTGCAAATTTTCAAGCTGCATGGAAAAAAATCTTTCAAAGTGTTCAGTTGCAGTGATTTTTGAACAAGGCAATTTTGTTGAAAGTATAATATCTTTTCTTTTATTGCTTTCTTTTATAAGTTTGCCTAGTATTTTTTCTGACTGCTCACCATGATAAACAAATGCTGTATCAAAATAATTAATACCTAGTTCTAGCCCTTTATAATAAAGTTCTTTTGTTTTTTCAAAATCTACAGTTGGTATTTTTTCTTCACAGTGAGGTACAGTTGGCAAACGCATAAGCCCAAATCCAAGAACGCTGGAATTAAGCCCTGTTTTGCCGAGTTCACGATATTGCATAAATTTTCCTTATGTATAGGGAATTTCCTTATATTTGCATAGATATTAAAAGATTGTCAAGTAAAAAAGAAAATTACTCTATAAGCCAATTAAATAAAAAACAGACTATATACAAATAGTCTGTTTTATAATTTTTAGTATTAGAAGCTTTATTTTACTCTGGTTGAGGTGTATTCTCAGCTGGGGTATTAAGTGTCATGTCAGGAATTTGTGGGAAAGTTACTTTTATCAAATTAATTTCTGTAAGAACTTGACTTGTTACATCA
>CAYJHJ010000023.1:9948-22860 GCA_964370095.1 uncultured Desulfovibrionaceae bacterium | reverse complement strand
TTCACTTCCAAAAGAAAGCACAACATCTCTTGCCAAAAGCTGTTGCATTTTATTTTCATTACGAACCTTTGTTAAAGCGTCTTCCAAAGCTTTTTCAATAATTTTCACAACTTCTGCTTGATAAACTTCTAGTTTTTCTTGCAAGGAAAAAGCTGCTGCTTGCAATTCAACTTGTTTGCGTGCATTTTTTTCTTCTTCCGTTGCTTCACTTTCATTGATTATACTTTCAAGGGCCATAAGCTCAGTTTCTGCTTTTTGCTGAGCTTCTTGTATAAATTTAAAGCCTTCTTGTGCTATAGTACTCTCATTAAAAACTTTATTTGTGTCAACCACGCCCAAAATAAGCGAGGGTGCAACTTCAGCAGCTTCTTCAGTTTTAGGAGAACCGCCCATAGCAAGCAAAAGCGGAAGCACAATTAATAAGGAAAGAGCCAATAGTTTTTTCATAAATTTCTCCATCAGTTAAATATTTAGGTAATACATATCTTTTTTTTACAAAGTCTGCAATAATTTTAATTTTATAAATATTTTTGCCTATACAAAGCTCACCAGAAGAATACAAATAAGAAGTGAGGGAAGTAAATTTGTTAGCCTTATTTGCGTCATTTCAAGAAGATTGAATGATATTCCTATGATCAATGCCCCTCCTACTGCTGTTAGTTCTGTCATAAGGCTTTGGCTTATATAAGGTTGCAAGTAGCCTGCAAAAACTGTAAGTAAACCTTGATAAATAAAAACACAGATTGAAGAAAGCAACACTCCAAAACCATATACAGAAGCGAACATAATTGAACTGAAACCATCAAGTATTGATTTTGAAAAAGCAATGGAAGTGTCATCTCTCAGCCCTTCATCAAAAGAACCTATTATTGCCATTGCACCAATGCAAAACAATACTGTTGCACTTACAAAACCTTGCGTAAAGTTTGGATTTTTTGAATTAATTTTTCTTTTTATTATTTCGCCAAGGTTTAAAAACCTTGTTTCAAGGTTAAGAACTTCACCTATTATACCACCTAATACTAAAGAAAAAATTAATATAATTGCGTTTTGAGTTTGCAATGCCATCTGTATACCAATAACTAATACAGCCAAAGCCAAGCAATTGAAAACAGTTGTTCTTATTTTATCAGGAAGCTTTTGCCCTATCATAAGCCCTACTAATGAGCCTATAATAATTGCAATAGCATTTACAAAAGCCCCTACAGGAAACATATCTGTGAATATATTCATTTTTACACCTTTATATTTGCATCAAAAATGACGATATACTTTTCTATTTTTTTTGCAATATTTTTTTTATAAACCTTATTTTTATTCGCTTATATCGAATTTTTTTAAAAAGTTGTGAGAAATCACTTGCCCTTTTTGCAAAGAGAGGTTATTTATTCTTTGTTCAAGTAACTCTATAAATTAATCCACTCGGAGGCAAACATAATGTCAATCTCAACTTTCTCTTTTATAAATACAGCTCATGCAATGGGAACAAGTGGCGGCGCTGCACCTCAAGGCGGCGGAATTGAATCAATGCTTATTCAATTTATGCCTTTAATTTTAATGTTTGTTGTATTTTATTTTCTTTTAATTCGTCCTCAGCAAAAAAAAGCTAAAGAACATAAAGCTATGCTTCAAGCCTTGAAAAAAGGTGATCATGTTATTACTAATTCAGGCATTTTAGGCCGCATCACTGAAGTTGAAGGCGATCTTTTTACTCTTGATTTAGGCAAAACTGAAATAAAAATTATCCGTGGCTATATTACAGCTATTGTTGATCCTAAGAACCTCACTAATGCACCTAACAGCCCACAACAATAAGTATATTATAAACTAACTCTGTGAGTTGATTTAATGTGAAATAAAGAAGACTTACTTTTTTGTTTCACATTTTTTTATATGACTTTAAAAGGAAACTCTATGCAATTACGTTTATGGCGAGTTATTATTTCTTTAATAATTCTTATAGCAGGCATTGTTTATGCCCTTCCAAATTTTCAAGCCTTTTCTTCTTCATCTTTTTTACCAAACTCAAAAATCAATTTAGGCCTTGATTTAAAAGGTGGAGTAAGCTTAACCTTAGGCGTGCAAGTTGAAAAAGCCCTTGAAAACATGCTTTTACAATCAGGTCAAGAGATTAAAGACTATTCTTCTGATAACGATATTACAACTTTAGGCGCAAAAATTATTAATAATAACTTAGAACTTATTTTACCTGATTCTTCACAAAAAGAAGCTTTTGATGCTTTTTTATCAACTAGTTTCCCTGATTTTGCAATAGCTGACACTCAAAGTGGCTCTAGTAATGAAACTATTTATACTATAAACTTTAGTGATGAATATAAAACAATTTTAGAAGAACAAATTTTAGATCAAGCTGTTACAACTTTGAGAAATCGTATTGATCAATTCGGTGTTGCCGAACCTGATATACGAAAACAAGCTGACAATAGAATACAAGTTCAACTTCCAGGTATGGATGACCCTCAAAGAGCGATTCAACTTCTTGGGCAAACTGCTTCTTTGTCTTTTCATCTTGTACGCGATGATATTCCCTCTAATACAATAATGCTTCCACCTGGAGTAGAAAGATTTCCTCTTTTACAAACTCCTTCACAAGCAGGAAATGCTATTGAACAAAGCATTATTCTTGATTCTGTTGCTCTTATGACCGGCACTGATATAACCGATGCCAGACCAAATTATGATGAGCAAGGAAGAGCTTATGTTTCTTTAAATTTTAATAGCACAGGCGCCTCTAGTTTTGAAAGAATTACCGGTGAACACGTAAACAAGAGAATGGCTATTGTTTTAGATGGAACTGTTTTTTCTGCCCCTGTTATTAATGAAAAAATTTCAGGAGGAAGGGCAAGCATCTCAGGATCATCTTCTATTCAAGAAGCACAAGATTTAGCTATTGTACTTCGTGCAGGTGCATTGCCTGCTCCTGTTGAAGTTTTAGAAGAAAGAACTGTTGGTCCTTCTTTAGGCCAAGAATCAATTACTTCAGGGCTTACCGCCGCTTTTATTGGTGCTTTACTTGTTATCATAATCATGCCTATTTATTACGGCAAATCAGGCTTAATTGCTGATATTATGCTTTGCTTTACCATGCTTTTAGTTACAGCAGGTTTAGGTGCTTTTGGTGCAACACTCACCTTACCGGGGATTGCCGGTATTGTTCTCACAATCGGGATGGCCGTTGATGCTAATGTTCTTATTTATGAGCGAATACGTGAAGAAATTTCCAGAGGATTATCTTCTCTTGAAGCCGTTGAACAGGGCTTTAAAAGAGCAACGATTTCTATTCTTGATTCAAATATAACCACAATGATTGCAGCTCTTATTCTTTATCAGTTTGGAACTGGTCCAATAAGAGGATTTGCAGTAACTTTAGCTATCGGAATTCTTGCTTCTATGTTTACAGCTGTTTTTGTTTCACAAGAAATTTTCTTTTTATGGGCTTCAAAAAGCCAAGATAAAAAAATTAGTATATAAAGGAATTATATATGGCACTTATCTTTCTAAAAAAAGTTCCTTCTATAAATTTTTTACGTTATAGATATATAGCTTATGCTGTTTCACTTGTTTTTGTTCTTCTTACTTTATTTGTTTTCTTTCAAAATAAAGGTTTGAACTATGGTGTTGATTTTGCCGGTGGAGTTATGGTTCAAATTCAATTTGAAACTGAAGTTTCTGATGAAAGCGTAAAAAATGCTTTAAATCCACTTAATATTCCCGGACTTATTGTTCAAAAATTTGGTGATACAAATACAGACTATCTTGTTCGTTTCACTTCAAATTCCTCTGATCAAGATATGCGCACGCCTATTCTTGAAGCTCTTTCTACTGCTTTACCGGAATCTAATCCACAAATTGCAAGACTTGAAATGGTTGGACCAAAAGTTGGTGAAGATTTGAAAAATTCTGCTTTAGAAGCAATGTTCTATGTAGTTCTTTTAATTGCTGTTTATATTTCAGGCAGGTTTGAGCACAGATGGTTCTTAGCCGCTGGCATGGCTGTTGCTTTAGCTTCGCTTATTTATGTTTCTGAGCTTATTGGCTTAGGACGAGTATGGCAAACTTCTTTGGCTATGATTTTAACTCTTTTAGTGTGTTATTTTTTAAAGCTAAACTTTGCCTTTGCAGCTATTATAGCTCTTTTACATGATGTTTTTATCACTTTAGGAATTCTTACTCTACTTGGCAAAGAAATTGACCTCAATGTCATAGCTGCTCTACTTACCTTAGTTGGTTATTCTTTAAACGATACTATTGTAACTTTTGATAGAATACGTGAAAATCTTCAAATACAAGATTATGATAATCCTATGGAGTTGATTGATATAATCAATCTTAGTATCAATCAGACTTTAAGCAGAACTCTTTTAACAAGTGGAACAACCCTTGCCGCTGTCCTATCTTTATTCTTTTTAGGTGGTGGTGTAATCCACGATTTTTCATTAACAATGCTTCTTGGTATTGTTATCGGAACCTTCTCTTCTGTTTTCATAGCTACTCCACTTCTTTTAGCTTTAGGTAATACAAAGCATTATATTTCACATTTTATTAAGAGTGAAGAAGAGTTTGAAAAACCTGGAGAAAATGGAATTGTATAATAAATTTTACAACAAATTACTAGACAAAATTCAATAAACATTTTATTATTTTTCATACTTCAAAAATGAGGGAAAAAATGATAAAAATATTAAAATCTAGCTTACTGGTACTTACTTGCATTTTATGTATCAACCTAAGTACCTCTGCCTTGGCTCAAGAAAAAGGAGATAATACAATGGTCAAATTAGAGACTTCAATGGGTGATATAATTATATCTTTAGATGCTGAAAAAGCCCCTATTTCATCACAGAATTTTTTAGATTATGTAAATGAAGGTTTTTATGACAATGTCATCTTTCACAGAGTTATTGAAAACTTTATGATTCAAGGCGGTGGATTTGATACTGATATGCGTCAAAAAGACACTAAAGAAAATATCACTAATGAAGCTGATAATGGGTTATCAAATAAAAAATATACAATAGCTATGGCAAGAACTCAAGAGCCACATTCTGCTTCATCTCAATTTTTTATTAACACTAAAGATAATTTATTCCTTGATTTTACATCACCGACACCTCAAGGATGGGGATATGCTGTTTTTGGTGAAGTTGTTGAAGGTAAAGATGTTGTTGATGCTATTGAGAAAGTTTCTACCGGACAAAAAAGTTTTTACCAAGATGTACCTTTAGAAGATGTTATCATTAAAAAAGCTTATGTTTTAGAAGATTATAAACCTCTTGCTTTCTAAAAACATTTAGTAATCAATTTTTATATTAAAAAAACCCCATTTTATGTAGTGGGGTTTTCTTTTTTAACTGTCATTATTCTACTTTCAAATATTTAGCTCATATTTAGCTGATTTTTCAATTTTATTCTTTTTATGATTCATGTGCCGTAAATTATTTTTTCATTCCAATTATCGCCCTTTTTAGCTAAAAATTTTACGCTTTGGAATCTACAGCAAATTTTTCTCTAATGCCCTGTAATATTGTACTTTTTTAGTTTGTATTGAATTAATGAACGTGAAATACCTAAAGTGTCAGCAGCATGTGCCTGAACAAAGTCTGATCGAACCAAAGCTCTTCTTATCAGTGCCGCTTCAATCTTATCTAAAGTATCTGTAAGATTAAGTTCGTATGGCAATAAGTCTACAGCACTTTTGAATTGCCCGTCTTCATCTCTTATTTCCGGCGGTATATCATTATCTGTAATTTGTTCGCCGCCTACAAGAATAATGCAGCGCTCCAAAACATTTTGAAGTTGCATAATATTGCCTTCCCAGTCATAAGCTGTAAGATAATTTAGTGCTTCTGCTGTAAATCTTTTTTCGCTAATATTATTTTCTTTGGCAATTTTACTTGTAAAATAACCTACTAATTCAGGAATGTCTTCCCTTCTTTCTCTTAAAGACGGCATTTTGATTTCAACAATATTTAGAAGATAGTATAAGTCTTCTCTAAACAAACCATCTTGCACCATTGTTTTTATATCTATAGAACTACTTACTATAGGTCTTATATCAATTGGAGTGCTATTTTTTGAATTGATTCTTTTAAGTTGTTTTGAGTTAAGAAGTTCATAAAGATAGTCTTGAGCTTCCTGTGAAAGTTCCTGAATTTCTTCTAAGAAAAGTGTTCCTTTATGCGACTGTTCTATTTTGCCTCTTTTAAAAGCACCTACACCTTCTTCATTTTCAATTCCAAACATTTCTTCTAAAAAACTATTGTTTGAAATTGATTTACAGTTAATCATAATAAGAGGCATCTCTTTTCTATCAGATGAATAATGTATAACTTTTGCTAAGTGTTTCTTTCCTGTACCTCTTTCGCCTTTAATCATTATTGGAGTTTTAAGTTTAGCAGATTGCTCAACGAGAGAACGCACTTCTCTCATCACTTTTGACTGGCCAAGAATTTCTTCATCTACATATTTTTCAGCTATGCTTTCTTGCAAAATCTTATATTGCCTATGAGCCTGTGAAAGTTTGCAAGCATTATGCACACTAATAAGCAATTCATCATTTGCAAAAGGCTTTGTGATATAATCAAATGCACCCTCTTTCATAAGGTCAACTGCTGACTCAATTGAACCAAATGCTGTCATTACAATAACAGGTATATGTGTATTTTTCTTTCTCAAATAATTCAATATATCACGACCGCTGAGTTTAGGCATTTTAAAATCAGTAATTACAACATCAACTTCTGATTCTTCTAAAAATGTCAAAGCAGTTTCAGGATCTGATAAAGCTGTTACTGTGTAACCCTCATCCATAAGCAATGTTTCTAGCACCAATAAATAATTTTTTTCATCATCAATAACAAGTATATGTGCATAATCTAGCATATTTTACCTCAATATTTTTCACTAATATTTAATAATTAATTAACTTTTAAGTTTTATTTCAATTGAAGCACCGCCCATATCATTATTATAGGCCCTCATCTTTCCGCCATGAGCTTCAATTATTGAATTAGCTATAGGCAAGCCTAAGCCAGTTCCGCTTTCTTTTGTTGTATAAAAAGGATCAAGAACACGATTCAGTGAAACTTCACTAAAGCCATCACCATTATCTGCAATTTCTATTATAACTTCTGAACGATCTTTATATAGTATAATTCTTAGTATTTTATTATTTTTATCTTCTAATGCCTGTATTGCATTTGAAATTATATTATACAATGCCCTATACAATAAGTCTTCTTCACCTTTTATATTTATTGATTCATCCATGTTTAAATCTAATAAAATTTCTTCTGATTTTATTTTATTTTCAAGAAAAGTAATTGTTTTTGTTAGACAGTACGCCATGTTTACTTCATCTTTTCTTGGTTCTCTTGGTCTTGCATAGTCTAAAAAATCATTTACAATATTTGAAAGCCTGCCAATTTCATCGCTCATTGCGTCAAGAATTCTCTGTGAGGCATTATCAAAATTATCTTTGTTGCGTGATTTTAGTAATTCAGAACTTGAACGTATTATACCTAATGGATTTCTTATTTCATGTGCAATCGAAGCAACCATTCTTCCCATACCTGCAAGCTTCTCTTGCTGAAGAAGTTGGCTTTCAAGTTCTTTATTTTTTTGTATTCTTTCGGAAATAACCACACCGGCTTTTCTTGCAGTATATTGCAAAAGTAAAAACAAAATCAAACTTGAAGCTATGAAAATAATAATAATATATCTTTGCAAATTAACAGCATCTAAGTATTGACTGCTTACGTCTACATTCAGTTGCAGCAAACCCAGAACAGAATTATCATTGAAATAATCCACTAAGTCCCTATCTACTGAAAGCGGAAATAAAATTTGCAAAATAAAAGTTCCGGGATCAAGCTCTTTAGAGAAAAATGCTTTAAAGTATGAAATTTTATTCTCTTCCAAGAATAAATATGGAATTGCCCCATCAAAAAAACCTTTAGCCAGGTTAGCATCCAAAAGTTTTTCTTGAGTTTCTAATTCATTTATTGAATAAACAACTTCGCCAACTTCATCAAAAATTCTCACCCCTTCAACATTTAAACCACTTATCATATTTTCAACTGTTTCATTAAGCAGTCGATACTGGTCTTTATTTCTAAGCGATATATTGTCTTCTGCTAAGACAATAGGAATGGTGAACCTTCTAAAAAGCTGCCGGTTGAAGTCTTCAGCTAAAAGCAGAAGATAATCTTCTTGTGCTTCCACTGAACTTGTTAATGTAGATCTAACAAAAAAAGTAGCCAAAAAAACGCTTGCTATTATTATCAAGGAAAAAGAAAGCCAAGAAAAATATTTTGCTAGCTCAATTGTTTTTTCTGATGTGTATTTTGCTTCCACATAGACCTCATGTTTCACGTGAAACATTCTTCTTTGTTTCACGTGAAACAATTTTAAGAAAGAATATTTTCTTTAAAATGCTCCAAGGACGTATAGCCTAAACTTTCTAAAGTTTGGGGAAGTTCTTCAACAATCGAGAATGCTCTTTGAGGGTCAATAAAGTTTGCAGTACCTATTTGTACGGCTGATGCACCCAACAGGATAAATTCTAAAACATCCATTGTATTGCAAATCCCTCCCATAGCAATTATAGGCAGCTTTACCTTTTTGCGAACTTCATGAAGACATCTTAATGCAATAGGTTTAATTGCAGGGCCTGACAAACCACCCACAGTGTTGCCAAGTAGAAATTGTCTTTTTTTAACATCAACAGCAATTCCTGACACTGTATTTATAAGGGAGATTGCGTCTGCCCCAGCTGATTCAACTGCTTCAGCAATGGTTGAAATTGAAGTTACATTAGGCGAAAGCTTTACTATTACAGGTAAATTAGAAACATTATCACAAACTGATTTTGTAACTTCATAAGCTAAGTCAGGATCTTGTCCAAATAAAACACCGCCTGATTTAACATTAGGGCAAGAAATATTAACTTCTAAAGCTGCTAATCCATAGGCAGCATCGAGTGTTGATGAAAGTTCAGCAAATTCTTCAACTGAAGAAGCATAAATATTTGCAATGATGGGAACTTGATGAAAAGGTAATCTTGGCAAAATATTATGAACAAAATTTACAACTCCATCATTCTGAAGGCCAACTGCATTAAGAAGACCTGAAGAAGTTTCTGCAATTCTGGGCAAAGGATTTCCTGCACGCGGCATCAAAGAAAGACCTTTAACAACAATGCCACCTAAGGTAGTAATATCACCATATGGCATAAATTCTTCACCAAAACCGTATGTCCCTGAAGCTGTTAGGATAGGATTTTTGAAAACTAAGGTTTCTTTTGAAGTTGATAATCTTACAGTTGTTTCTATTTTCATGTATTACTCTTAAATGTCTAGTTCGTAGGTCCAAAAAACAGGACCTTTTGTGCAAGTTTGAATAGGTAAGCCTGCTTTTGATTTATCAGGCCATTTATCTGAGGTTTTAGCAACACAGCCAAGACAAGCCCCTACTCCGCAAGCCATTTTATTTTCAAGTGAAATCTGAGTTCTAACATTATGTTCTATCGAAATTTTGTGAATATATTCTAATAATGGCATAGGTCCACAAGCTAAAACAAGACCATTTTGTCTGCCTATACTTATCATTGATTCTTTAACTTTTTCTAAAAATTCATCTAACATTTTTTGATTCTTTTCATGAATTTCTTCAACTTCAATTAGATTTGTAAGGGAATCGAGCGGATAACATTCAGATGGTGCCCTATGAGAAAAAAGCATAGATAGTTTTGATTTTTGAGGGTGGTTAGTTGCATAACCTAAAAAAGGAACAATTCCTATGCCACCGGCAATAAGCAAAGTTTCAGTGTTTTTTTCAACTTCAAATGAATTACCAAGTGGCCCCCAAATTACAACTTTATCATTAGGTTTCAATAAACTTAATTGTTCAGTGCCTCTTCCTGCAGTTTGAAAAAAAAGGATTAGCCCTCTTTCAGATAGTCTTGCAATTGAAAAAGGCCTAGCACATAAAATTTCATTATTCCATGTACTTGGACGAATCATAACAAATTGCCCTGCTTTACACTCAGACCATTCAGGTGCAACTTGAGATAGATTTATTGGCATTTTCAAAGTTAGTGCATGAAAAGAATTTAAATTTACCTCATGCTCTCCAAAAGGAATATTGTCTAAAACTTCAACCTCAAGCCTAGAAGAAGTAAATTGTGAATTTGAATTAATCATTATATTCTCACATGGTTAAATATTAACATAAAGTTAATACAAATATGCTATTTCGTCAAGTTTAACATAAATGTATAAAAAAAAACTATTGAAAAAAAAAGAGAAAAATGTAAGATAAATAAAAAAAAAGAGTAATCCATGAATACAAGAGAAGTGTTATATAAAGTAATTGAAGAAAGCCAACAAAACACATTGAATAATGCATTAGATAAATTATTTACTTTGTACCAAGTTGAAATAAAAGAAAAAGCATATATAACAAATGCTTCACATCAAGTGTTTCGGCATAAATTGCGCTTTGAAGCACTTATTTTTTTATATAGCCACAAAGGGCGTGATTTAAGTAAAGAATGTCAAAATATACTTCTTATCGCGTTATGTGAAATTTTTTGTATGCAAAGTATTCCACTTCATGCTTCTATAAATGAAGCAGTAGAGCTTGCAAAAAAATATGCAAGCAAAGAAGTTGCACTTGTAAATGCAATTCTAAGAAAAATAGACAAAGAGTTTCCATTTAAAGAATTCAGTAAAGAAAAATTTATGAAAGAAATTAAGTTTCTTTATCCTAAAAAAACAAAGCTTGAATTAGAAGCATGTTATGCCTCATTGCCATCATTTATACTTGATATTCTACGTAAGCAATACGACAAAGATTTTGCAGAAAAATATATGGAAACATTAAATGAAATACCATATTATTCATATAGATTTAATATTACAAAAGAGGATTGGGAAGTGAAAAGAAATGAACTTTCGCAAACTTCAATCTTGCATAATTATTTTGGAAAAAGTGGATACGCAGCTCCGATAAACAGCAAAAAAGTTGTGGATATGTTTGAAAATGGAATTTTGTCCTATCAAGGTGCAAGCTCACAAATTGCAGTTGAAAAAATTGTTGAAACTCTAGGTAAAGAGAAAATGCAAAATCTTTGGGATGCATGCTGCGGTGTTGGCGGAAAAAGTTTTTCACTTAGAGAGCAAGGGATAGGAATAAAGCTTGCAACAGATACAAGCAAAAAAAGAATCGAAGTTTATAATAAAAACTGTAAAAGACTTGGCTTTGAAGAAATAATTACTGAAGTAACAGAAATGCAAAAAGCTAAAATAGATAAAGCAAGAACAATACTTATTGACGCACCATGCTCAGGAACAGGAACTTTATGTTCAAACCCTGATTTGAGGTATAAAATCACAAAGAAATCCATTGCAGAAATAATAATAACTCAAGAAGAACTACTTAGCTGCGCATATGAAAAACTTGAAAAAGAAGGGCACATTATCTATCTTACTTGCTCACTAAATAAAAACGAAAATGAAAACCTAATAAAAGCTTTTTCAGAAAAGAAAAAAATGACTATTTTAAAATCTGAATACATAAATCCTGTAGTTTGCGGAGCAGACACAATTTATTTTGCAATATTACAAAAATAAAGGAAAAACATGAAATACAGAATAATAGGTGGCGGACTTGCAGGCTGTGAATGTGCTTTAGCACTTGCAGAAGCTGGTATGGAAGTTATTTTATACGAGCAAAAGCCGCAGAAACTTTCAGAAGCACATATTTCAAAAAATTTAGCTGAGCTGGTTTGCTCAAATTCATTTCGATCTGATGATGCTCTCAGCTCAGGTGTTGGGCTTTTGAAAGAAGAGATGAGAAAATTGCAAAGCCCTCTATTAAAAATTGCAGAAAAAGTAAAAGTTCCTGCAGGAAAAGCACTTGCTGTTGACAGAAAATTATTTTCAGAAGAAGTTACAAAAAAAATCAAAGAAGATAAAAATATTACTCTTATCCATGAAGAAATTAAAGATATAGAAAAATTGGCAGAAGATTGTGAAAGCCCAATTATCATAGCAGCAGGCCCTATGGCCTCAGAAAGTCTTATAGAAAGCTTAAAGAAATATATAGACGAGAAAAAACTATATTTTTACGATGCAATTGCTCCTATAATCGAAGCACAAAGCGTTGATATGGAAAATGCATTTTATGGTTCACGCTATGGGCATGAAAAAGATGAAAATGAAAAAGAAGATGAAGGTGATTATCTTAACTGCCCTATGAATAAAGAGGAATACCATACTTTTTGGAAAGCCTTAGTCAAAGGTGAAAGAGTTCCAACACATCACTTTGAAAAAGAAATACATTTTGAAGGATGTATGCCTATAGAGGCTTTAGCAGACAGGGGTGAGAAAACACTTTGTTTTGGATCACTAAAACCTGTAGGTTTCATTGACCCAAAAACAGGGCACAGGCCTTGGGCATTATTGCAACTTAGAACAGAAAATGCTGAAAAAACAGCATATAACTTGGTTGGTTGCCAAACAAAATTAACATATAAAGAGCAAGATAGAATTTTTCGTCTAATTCCTGCACTAAAAAATGTTGAATTTTTACGATATGGCTCAATCCATAGAAATACTTACGTTAACGCTCCTCTCACATTAAACGAAAACTTAGAGCTTAAAAATAAGAAAAACCTCTATATGATAGGGCAAATCACTGGTGTTGAGGGCTATGTTGAGTCAATTGCTTCCGGTTTATGGCTTGCAAAAATGCTTATAGAAAAAAGTAAAGGTAAAACAATAAAAGAGCCGCCTCAAACAAGTGCTCTTGGCGGATTAATCAACCACTTAAAAGTGCCGCAAAAAAACTTTCAACCGTCAAACGCTCATTTTGGATTAATGCCTGCCT
>CAYJHJ010000023.1:0-9938 GCA_964370095.1 uncultured Desulfovibrionaceae bacterium | reverse complement strand
GGAAGAGTGAAGAAAAAAGAAAGAAAAGAATTGCTTGCAAAAAGAGCAAGAGAAGATTTTGACCTGTGGCATAAAAACTATACAGAGCATTTATAGAGCAGATATTCCCTAGTTAAGTATAAAAATTTCAGAAAGTTGAAGATAAATACTTGCAAGAAAAATGAAAATGTGTTTTAATATATTTAATAAGTCTTTTAATCATAAATACAAACAATAATGGTTAAAAGCTTAAAGCGAGCATGAAAATTCAAAAGATTGCGCGCAAGGTTTTTGCTGCATATGCACAAAAGCCTGTAAGATTAAGAGCCTTATATTCGATTTATTTTCAGGAGGTTTTTATGCACATTACATTTACATTTAGAAACTTTGAAGCATCTGAGCATCTAAAAAAATATGCTCGCCGTCGTTTTGAAAAAGTAGGCCGTTTTCTTGGTAAAAATGCAGCCTTGGACTTGCAAGTTCTTTTATCCGTTGATAAGCATCGTCAAAAAGTAGAAGTGATTTTATCTGGCGAAGGAATGAATGTTTCCACAGCAGAAGAATCAAACGATATGTATGCTTCTATTGATTTGATGACAGATAAACTGGAATCACAAATCAGAAAACACGCCACAAAAAGCCGTGAACGCCATAAAGTAAAAGAAAATATTGATATCTATTCCTACCAAGTAGAAGAAGAAGAAGGTGTTAAAATCGTAAGTGGCGATGAATTCTTCTCACCAAAACCTGTTATGGTTGAAGAAGCTATTCTGCAACTAGAAAAAAATAATGCTGAATTTATAGTATTTCTTAATGCAGAGCTTGATAGAGTAAACGTTCTTTATAAAAAACGTAATGGTAATTTCGGATTAATAGATCCTGTAATCTAAATTTAGATTAGAATAAAAAACAAACCCCTGCATAATGTAGGGGTTTATTTTTTTTAATGACTTTCTCGTTTTTATCTTTATATAGCTCATTTTACAAAGATAAAGTAATTAAGATAAAATAAAATTTTTAATAATCTTCAACTATTTGCAATTATCTCTTCAAATCAATCGCTTTGCTAAGCATCTCGACATTATAGTATAGATTTTGGCTTTCAGCGCAAAATCCTCACTTACATTTTATGTTAAAAATGCTCGTTCGCTAAAGATTGATTCGTTTCACTCTCGACTAAACTTTTACTATCTCTTCAAATCAATCGCTTTGCTAAGCATCTCGACATTATAGTATAGATTTTGGCTTTCAGCGCAAAATCCTCACTTACATTTTATGTTAAAAATGCTCGTTCGCTAAAGATTGATTCGTTTCACTCTCGACTAAACTTTTACTATCTCTTCAAATCAATCGCTTTGCTAAGCATCTCATCTGCTGTAGTAATTGATTTTGAATTAGACTGGAAGCCACGCTGCAAGATAATCATTGAGGTCATCTCTCTTTCCATATCAACATTTGAAGTTTCGAGTGTTGAACCTGAAATAGTGCCATAGTTTTCAGTTCCGGCAATTCCCTCTTCTTCAAGTCCACTAGCCATAGTTGTTTGATAATGATTATTTCCATCATTTCTCAAACCATCTTGGCTGGTTACTCTATAAATAGGAATTCTATAAAGATCAGCAGATTTTCCATTAGTAAAATTACCCACTACAGTTCCGTCAGAATCAAAGTAAATGCTTGTCAACTCACCTTGCCCAGCACCGTCTTGCACATAATTAGAAATGTTTGAGGATGAACTAGGGTAATTGGTTGAAGCATAAGATTCAAATTCAGGCGGAACACCAATGGTTGGAAGTTGTGAAATATCACTGCCTACAGAAGCAGCAGTTACATTTGCATTAGTCCAACCTGCAGAAGAATATGCACCAAAATTAACAGCTATATTTTGACTACCTTCAACTCCGTCAAAATTCACAGAAAGTAAAGCTTCGCCGTTTTCATTTAAGCTTGCAGGAGTCCAATTGTTTAAATCAGAACTATCTCCACCATTAGGTGTAAAGGCTGACATATTGATCAATTGGCCTGAAGATGAAAATGTCATTGTGCCTGACATTAAAACACCGTCTTTGCTTCCTGAACCGCCAGCATCAGATTCAGGCGGAACAGTGGCAATAAATTCCACAGTTCTTTGTCCATTTATTTCAGTTGCTGAGTCAAAATGAAAAGTAATATCCCTTTTATTACCGGCATTATCATAAATTGTCATAGGTTGTGAATAAGCTACTTCTGGCATTATAGGGTTTGAGTTTGCATCATAGCTTTCAAGTAAAGAAAAATAAGGATTAACTTCAACTTGTTCTGTTGTTGTTGCATCAGGATCGGTTGGAGTTGGTGCAGGAACAGTTACTGTTTCATAAGATTGCACCATATTTGATGTAAAGCCAAGATTCAACTGTGCTGAAAGTTCAGAAGTTGGCAAAGCAGGAGATATAGGAGCATTGTTAACAACATCAAGCTGCATAGGCTGCAATACGCCTTCTTCACCGGTAATAGCATCAATAGGATAAGCTAAAAGAGTTGCGCCTGTTGGGTCATCAAGAAAGCCTTCTTTATCAAAAATAAAATCACCGGCTCTTGTTAAATATTCTTCGCCTGTTTCTGATTGAACTTTAAAAAAGCCTGTGCCATTAATAGATAAATCCGTATAATTTCCTGTTGATTCTTGTGCACCTTGAGTATAAATAGTACGGGTAATATTTTCCATTGAACCCATACCTTGTTGATTTTTTATGCTAGTATCAGATGTGCCAAGAGCAAGATCTTTATACATAAGATCCTGAAACAACCATTCTTGCTGTTTGTAAGCAACGGTATTTACGTTTGCTAAGTTGTGCCCAACAATTTGAAGACCATAATCATGGGTTTTCATACCTGTTGCACCAACATAAAGTGCGCTCATCATAACATAACTCCTAAGGAAAAAAATTCCTGTTCATGTTATATAAAGCAAAATCTGTTCCAATATTCTATTATTTAAAGGAGTTAAGAAAAATTATTCAATAAGTATCTATTTTAATGAATAATTATTTCTCCTTTTGAAAAAACAAATTTAATTTCTTCCCTATTTGCTGTGTTATAAAGAGGAATATTTCGCCTAGTAAAATAATCAACAAGTTTTTTTGAGGGATGAGAGAAACGGTTATTCTTTCCTGAAGAGACAAGGGCATAATCAGGGTCTACTTTTTTATAAAAGTCTTCATGATAGGCATCTAAAGCTCCATGATGAGGCACAACAAGAACTTTAGCATGAATGTCATTGTTTTCATGCAAAAGTTTATCTAGGCCGGCTTTTTCAATATCACCGCAGAAAATTGCTGAATGCTCTATTATGCCATTATTCATATATGACAAACGCAAAACCATTGAAGCATTATTCGAAGAAAAATTTCCTTTTTGTGGCGGAGATAAGATTTCAAGAAAGTAATTACTGTTTTTCAATGCTATTTTATCATGAGTTTTAACTTGTATTTCTTTGATTTTATTTTGCTTGGCTTCTTTCAAAATTGCATGCCTTATTTCTTCATCTTTTGATAGCTGTGAATAAATAAGTGAGTCAACATTAAAGTGCTTTACTATATGCAAAAGCCCCTTAGCATGGTCAATATCAAAATGAGAAACTATAATTGAATTAAGGGAAGAAAAGTCTTTATAGGTAAGCACCTTAGCAACTATATCTCGTCCTGTATCAAAGCGATTTGAAAAAACTCCGCCTGCATCAATAAGGGCTTTATGCCCTGCCCATTCAAGTAAGATAGATTGCCCTTGGCCAACATCTAAAAGCTTTATTGTGAGAGTTTCATTCTTCTTTGAAATATAATCTTTGTATTCTTCATGAAGAAATGGAATACAGAGAAAAAGAAGAGAAAGGGCAAAAAAAGTGGATTTTTTATAAATATAAGAATTATCAAAGCTCTTCCAATAAAGAAGAGTTAAAATCAAGAGAAAATACCCCATACCCTGCCATAAATCAAACCTATAGCATTGCAGCATTTGAAGAGAAAAGTTATTCTCAAAAAAATAAAGAAAATCTATGAAATATTCAATAACAAAAGCAGAAAGAGATATGCAAAATTCACTGAATAATGGAATTTTCATAAAGAAAAGCGCCAAAAAAGCAAAGGGAAGAATAATAAAATGTAAAAGTGGAAGCCAAAGCACATTAAAAAAAGAATAAGGGCTTATAAGCCCAAAAGTATAGGCTTGGACAGGATAAAGCAAAAATTGTATTGCTAGGCTTATCCAAAGCATAGAGAGAGCATAAAGAAAGATTTTAAAAGAATATGAAAGAATATTTTCACTTTTACTTTTTTGAAATTTCATAAGCAGAAAAGTGCGTAATCTATAATATAATGGAGTACAAAGAGCAATAGCCAAGACAGATAAAACAGAAAGCTGAAAACTTATATCCAGAAAAGCCCTTGGATAAAAAATCAAAAGGCACGTTGCCGCAATGATTAAAATATCAAGCAAAGAAAATCTTTTATAAAAAACAATTGCAAATGAACCTATGCAAAACATTAGTGAGGCACGCAACAAGGAAAGAGGAATGTTGCCAACCCATAAATACATTAGAGCAAGCGGCAAAGCTATCATATTCAGCAAAATTTTAAAAGGAACTTTGTAAAGCAAAGCAGGATTAATAAAAGTTAATGTTTTAGCTAAAACAAAGGCACACAAAAGTGCAAATGCCAAGTGCATGCCTGAAAGAGCAGTGGAATGTATGAGCGAAGTTTTTGTGAAAAGTTGCAAACTTTCAGTATTAAGATAAAAGCGTTCACCAAAAATCAAAGCAGGTAAAAAAGCCTTCGCTTGAGAGATATTTCCTTCATTATCCTGTAATAATTCAATATAATTTTCGTAAAGAATATTTCTGATTTTTGCTAAGAAAGTGGGATTTCCACTCCACTTGATTGGCAATTCTTTATGGGCACGCATATAAAGATAGCTTGAGTAATAAATATCCTTATCAAACCAATATTGTTCGGCAGGCATAATGCCTTTATTATAACTAAAGGAAATAGGATTGACCTTGCCTTCAAATTCAATCTGCATACCCTTGAGCGGAAAATCAGAATTATTTCTGCTCTCTTCATCATAATAAAGATACACAAGCCCCATGCCCTTTAAAGGCTTTGAAAAAGGCTTTTCTTGAATGTTTGAAACAATAAGTCTTGCTCTTCTATCTTGCAAAAGCTGAACTTTTTCAACTGTGGCTGTATATAAACTTTTTTGATTTTCCTCATACCATAAAGGCATTTGCGGCAAAGTATTTTTTGTGCCGTAAAAAAAGCCAAAGCTGAAGCAGGAAAAAATTAAAAAATAAAAAGAAATTTTAGAAGAGGATATAAAGTATAAAAGAAGAAAAAGACAAACTAAAGCCTGCACGATAAAATCGTTTGCGAATAGACCAAAGAAGTAGGCAAAAGAAAAAGCATACCACTTCATCGGGTATAATGGATCATGACCTTTCTTTAAACTCATACTTTATCATATAAAAAGTATGAATTAAAATCAATGCTCTTTTATAAAGAATTAAACAAAATGGCAAAATCTTCTTTTGTAGTGGAATTTTCAATCAAAGTATCAGCCATTGATTTCTTTTTGTCAGGGGAGAATTGCAAAGAATCAAAAAAAGCAATTTGCTCACCATTCCAGCCACGTGCTATAAGCCTATTTCTTCTCACATCATCTTTCGCCCAAACACAAACTACTGTATAATCAGAATTTTTGTTCTCATCTGCAATGCTTTCAAGATAGAGAGGAATTTCAGCAAAGCATTTTTCATAAGCTTCTTCTTCGCATTTTTCAAAAAACTCATTCATAGCTCTAAAAACTAAGGGATGAATTGCTTTTTCAATCCTTTGTCTTTTAGCTTCATCTTTCATAAGCAAGGAAAGGTGAATTTTATCAACTTCTTCTTTATCGTTTAAAATTTCTTCACCAAACATTCTTGTAAGCAAAAATGTGCCTGCCCCTTCTTTTTTATACAGTTCTTTAACATAAGTATCAGCTGAAAAAGTAGGATAGCCTTTTTCTTTTGCCAGTTCCAAAAGATAGGATTTTCCTGAACCGGGGTTTCCGGTAACTATATATTTCTTTGTTTCCTCTTCCAATCTTTTAAGGCAAAATTCCATATCTTTAGGAATAGGACATTCAATATCTATTTCTTCTTGAGTGAGAGGTTGAGTGAAAGAAATCTTCCATGCATGCAACATTTGCCTTTGGGCAATATTTTTAAGCATATGAGGAATTGGCTTCATTATGCGTGCAGTATAAACTTTATCACCCCACAAAGGAAAACCTATATGCGACAAATGCACACGAATTTGATGTGTTCTTCCTGTGTGTATACGCACGGATAAAAGAGCATAATTTTTTGCAATATTATAAGAAAGAATTGAAAATTCAGTCAAAGCATTTTTGCCATTCTTATTGACAGCCATCTTTGTTTTTTGGCTTTCATGCCTGCCGATAGGCAAATCAATTTCCTGATTGTTTTTGGGCACATTATGCACCAAAGCAAGGTATTCTTTTCTTACTTCACGAAGAGAAAATAGTTCAGACAAAGCTCTTCTTGCCTTATCATGCAAAGCAATCACAATAATTCCGCTGGTATCTTTATCAATTCTATGCACAATCCCGGGCCTTTCACCCTCCATTTCCCTCAAAGATGGAAAGTGTGAAAGCAAAATATTAACTAAAGTTCCTTCTTCTTGTGAGGGGGCTGGGTGCACTGTAAGGTTTGGGGCTTTATTGATAATCACATAATCATTATCTTGATAAAGAATATCAATTTCGCCTTCTTCAGCTTTTAATTCACTTTGCTGAACAAAAGGATTATATTCAATTTCATCATGCCTCTTGACTTTATAATCAACTTTTACTTCTTTTTTATTCACAAGGCATAAGCCATTTTCAA
Organism: uncultured Desulfovibrionaceae bacterium; assembly: GCA_964370095.1. Lineage (GTDB taxonomy): Bacteria > Desulfobacterota > Desulfovibrionia > Desulfovibrionales > Desulfovibrionaceae > CAYJAZ01. Next base: position 3,040 of record CAYJHJ010000023.1, on the reverse strand, counting down.
TAGCTTTTTTTGCTTGAGCACGTGAAATTTCAGCCTTTTCAGCTAAAAAGGCATCTAATCTTTGCTTTTTTCCGTCCTCACAGACAAATTGAATATTTTCTTTTTCAGACATAGTATTTTATATTTGAGGTTTAAAAAAAAGGGAAAATCATGTATTACTCACTGATTTTCCCCTATGTTATTTAAAAGATCAAAATTAATCTTTAAAGGGCGACATTGCCCTTAAATTTTCAACTATTTTAGGAAGCACTTCAAGAACTTTATCAATCTCTTCATCTTTTGTATAACGTGAAAGAGAAAAACGAAGTGAGCCGTGGGCATAATTATAAGGCACGCCCATTGCACGCAATACATGTGAAGGTTCTAATGAACCTGAAGTACAGGCTGAACCTGAGCTTGCACAAATTCCATAAGTGTTCAGCATTAATAAAAGAGCTTCACCTTCAACATTCTTTAAAGAAATATTCAAGGTATTGACCAAACGATTATTGACATCGCCATTGATTTTAGCTTGAGGAATAGCTTCTAAAAGGCCTTTTTGCAATCTATCTCTCATTGCTTTTACTCTTGCGTGTTCGGCCTCTCCTGCTTTTTCAGCAATTTCAAAAGCTTTACCAAGTCCAACAATATAAGGCACATTTTCTGTTCCCGCTCTTTTTCCATCTTCTTGATGTCCGCCAAGCATGAAAGGACGGAAACGAGTTCCGCGGCGAAGATATAAAACACCTATGCCCTTAGGAGCATGCACTTTATGGCCTGAAAAAGCCATTAAATCTATAGGAGTTTTTTTAACGTAAATCTTTTCTTTTGTTACAGATTGCACAGCATCGGTATGGAAAAGTATGCCGTATTCTTTTGCTATATTTGCCATTTTTTCAATAGGGAAGATTGTGCCTGTTTCGTTGTTAGCGTGCATCACAGAAATAAGAGCAATATCATCGGCATTTTGCTTTACAGTTTCTTTATATTTTTCAATATCAATTTGGCCATTTTCATCAACTTCAAGCAAGATTGATTTATTACCAAGTGTTTCCATTTGCTTTGCAGAATGAATAATTGCTGAGTGTTCAACACTTGTTGTTATAAATATTTTTTTATTTGCTTGCGTAAGCCTTGCAGTATGAAAAGCAGTATTATCGCTTTCAGTTCCGCAAGAAGTGAAAATTATTTCATCAGGTTCGGCATTGATTGTTTCTGCAATCTGTTGACGTGCATTATCGATAAAGCTTTTCATCTGCCCACCAAAAGTGTGCATAGAAGAAGCATTACCATAAAGAGGGCTGAAAATAGGAAGCATGGCCTCAACAACTTCGGGTGCCACCATTGTTGTGGCATTGTTGTCAAGATAGATAGGATTTTCAATAAGCTTCATACTTATGCCTCCACAACTTCAATGGCCGGCTCAACTTGCTCTCTTAAAGTTTTTTCCACCACATTTTTAATAGTAAGGTGTGAAGCTTTGCAAGATGCGCATTTTCCCCTAAAGGAAACAATCACACGCAAGCCGTCCATATCAATAAGTTCAATATCACCACCGTCTTGCACAAGGCGAGGGCGAATATCATTTTCAATTACTTGCAAAACTTTTTGCATGCGCTGAATATTTGACATTGAAGAAGTTTTGACAGGCTTTAGTTCAGTCATCACTTTTTCTTTTGCTGTGCCCGCTTCATCTTCAATAATATCTTGGATAAGGCCTTTGCATTTTCCGCAAGCACCGCCTGCTTTTGTGAAGTTTGTAACGTCTTTCACAGCTTTAAGCCCGTTCACACGCACAGCTTCACGGATTTGATTTTCAGTAATTCCAAAACATTTGCAAACCAAAGCTGAATGATCGTCAACATGCTCAAGAGGTGGCAAACCTTGATAATCACGGATTGCAGCTTCTAAAGCTTCTTCACCCATGACAGAGCAATGCATTTTTTCAGGCGGCAAGCCACCCAAAAATTCAGCTATATCTTTATTCTTCACTTTTGCCGCATCTTCAACTTTCATACCTTTAATTATTTCAGTCAAGGCAGAAGATGCCGCAATAGCAGAAGCACATCCAAAAGTTTGGAATTTTGCATCTGTTATAATATCATCATCAATTTTCAAGTATAATTTAAGTGCATCACCGCAGGCAAGGCTTCCCACTTCGCCAACAGCGGTTGGGTTTTCCATTTGGCCTGCATTTCTTGGGTTTAAGAAATGATCGTGCACTTTTTCAGTATATTCCCACATAATATTACCCTTAAGATAAATATAAAAAAATTTAAGTAAAAAGTTATGCTCTATGAGCTTCTAATTCATCAGCAAATTCTTTTGGCACATCATAGCCAAGTTCAATAGCCTTATCCATCGCCTTTAAGGCTTCTTGAAAATCGCCTTTTTGCGTATAAACCAAGGCAACGTTGTTCCAAGCCGGTGCAAAAGCAGGCTGAATTCTCAACGCTTCTTTTGCCATTTTCATTGCTGTTTCTAAATCATCTTGCATAAGATAAGCAGAAGAAAGAGTTGTGATAGCTTGAACAAGGTTTGGATCCCATTTAATAGCCTTATTAAGTGCAAAAATAGCTTTTTCAATTTCGCCTGTCTGCAAGTGCGCAAAACCTATATTTGCTTGAGCAATTGCAAATTTCGGACGAATTTGCGAAGCTTCTTGATTATATCTTAAGCAACCTTCATAATCATTTCTATGGAGGCAAATTCCGCCTAATTGCACATAAGCTTCAGCAAGGCGTGAAGATTGGCGAACAGCTTCTAAAAATGAGCTTTCGGCTGCATCAAAATCGTTTTTTGAAAGCATTGCCAAACCAAGATTATAGTGGTGGTTAGCGCAAATTGGGGTTACTTCAATTTCAGCTTGAAGATCTGCAATATATTCATCAATATCATCATAACGTTCTTTCATAATTTAGTCCTTAATCCTGTATTCTTATTTGGCAAATTTTTTAATGCTGATTTGAAATAATGCTTTTTTTTAAATAGTCAAGGAGTTGCTTTTAAATATCATCTATATCGCTGATATGCCCTTGCCATTTATTATAAAGATTTTGGC